>NZ_JANZKV010000322.1 GCF_025060895.1 Stieleria sedimenti | reverse complement strand
GCTGGAATCCCTCCGGGATATCGTGGACGCTGCGGCGGTGGTGTTGGTTTGGTGGTGCTTGTCCTTTGGGTAATCACTGAGAAGACCGGCCGGCGGAATGTCGTTCCGCGGAATAGGCGGTAGGCTACGCCAAGATGATGCGTTCCAGTGATGCGATAAAGAATCTAGCACGAACCATTGGATACGATGGAGCGGCAGTGGTGCAGTTCTTGGTGAGATCAATGTCAACTTCCGCCGCCCGCTGATCCCGGTCGTTCGTCCGATGGATGTCTTCAGAGATGAAAAGATTTTCGAAATACTTCCTGCTTGTTGCCGCCTTGGGCATCGTTGCGCTTGCGATCGACTATTGGAATGTGACGCGAAAAGAGAGACTGCTTTCCAACGCCGTGTCGCAAATCGGTGGACGCATTGGCTCGATTCCGTCGTGGCCACTCGGCACTGAGTACCGTATCACATTGGCTGCCTTTCCCACTCCGGGACAATGTGAACAACTCAAGATTGCCAACAAGATGCGAGGCTGGGTTGGAATCGCATTCGAAGGCGGTGAGCTGACCGCGTATGAACGCGATCGCCTACGCAGAGATCTGGAGCGGTGTCAGCTATTTGTCGTGCAAGATGGTAAGATGGGCCCGATGGACGGCGCGGGAACAAATCGGACGAACCATTGATTGCACTGGAGATCGCGGGCCGCCGGTTTTGCAATGGTCGATCCTCCGCGCGATCCCCGTGAATTGTGCCGTTCGCTGTGATAGACTTCTAACATGGACACGGTGTACATCGAGACGTCAATTGTCAGCTACCTTCGGCAGAAGCCGAGTGCACGAAGCAGCTGGCGGCGATGCGACACTTGCAGCGGAGCGACTGGAAATGCTTGATGGGATCCCGCTGTTGCCGCTCGATCCCGCAATTGCAGACATCGCTGATGAAATCATGTCTCGGGCGATACTGCCAGAAAACGCCCGGACAGATGCACTTCATATCGCGATGGTTGCTCATCATCGAATACAATATTTGCTGACATGGAATTGTCGGCACATTGCAAACGCACGGATCTTGCCGCGTATTCACGGTGTCCTCAATGACCTTTCGATCCCAATTCCTGTGATTTGCACACCGGAAGAGATGGTTGGCAATGATCCAGAAACAGACAGCAACTGATCCCGTACTTGACGAAATTCATCAAACGCGCCGCGAGATTTCCGAACGGTTCGGTGGTGATTTACATGCGATTCTTGACGATGCACGTAATCGTCAAGCCGCCTCTGGACGTCCCGTGTGGTCACCCGGATCGACGAACCCTGCGATGCACGAGAGCGGCAAAGTTGGCGGTGATGAAGTGGAAAGTCCTTCGTCGCCGCGCGATCGGTGACGTTCGCCAACGCAAATCTTGACCCTATTTGGGACGTTCAATGCCACATTGGGACGATACAACACTTAAGTTCGCCAAGAACGGGACTGAGGTCAAAGCGGCAATCGAAGTCAGGCTTGAAGACCTGCAGACTCGGCTTGCGAAACGCGATGCGGAACTCACCGAAATCATGTCTGACAAGGACCGACTTCGTTCATTTCTCCTGCGTGATCGTGACCGAGATGCCTACTACCGGACATCACAGGTAAAGGTCGAGATTCCCTCGGAAGATCATCAACGAATCTCTGAACTATGCACGCGGATGTCACTGATTGAGCAAGAGATTGGAAAGCTATCGTTGATTTTCGAGAACACTAAAGAAGATCAACAATTCGAGCTAACTCAGGATGAGTTGGTTTTCCTGGGATTTGGCCCTCGCGACTCGAATCCATCGCGATCCGATGCCCCAAACGCGTGACTATCCGCCAGACGAATTCCTTGTTGAAGGCCGCGCTTTTCGCGAGACGTTGAAGAAACTGACACGAACCTTCTTCGCCGATGTTCAACAACAAACCGGTTCGTATTGCTATCGTGGTTTCCTTTGGCACGCGTTCAGCTATGGCTACCAATCCGCACTAGAACGGACCAATGCCTTGTCTGCTTTTGAGAACTGTGACGAAGACGAACTTTACGTTCACGACGAACAAATCGACATGCTATGGTTTTGCCCACGGTCGATCGCCATTTCTGGCACCAATCCGTGCAATGACACTTACATCTTCCCTACCACCTACGACTGGCTGTTTATTACGACCCACGAGTGCGCTCATGGCATTGGGCCGTACTTTGTCCGCAACTCGTCTCGGCGACCAGGATGCGGGTGACCATCGCATGCGTCGAGGCATTGGAATCGGTTCCCACGGCAATCGCGAGCTTTGCGCTAACGCCCAACTCCTACCAAGAAACGATTGGCAATATTGTCTTTCTTGGCGGCGAATTGCTATTCGCTCCGACGGTTGACGTGCGGTCACCGCGGGGCGGGGTTGCGTATGACTCCGGGCCGTAAGGCTAACGCCAGCTTCTTATTCCTCTGGCCGTAGGTCGTCAGCGTTTTGGTGCGACAGCCGTCTTGATCTTTAGTGGTCCATCGAGTGATCCAGCGGCGCATGACTCCACCGTGATTCGCGTTGTGCGGTCCGAGGTTGTATTTCTTTGACTCAAAGACGATCCCGCCGGAACCAAACAAACTTGCGGCAACGGATCACTTCCAATGTTTTGATCGGTTCACCGGGGTTTTTCCAGGACATGCCCGGAACGCTGGTCGCAGTGCCTATTGTTTTGCCACAAAGGCGTCAGCGAACAAAGACGCCCCCGCGCCGGGCAAGATTCGCCGATTTGCAAGTCGGTAAAGCACGAATCACCAGGACATCGTCAGGCCTGATCCTCACAATATTCGGATCACGTCACTGATTTCGCATCCCAATCATATCAACTTGAAAGCGTATTGATTGGAAAGCGGAGCGGATGGCGTTGCACTGGCCTGCGCCGGTGAAGTCTCTTCGCGCGAAAAACGTTGGGTTCCGGCAAAACCATGAACGCTGCAACCCGCCTGTCGACCGAAACTTCATCGCCCAGTTTGGATCGCCTAGCTTTGCTCCTGAAACAGCCGAGTGAACTCGGCGTGGATCTCGGGGTGAACGCTGGAAAGGTCGTTTGATTCTCCCGGATCCTCGTCCAGATTAAAGAGCTGCACGGGCGCCTCCTTGCCGTAGCGAACCGCTTTCCACTTTCCTCGGCGTGCCGCTTGAAAGACGTCGCCGACGATGCCGGAATTGGGATCGCCGACCTGCTTCCCGAATTCCCAGTAGAGGATGCGTTCGGGTATCGGCGTCGGGGAGTCGGTCAAGCGAGGGCGAATGGATGTGCCGTTGGTTTTGACTCGCGGCACGGATGTAAGTGGCACGCCCGCCAGCTCGGCGAACGTCGGCAGCACATCGGCGAAGGCCCAGGGAGTGTGATCGACGCGTCCCGTTTTGATCGCAGCCGGCCAGTGGACGATCATTGGAACGTGGATACCGCCGTCGAAGGAGTCGCGTCTCATGCCTTGGTAAGGCGCGGCGTCTTGATCGGTGTGTCACCGTAGGCACCGATCTGATTAAAACCCAGATCATCGGCAAGGATGAAGATTATGTTCGGTCGTTCGCTAGCATCAACCGGCCTGCATGACAAACCGATCAGAATCATAAATCCAACGAGGGTTCGCGGTTTCATCACAATGGATTGCTTCGGGTTGCGTCGGTCATTCACGGTAGTATTCTCTGCTGAGTCGGAAGCTGGTCCCAAGCGATGTTGCTGACACGTAGCGGCGACGGTGGGCCGTCGATTGCGTCGGGTGAATCGGTCACAATGAGTCGTGACGGCTCGTCTTGATGGTAGACCGTCAGCGTGTGATCTTGTTCCCATCGCGCAAGATCCACCAGGGCGTCGCCGAACGCGGAATAACGCTTGGGTAATTGAAGCTGACTCCAACGCCACGATTGCCGCCCCGTATCGGGCAAGCCCTTGGCGAGGAACAATTCGCCTTCGTCGCTGTAAACCAAAACAAGTTTCCGATCGGGTGTTCCAAGCAACTTGGGCCGACGTCCAACGAGCGGCAGGGCCTCGTGTTTCCAATTGCCCTCGCTATCGCGCCAGTAGTGAAAGTTGCGAAGCTCTGAATCGGCGGACGACTCACCTGCAAGTCGATGTCGCAGCATGATGTGGATGCTGCCGTCGGGGTACGCGTAGTGCGTGTTTTGATTCGACAAGCCAGAGTTGATCGGGATTTCGGCGACCGCCAAGCCAGGCGAATCGAGATGGATGAGGTCCTGGCCCGTGCGACCGATGATTTTGCCCGCCGAATTGCACCAGGTGCGGCCGTAGTCATCGCTGTAGGCGTAGCACAGATCGTGTTGATTGGCGACATTCGTTCTTTCGAAACGCTCTCGCCAAACCCAACTCGCGTGCAGTCGTTGCCCTGAAAAAGTCAATGCATTCATGTAGGGGCAGCGACGTTGACTTTCGCGGCCGTTCGCTTTGAACGTGCCCACGTCGCGAGCGATGAACTTGCCCAGACCGGGCGTCCAATCATGCTGTTCACCGTCGTACTCCTCGATCATTCCGTCGCCATCAGCGGACGTAAGCGATCGGTAGTAAAACATCAGGTTCCCGTTGGGTGCCGAAAAGAACCTTGGATAGGTGACTCGTTCATGCGTCGCGACGGATCCCAGGGTGTGTGTGATCGGGCCGAAGAGCTCGGCGGTCCATGGTGTCGACTCTGGTGCATGTGCGACGCCCAATTTGGAAACGCGGTAGTTCAGTTGCGTCGCATGATGATCGAACGCAATGTGAATCGATCCGTCTTTGTCGCAAATTCCTATCACTGACGTGTTGTGCGAATCGTTGGACTCAAACCGATGATCGTCGAAGCGGATGATCTCCCAAGGGATTGAGGGGAGTTCGCGGCGGCCGATGCAGATCCGTCGACTGGCATCCACGTAGGTCACGTATTGGTACCCACGGTAGGTCACCAACGCATCTTGCTGATGCGTGCGGCCATTGACCGTGTTGGCGAATTTCGACGCGGGGCCAACGGCGAACGTGAGTGCTTTTTCATCAACGGCCGAGGTTTGAATCGACCCGGGTACGTTGGGGTGACGGTTCGGTCGTGCTGTCTCGTTGGTAGACAAGTCGATGACTTTACCGAGATCCAATCGCACATCGCCGCTGAGCCCAGAGAACTCCAAGGGCGAATCTTTGGGGGGGCTTCCATAGGTCCATGTCTTGCGATTGCTTGGCTGCAAGCCGGCATCCAATGCGAGTCGATTGTGCCATGTGTTGGTCACCGCGACGGAAAGTGTGTTCTCACCTGGTTTCGTATGCGTGGTGATGTCCAGTCGGTATGGCGCGGACCAAATCGTACCCGCCATCTTGCCGTTTACGGTGACCTGGGCAATGTTCCCGACACGACCAAGGTCCAGCTGCAACCGAGCGTCGGGTTGCTTGTCATCCAATCTGAACGTGGTGGTGTAGGTTGCCGTTCCGGAAAAATGGCGAATCGCAGGATCGCTAAGCTCGGACCAAGGACCTACTCGATCGAGTTCGATTTCCTCTGGCGTATCCCATCCGTCTGGGAATCGAATGCGCCAGTCTTGATCCAAGCCGATGGACTTGGCATCGGTTACGGTGAACGACTTTGTCGTCCCGTCGCTGCGTCGGAGCTGATATTGACCGTTCCTGTATGCGACCAAGATCTCGGGATCCGCATTCAACTCGATCGTTGGCGGCAGCGGGGCAACCCATGGCTGAGTGATTCCATAGCGATCGAGTCCGAATGCCGGGAAACCTGGGGTGGTGTCGATACGGGACCGGTCCGCTGCATCCAGCAGTACCTTTCCGTTTCGCGAAATTCGTGTAATCGGGATAACGTTTCCCTGGATCGATTCCTGTTCGCGAACAAAGACAACAAAGGTCGAACCGGCGGCTGGCAAACGAATCGGAATCGCCGTTCCCGTGTCCGTGTGGTGGTACGCGAGGGCAGGCTTTCGACTTCCATCGATCGGATTCCAAAACTCCGGAATGCCTTTGCAGCGAAACTCAATCGTGGCGTCGACCGCTTCGGTTCGGCTGCTGATCAGAAAGTAGATGTCGGTGTCGCCGCTGCGCCGATGACACCACCGCTCGGAAAGTGTGCCACGCACGTCGGGTCCAATCTTGAGCTTCTCGAGCGAAGCTTCCAGAGTGTCACCCCATACCAACCGTCCTTGGCCAATTCTCCGATCACCCTGTTCGGTAAGAGTTTTCCCCCAAAGCTCATCCACCAACGCCGTGAACGCTGTGTCGGACTCCTCGCCTCCGCTCAATGATGGATTCGCCACCGGCGCGTTGCCGATCACCGTGGCTCCGCTGCGTACCAATTCCTTGATTCGCTGTAACGTCTCGGGTGTCAATCGCCGACACTGATCGGGCGCAAGCCAAAGGACTTTCCAACGCGTTCCTTCCGGAATCGTCAGTTCACCCTCATCGACGGTAACGCGGTCAAGCAGTGCATCTTGATTGAGATAATCGAAGTGGTAGCCATCTGGAAACGAGGTGTCCTGACGTGGTTTATGATCGATGTCATCGCCCAGGTACCACAAGACGTCGGCGACCTGGTGGCCTTGTTCAAGCAAGTGCTGGCATCGGGCAAGGTAGCCGGTGAAATGTGGCATCTGATGCCACCAGGTCTGGCCGCGCAAGAATGGCGTGCCAATGCTGCCGCCAAACGAGGTTCCCGGCAACCGATTCAGTGGATTGTGCGTGTAGGTGTGAAAAACGAGGTGCGTGACACCGAGAGCGAAACTGCGGTCAGCGACGTTCTTCAATGAAAACGGATGCTCACGCCAATTCATTGGGGCGGCCGTAAACATCTCCGCGGCAACACGCGGTTTGCCGTAGACATGTGCCGCCGATGTGGTCGGTGCGATGGGCTTTGTTTCCAGCCCGCCGACATGCGGATCGTTGGGCTTCCAAACCTCGCACATCGGGGTGTCAGCAGACTTGAAGTATTGCAGGATGTCGCCCGGCGAGACATCACCGACAGACGTTTCAAAGGAGAGTTCAAGCCCGCGTTCCCGTCCACGTTCAGCTAATCGACCGTAGTAGTTTTCGACGATCAGATCGCTAATCGTTGCCCGCCAGTCTCGCAAGAATCGCTCGCTCATTCCGTGATCCTCAACCACCCAGCCCGCCAGTGCGGGCAACCAGCGGCGGAGCGGATATCCCCGGCGTTTCTCAAACTCCTGCTCCATCTCAGGCGTCCAGGTCTGGGTGTAGCATTCCCAGCTGTCGATCAACATGCCTCGCAGCCGCCCGTTGTCGGCGGCACCACCCGGTTTGGATAGGCGCCCGATGTAACCGGCAAAGTGCTGATCCGCCCCCGCCGTCGAAAGCTTGTCACACTCGAATCCGGTGGCTTCCATTGGCGCCGGCTTGTTCGTGACGCCTGTATTGACGTGACCGAAACGGACGATGGTCCATTGACCCGAAGGTGAATTCCATTCCAAGTTTCCGTCCGGATCCATCCTCTCGGTCAGGTCGATCACATCCGCGAGACGCACCCATGCCTTGGGTGATTGTTTGGGCGGCGAACGTCGCTCAAGACTTCGCAACGCGTAGCCGGCCTGGGCTCGCCAATCTTGGATGCGTGCCGTCGAGAAAAATCGCAGGTGGGAAATCTCCAGCGGACGATTGTTATGAAACGTCATTCGATAACGTGTTGACTTGGCATCGGGTACCGCCAAGACGTAATGCATCTCTGGTTGTCGGTCTTGCCAATTGCCACGCGGCACCTTGTGAGTCACCAACCGATTCCAAACGCCGTCTTTCAAGACAGAAATGGAAATTGACGAATCGGGATCAAACATCATCCGCTTTGCTAGGAATTCCGTGGGTGGCAACTGAATCGAGCGCAGCGTGACCGGGATGTCAAATTCCAATTCGACCCAACTGGGCGACGATTCTGCGGGAATCTGAACCTTCACGTCCTTGCCGTCGATCAATCCCGTCCAGTCAGCATCCGCCAGATTGCTTGTGACTCGAATCGGACGAAGTGCATCACCGGTGTCGTCCGCAGCGGTCGGAAAAGCGAGCACCGCGACGTCTCGATAGTCACGCCATGCTTCCTGACTGGGTTCAGGCGTTGTGAGCTCGAGGGTGATCGGAGCACCGCCGACAACGTTCACCCGGCGATAGACCAAATGCCGCATCGCCTTGTCGGGAGTGATCCAAGGCCCGCCTGACATCGCCCAACCGGGGCAATTCTGCATCGTGAACTTCAGATTCAATCGTTGTGTTTCGTCGGCAACGTGGCCGATCAACGAGTCCCAGTTTTCACTCAGCGTCTGAATCTGTGGCTCAACCCCCGGCCAGGGACGGCCCCGACCGTGAAACAACTGAATCCCACTGATTCCAGCCGCCGAAACCGCTTCCAGGTCCGTCGTCAAGGCATCGCGATCCACATTGCCGCCAATCAGATGAAACCAAGTCTCCGGGTGCGACTGCTGGGGGGGCGACCTAAATTCATCGATGAGCTGCAAGTGCGGTGGTGATTGTGCCAGCGCCGGACGCAAGCATAAAACACTGCAGGCACAGAGAACAAGCGTCGGAAAACGCAAACGGTGTAACATCATCACGGAGCAATCACCTGGAGGCAGCAACGGAATCCTGCCGCCAGTGAAAGCCCGGTGAGACTCGCGGTTGTTGATCCGAAAAACTTACGTCGGTCCATGGCATTGCCATTTCTGTGAGGCAGATTCATTTCGCGACATCCTTGTCGAGCCATTGTTGAATTTGCCTCGAAAGCTTTCGCACCTTGGCAGGGGCTGAAGGAAATCTTGAGGATGACTCTCTACTTACGCGATGCGTTTCGGGGCACCCAAGTTTCGGGCGCATCGAGCATCAGTGGCGGATGGAAAACGGTGAGGTTGTCGCCCTGATCTGAAATCCACTGTTTCAACTCAGTTTTCAAGTCGTGCTGAACGGACGCAAGTTCTTTTTGACCGGCGAGATTGCTGCGTTCCAATGGATCTTGCTCGAGATCGAAGAGCTCGTACTCGGGGCGGCCGTGGTGGCGAGCAACCACATCGGCAGCATGCGCGTTCGTTTTGGCCGCCTCGGTCCATTGTTTGAAGTAGTCGCCCGAGGTTTCCCGAAGCAGCAGATCGATGTGGGTGGTGAACGCGAACTCGGGATGCGGATTCCAAATCAATTTGTATCGATCGGTGCGAATCGAGCGACTCAGGTAGACATTCATCATTCGGTCGCCGCTATGTGTCGTGAAAATGCGCTTGCGATGTGAATCGGTGTCCCCGCGAAGGACCGCCGCGAAAGAGCGTCCGTCGAGATCGTCGGGGATGGCTCCGCCGGCGATGTCAATCAACGTCGGGAAGATGTCGATCCAGCTGACCATCGCATCCGTTCGAGTTCCCTTATTGATCTTGCCCGCACGCGCAACAATCAACGGCACGCGGATGCCTTCGTCGTACAGCGTCCACTTGCCGAAGGGGAATTGGGCGCCATGATCGCTGGAAAACACAAACAGTTTGTCTTTCGCCATGTGCTCGTCAGTCAACACCCGCAGTTCGCCGAGGTAGGCATCCAAATCTTTGACTTCCTGCAGGTAACGCGACCGCTGGACTCGCGTTTGCGGCGTATCGAGAAGTTTGGGTGGTAGATGCATCGATTCTGGATCGACGGTGGACTCGCTGGGCCAAGGCACGTGGGGGTTGGAGACACCGACGAACAACGCCAGTGGTCTGGGGTCGTCGCGATTGACCAGGAAGGTCTCCACCGTTTTTCGCAGCTGGGGAATGTCTTTCTGCAGTTCGATGGTGTCGAACCCATAGTCCTTCGCACTCTTTGAGTGGGCCACTTTTCCAAACGCTGCCGTTTGGTAGCCGAGTTGACCGAGCAGACGTGGCAGACGAACCGTTCCTTCGCGCGGATACGTGTGGTTTTCTTCGGCTCCGTTTCGGGCCGGCATCAGGCCGGTGAGCAGAGCGGCGCGGCTGGGAGCACACGCCGGACTCGCCACAAACGCGCGATCGAACGTCATCCCGTCGGCAGCCAACGCATCGATGGCCGGCGTCTGGATGTTCGTTCCGCCGTAGATCGGCAGGTCGAGTGCGGAAAGGTCGTCCGCCAAATAGACCACGATGTCAGGCAGACGACGCTCCGCCGCAAACGAGTGAACGCAAAACGCGATAACGGTCAGACAACAAGCCAGAATTCGACGCGACATGTTAATTTTTCTCTTTACGTTCACTTCACTTCGAAACGGACGGATCCGGTGACTTCTCCATCGACATGCCAGCGGTCGCCGCGTTTGGTCGCGGCAACTGGCGTTCCGTTTGCGAAGACGCCGCTGGAGTCATCGGGGGCTGGTAGTTCTACCACGGCTGACATGCCGTCGGGCAAGGACAACGACAGATCGAAGGCCTCGCCATTCGTCCAATCAATTTTAATCGGCCCCCGCGGCGTCGGGACCTTGCCGCGGGCTGATTCTAAAGCTCCAGGGCAGGGGCGAATCGTGGCGGTGGTCCAGCCTGGGGATCGTGGCTGCGCTCCGAGAACGTGACGCGGCAGCAGGTTCGCCGGGGCGGCGCCCCATGCGTGGTTCCAATCCTGATTGGGTTTGTATTTCATCTCCCAAGCTTCCCAGGTGATCGTGGTGCCGCTGCCCGCCATGTGTTTCCAGCTGCGGTCGCCGTCGGCCAGGATTAGGTCCAGCGCCTTTTGGCCGGCACCAGCTGTAAACAGTGCATCCATGAAGTACTGTGCCGCATACACGCTGCACTGCATCTTCTTCTGCTTCAGCCACGACAGCACGCCGTCGCGTTTCTGATCAGGGACCAGGCCGAATGCCAAGGGAAAGAAATTGGCGTGGACGCTGCTGTGGTCGGTCTCAATGCCATCGCGATAGATGCCGGCGTCATGATTGAACAGTCTGTCCTGAAACGACGCGCGAGCAAGCGTGACTCGCGACTCAAAAGCATCGGCGTCAGCCTGCTTGTCGATCGCCCTCGCCATTTCCGCCATCTGCTCCATCGCTTTGATGTGGAACGCGTTGACGACGGTGTTGATCTCGGTGAACACGAACCCGTCGCGTTCCTGCTTTGGCCAGTCGACGATGTCATGCCTCGTCTGATCGTCTTCATCGCTGCGAACCAAGCCGTCTTCACCGCTGCGGTGCAACAATGTTTTCGACTTCAACGATTCGTAGCGAAGTTTCAACCACTCGGTGTCGCCGGTGTGCATCCACTCGGCATACGCCATGAACACCATGTGCGGTGCCCATTCGCTCGGCCAAGTGCCGTTTTCCATCAGCCAGTCAAATGTCCGCGCGGCCATCTTGACGTCATCGTCGGTCGTGTAATGACTCAGTTGGTTCAAATAGGCGTCGGCTTCGTAGGGAATGCGCTCACGGTCGCCGTCGACGTACACGCCGGCAAAGGTGGTGGCCTTGATACTGTATTTGCACAGGTCCCAGATGCGGTTGAGGGTTTCGTCGGAACACTCGAATGCACTCGCATCGTCGTCCCAGGTCGCCGAGTAAGCGGCCCGTCGGCGAACGAGATCGAACGGATAGTCAGGGCCAACGCCTTCGATCTCGACCCAGCGAAATGGCATCACGGGTTGCCATGCCGGTGGCGTCAAAACCGCTGGCGGATTCGCGTTCATCAATCCGGATTGCTGCACGTTGCGGGTGTCGACAGGAGCCGGCACGACCCAGGTGCCACGCTGCTGGCCGAGACGAATGGGGGTCACTCCGTACCGAACGGTTCCCGGCGGATTCTGGTCAATGCGGCCGTCTTTTAACTTCTCTCCGAAATGCACGTTCGCCGTTCCCCGGCCCGAGGGAATCGGCATCGCGATGTTTCCGAAAGCGACGGTGCCAAAATCGATCTGTGTGACCGTCTCGTTGATTCGTTTGATGGAGAGAGGCGGCTGCTCCGTTAGCGAAGCATACTGAAGGGCGGGGATTTCGGGCAATTCCTTGATGAACAGATTACGAAAACGATACGTCTGTCCTTTTTCGCCGTGATGTTGAATCCCGATGTATCCGTTCGCGTCGGTGGCATCGCGAAAGCGAACGGTTTCTACTCCATTGACCTCGATCCGAATCACATCGTTGACGCAGGTGATTTCGTAGCGATTCCATCCGTTGCGATGGAGCGCATTGCGGACGCGAGGCGTTGCAAAGAACTGTTGTGATTCTTCGGCGTGTTCGAGGAACTGATCCTTTGATCTGCCTTTGGTGCTGGGCCAAATCCATCCGCGTCTGGCTTCATCGTACAAGCCTCCCGACCAGCGCCGGTCCGAACCGTCGCACTCGGCCTGGTAGCCGTAGACTTTCTTGGCTGCATCCTCATCGACATGGGCCCGAAACATCACGCCAGAGTTCGCCGGTCCCTCAGGCAGATGGATCTCAACACTCACACGAAAGTCCGAAAACTTCTTTTCGGTGACCAGAAAAAACTTTTTGTCCGCCTGCAAGTGAATCTCACCGTCGACTACTTTCGCTTCGCCGTACGAGTAAGGATTTCGCCATCCGGTGAGATCCGTTCCGTTGAACAGCGGTGTGTATCCGCGGCTGATCATCGCGGCGTAGCCCGATTCGCCGCTCACGATGGCGGGCTTTTGGATGGAAGCGGCAGGAGGATCCGACGCTGGGCAAGTCGAAGTGGCGAGCAGAACAACGAGCCCTGACATCATCAGACGTGATCGCGAAAACATGTCGACAACCTTGGGGATGGAATAAAATATGAGATCAATATGCGGTTCACTGGGTGAGCGTCCTGCTTTTTTGCCCGGTTCGCGGTTGCTTCCGATTCGTCGGCGGCGGCGACACGTCCCGTCTTCCGTCGACGTACCAGTCAAAGTATTTCGCCGCCTGACTGCTCATGGCGGCGGACTGCATGGCCCAGATGCCGGGTGGAGACTGTGTTGCGGCCCACGCTTTCAAGTCGCCGTGAAGCGATGCCGCCAACTCAGGAAAACGCGTCAATAGGTTGTTGGTCTCTTCGAAATCCTTCTCCAAATCGAAGAGGTACTCCCGGTCGTCACTACGAAGGTATTTCCAGTTTCCTTTTCGGATCGCCGACTGGCCCAGCCAGCGCCAATACATCATTTCATGTGGGCTGCC
The DNA here is from genome assembly GCF_025060895.1 of Stieleria sedimenti. Lineage (GTDB taxonomy): Bacteria > Planctomycetota > Planctomycetia > Pirellulales > Pirellulaceae > Stieleria > Stieleria sedimenti. The sequence continues at coordinate 8,490 of NZ_JANZKV010000322.1, read as the reverse complement.
CTCTTTCTGGCCTGTCAGAAAAGGGATCAGGTTGACGCCGTCGAGGTTTGAATCCTCGGGCAACCCGGCCAACGAGCACGCGGTTGCACCAACGTCGAGCGTGATCACGGGATGCGAATAGACCTGACCGGCGGGAATCGTCCCTTTCCAGTGCACCACAAATGGAACCCGGATGCCGCCTTCGGTTAGCATCCCCTTTTCGCCATTCATGGGATCATTCAGTGAACCATCCCAACCGGGACCTCCGCCCGGTGCGTCGAGCTTGTGGATTTTCAGCGGTGCGCCGTTGTCGCTGATGACGAAGATGAGGGTGTCTTCTTCGAGCCCGTGTTTATGGAGTGTCGCAACGATTCGCCCGACGCCGTCATCAATGGACGAAATCATCGCCAGTGCCTGCCGTCGACGCTCCGGCATTTTTCCGGGAAAACGGTCGAGGTATGGCTGTGGTGCGTCGAGCGGTACGTGTGGTGCGCGGCAAGCGAGATAGAAGAAAAAGGGCTTGTCGTGAAAGCGATCGATGAATGTGCACGCAAACTCTGAAATCATCTCGATGTGATAGCCACCACCCTTTTGCTCCTCAGGCCCGACGTCTTCGCCTTCCAAGTTCATGTTCCAATGGCCCGGCCCGTTGCTGTTCTTGTGAAACGCTTTGTCGAATCCGTGTGCCGCAATCGCATCCGCTTTGCTCGGCCCAAGGTGCCATTTGCCGGCCATGCCGGTGACGTAACCGGCCCGCTTGAGACGCTCGGGAATGGTTTCCAGCTCAGCAAAACGCTTCAGGGTCGCTGCGTCCCGGAATTGCGGATTCGACTCCAAGCCCCACTTCGTCTGGTATTGGCCGCTAATCAGGCCTCCGCGTGAGGGAACACACTGCGGGGCGGTGCAGTATCCATCGGTCATCCGGACTCCGCCCGCGGCAAGCTTGTCAATGTTGGGCGTCTTCACGTCGTCGAAAACATTTTGACAGCTCAGGTCGGCGTAACCATGGTCGTCGGTGTAGATGACGATGACGTTCGGCTTCCGATCACGGTTGTCGTCACCAGACGAAACGGGATGCGATTTCGGCGTTTGGAAGCGGTAATGCGTTGTCGCGTCGTTGCCGACCAATCGAATCTCTGAGATCTCAATCTTGCCGGGACCTCGCGATGGATCGATTCGCACCGCAAGCAAAGGCTTCGTCACCTTGAAAGCGATCGCATACTCATGCGGCTGGCCGTCGTGCTGAACGTCAAAGAAATGACTTCGCTCGGCTTTGAAGGGGCCGGCATCCTGTTCTTGCCAAAAAATTTGCCCGTTGCCGGACGAACTCGAAGTCATTTTCAGGTGCAACGTGAAGGACGTTTCGTCGATTGCCTTCGGGAAAGCGTGACTGAGGTAGGGATCGCCACCCGTGCTTTGGACGACCAGCGTGTTATTGGAAGTCGACAGGGTGCAGGTGCCGCCGGGTTGCCACCCCGCGACAGGCTTGCCGGGCGGCTTTGCTTTGGATTTCTTCGCGCCGCTGGCGCCACCCTTTAAACTTGCTTTGCCTTCCTGAGTCACGTCGTACTTTGACGGATCAAATTTCGGATTCGGCAACGGGCGAACCGCATTGGTTTCGACGAGGTGTTGCTCGATCCGTTGATCCAGCTGCGCCACCCGCTCAGGAAACTTGGTCGCGAGATTGTTCTGTTCGCCAATGTCATCGCTCAGATTGAACAGCTTGTACCGGTGCTTGCCGTCTTCACCAGCGTGGAAAAGGCGGATCAGTTTCCAATCGTCTTGGTGGACGCTGACCGCCGGCGGCAGCCAATCGGGGACGCCGGGGGCGTGCGGGAAATAGGTGAAGATCGCATCACGATCCAGTGAGTTTCCCTGTAGCGCCGGAAGAAGACTGACCCCGTCAAACTCCTGATTCGGCTGGGCGTCGACCGAAAGCATCTCCAGCAACGTTGGATAAAAGTCGCTGCTTTGGATGATCTCATCGCTTCGTGAACCGGCTTCGATCGATCCCGGTTGCACCACGATCGCTGGTCCGCGGACACCTCCTTCGTACATGGTTGCTTTGCCGCCGCGCAGCGGTGCATTGCTGGTCGCAGTGCCGCCGTCGACGAGGTTGTACATGTTTCCGCCGTTGTCGGACGCGAAGATGATGATCGTGTTCTCCGCAATTTCCAGCCGGTCAAGCGTATCGAGCAGGGTCCCGACGGCATCGTCCATGCTCTCGATCATGGCCGCATAGGTCGGACTCCGCTGCGGATCGTTCGGATCGACTTTCTTGCGGTATTCATCGATGAGTTTTTGCTTCGCGTCGAACGGAGCATGGACGCTGAACATCCAGTAGTTCAGGAAGAAAGGTTCGTCTTGGTGTTGCTCCAGAAAAGCGACCGCTTCTTTGGCCATGCGGTCTTCGAGGTGCTGGTCCGGAATGTCCGGATCATGATCAAAGTCCTTGAACTTCCACGGAGCCACGTAGCTGCCTGCCGGTCCAGGGCCGGGATGATGGGGAACGTCGACATCGAATCCGTGTTCCAGGGGCGAGTAGGGCTCTGGACCAAGGTGCCACTTGCCGAAGTGCCCCGTCGCATAGCCGTTGTCTCGGAACATTTCCGCCAGCGTGTAGTACTTCGTGTCCAGCCGCGAGACCGACTCAGGAAGCGTGGCCGGGCGATTCGGCGGACCACTGGTCGCCTGAATTGGCTCCAGAATCATCTTCGGCAGGTGGCATGTCGGTGCGGTGATTCCGTGCCGTGCAGGACTCAATCCGGTCAAGATGCTGGCCCGCGTCGGTGAACACAGCGGGCTGGACGAATAGGCTCGAGTGAATGTCATGCCCCGCTGGGCCAGTCGCTCAATGTTCGGCGTCTTGTACAGCTTCGTCGTGCCATAAAGCGTCGTGTCACTCCAGCCGAGGTCGTCGGCAAGAATAAAGACAACGTTCGGCTTTGACCCTGCGTTCTGTCCCCAAATGCCTGTGCTTGTCGCCACGACAATGAGCAACGGGCAAAAAAAGACTTTGAGAAGACCGGATTGTTGAAACAGATTCATGGATGCCTCGTTGGCGGTGCGCGGTTTCAGCTAGTCGGCGAGTCGGTAGATCGCGATGGATTCAATCATCATTTCGCCGGCGTTGGCATATTTGTCATAGGTTGCAAACGGATCGAATCTGAGCTTTCCGACCGGTTCACCGTCGGTGATGGTGAACAAGTACGCGTTCACCTGTTCTGTTTCGCGTAACGTTCGCTTGCGCTGCTGGTGTCCCACAAATCCTCGGCCCGGCATTGCCCAGAAAAACTGACTGGTGGCTCCTTTGGCTGGCATCGCACGCAACTCGATTACCAACTTTCCGGTGGCGGGTTGATCTAGACGCACGGCCATCTGTGAATCCTCACCTGTCGCGACGAGGTACGCCCTGCCATTTCGCTGCTGGACCTCGACGCTCTTTCGCTCGACCCATTTGGCAACGTCCGTCGGCTTCGTGAAGTCCCACGAGGCAAGCTTCTTCGCGTCGGTCAGATCGACTCCATCGGGATTGATGGAGTTGTCTTTTGGCTTGGATGTTTTCAGCTTACTGGTGGCGGGAGTGAGGCCGCTTTTGGCGACAAACGTGTAGCTGCCTGATTGAACGGACAGGACAGCTGAATTCGGTTCCGTGCGGACGAGTTTGACGTGGGGATTCCCCGCCAAAGACTTGCCGCCTACTGTGATACTCGCCGAATGGCGGGTCGGCAGATAAACGGTCGCGGTGGTGTTCGCGGGAATCCAAACCTGCAGATGAAATTCATCACCATCGACTTTCCAATCGCTGCGGATCGTGCCACGAATCGAATCGTATGACGCACGGACCCAATCGATCGGTTCATGCATCGCGTTGCTTCCCGGTGACGGCGGAGTCGGCCGGATGATGATCTTCTTGAAACCGGGGCCGTCCGACTGAATCCCCGCCAAGGTGGCAAACATCCATTCGCATACCGCACCAAACGCATAGTGAGAGAAGGAATTCATCGCGGCGTTATGACGGCCGAACGCGTCCTCTTTGGTGTAGCTGTCCCAGCGTTCCCAGATCGTCGTCGCTCCGTTTGCGATCTCGTAACCCCAGGAAGGGAACTCTCGCGATTGCAACAAGAACGTCGCCAAGTCATGTTGCCCGGAAGCCGAAAGAACGGGCAACAACGGGCGGGTACCGAGAAAACCCGTCGCCATGTGGTTGCCGTTTTCGCCAAGCATTTCTGCAAGCTGTCGTCCGGTCGATGCGCGTTGATGTTCCGGAACTAGGTCGGCGAACAAGGCAAGAGCCTGAGCGGTTTGCGTGTTGACGTTGATACTGCCGTCGGCGTTCAGGTACTTGGCCTGGAAGGCGGCTTTCGTCCGTTCAAACTGCGTTTGGTATGCTTGTGCCTCGGAGCTTCTACCCGTGGCTTCCGCCATCTCGGACATCATCTTGGCGGAAATCGCGTAGTAAATCGTGTCGATATAGTCGAGCGGCGTTTCGGCACCCTGGGCGAGCCAATCGCCCCAGGCATTGCCGTGATTGATGCCAAGGTCACCGACGCTGGTTTGCTTTCGCCAACGCATGAACCGCGTCATCGGTTCCCAGCAATCATCGATCACTCGCGTGTCGCCGTAGAACTGCCAGATGGTCCACGGGCAAATGACACCCGCATCCGCCCAGGCCGTGCCGAAATCCCAGCCATGTTGGAACGGAAACGGGGCGTAGCCGGGGAACGCACCGCTGGGACGCTGCGATTCCATCAGCTCACGCAACCACTTTGTGTAAAACGCGCCGATGTCCGCATTGTAGGCTGCGGTCGCGACGTAAGCCTGCGCGTCACCGGTCCAACCCATCCGCTCGTCACGCTGCGGGCAGTCCGTGGGCAGATCCAGGAAATTGGAACGCTGCGTCCAAACGACGTTTTTGAAGAGCTGATTGACCATCGGGTCGCTACATTCAAAGTCGCTGGTCAGCGGCGTATCACTGTGCAGCACCAACCCGGTGACGGTATCCAGCGTTGCCTCGCCGGGAAAGTTGGCGACTTCGACGAACTGAAACCCATGAAAGGTAAACCGGGGGACGTAGATTTCGCCGTCGGGATCGCCGCTGCAGGTGTAGAAGTCTGTCGCCCGGGCTTTCCGTAGGTTCTCCGTCATCAGCCGACCATCCGGATGCAGCATCTCTCCGTAACGAATCTGAATCCGCTGTCCCGCTTCGCCTTTGACCTTCAGACGGATGATGCCGGCGAAATTCTGTCCTAGATCGAACACAAATGTCCCCGGCTCACGCTGTGTGACGCTTTTCGCCGGGATCTCTTCGGTCACCCGAACGGGCACACCGGGAAAGGCTTCCAGTTGCGGACGCTTGAATCCGAGGTTCCGTTCTTCACCCACATTCTTCACGCCCTCGCCCGGCTTCGTCGGATTTCGACGCTGATAGAACGTTGCAACTTGGCTGCCGTTGTCTTTCGCAAGGACGGCTGACTGCCACGCACTGTCATCAAACCCGTGCGTCGCCCATCCATCCATCTGCTTTCGAGCGTCGTAGGCTTCGCCCATCAGCAAGTCGGCTTGCTGAATCGGTCCATCGCCCGTGACCTTCCAGCTCGCATCGGTCGCGACAATTTGGCTCGTTCCGTCGGTGTATTCGATCTCCAGCTGAGACATCAGCGAGGGCGTTTTTCCGTAGATCGCCCGACCGGTCTTCTCAGTCCCCATCCCCGTCAGTAGGCCGAAACCGACATAGCCGCTGTACCAACCATCGGCGACCCACGCTCCGATCGCGTTGTCGCCGGAGCGAACCAAGTCGGTGACATCGTAGGTGTTGTAATAAGCACGTTGTCGGTAGTCGGTCCAGCCGGGCGCAAACAAGGCATCGCCGACGCGGGTTCCGTTGAGATGCAGTTCGTAGATGCCCAGTGCGGTGGCGTAAATCGTCGCACGCTTGACCTGCTTGGCCGCGGAGAACTCTTTGCGATATTGCCGTGCCGCGGGAAGGTGAAGCTCGTCGACGTTCTTATGGATCGGGGAATCGTCGCGAAAACTGATGTATTGGGCGGACCAATCTGAATCGTCCAACAATCCCATCGACCAGGAAGCTGCTTGGCTGGTCGTGGGGGTGGGCTGATCGGTGCCCCAAACGTGCACCTTCCAAAAACACTGCTGACGACTTTCAAGCGGCTGCCCGGCATAGTCAACGAAGAGCGTCTGATCGGAAACCACTTTTCCCGAATCCCAAAGGTCCCCTTTGTCACCGGCGAGGTTTTCCGGGGTGGATGACACGATGACACGGTACGCCGACTGCGACTGGCCACGACGGATCGATGTCACTTGCCAACTCAGACGCGGCTTCGTGATGTCAAGACCCACGGGGTTTTCAATATATTCACAACGCAGGTGAACGGGTTCGATCGCGCTGACTTGAGTTGCCAAGCAAACGGCGAACAGCGATGACGCGATGAAAGTTGCAAAGGACTTCAATTTCCCACCAATAAGTTGAGTTTGTGTTCGGATGGATCTCGACAAATGGACCGCGAGGGACCCGGTCGTCGACGGCGCCTAGATCTCGACCTGGTTGGCGTCGATCGGCAATTTGCGGCTCATCCACAGGGGCGTGGAAATGAACCATCCGATGGTGCCGGCCAGCGCAGCCCACTTGACGGCATCGAGTTCGATCGCGCCGACGAAGAACAACAGGCAGGGAACGACAACCAGGCCGAGGGTGATCAGCGAGATGACTTTGGCGATTTTGTTCATGGCAAGTTTCTGTGACGGTTTAAGAGGATGCGGTTGTCGGCGATTCGCTCGATGCTTGTTGCGTGAACTTGCTGAGCACCAAGAACAGAACTCCGCACGCGATCCAGCATGGAATGACCGCGTAGGCGGCAAACACGCCCTGCTGGAAAATCAGATACAAGCCCACCGCGACGGGAAGCAGCCACGCAATCAACACGGCAACGTTGATTTGGGTTCCGCTGTGGGAGGCGTACTCGTTTTGCAGCCCAAACTTCTTCATCAGATAGAAGTCGACGAAGATCACCGCTCCCATCGGACCGAGAACGGTTCCGTAGGTCCCGACGAAGTCGAGCAACTGGGCCGACAGATTCGGAAAAGCTCCCGCGATGGTGGCAACGGCGCCGGCCACCAAGGTCATCGCCGTCCGCGAACTCTTCGGCAAGATGCCTTGGAAAGCGAGTCCGGCACGATAGATCGTCGGGTTGGCGGTCGTCCAGCCGGCGATCACGACGCAAATGATGCCGGCCCAGCCGAGCGACTGGAACGCCAGCAGCCCGGGGTTCGCGGTGACCTTGCCGTCGGCCCCGAGTGCCAAGCTCGGTTGAAGTTTGATCAGTGCGGCAAGCAGCAATCCGGCCGCGATCCAAGCCATGTAGTGGCCCAGGAACATTCCGATTGCAGGTGCCCAGCCGGACGCTTTGCTCCTGGCGAAACGGAAGATGGAAAGATCCGCCATCCCGAAGTGCATCGCTCCGTTACACAACCAGGCGAACACAACGATCTGCCAGAACCCAAACGTTTGGGGGCCGTTCTTTTCCTGGACAAAGGCGATCGCATCCGACCAAAACTTTCCCTCCGAAAGAGCCGTCACGCTGGTTGCGTCCATCTGTGCCAGGGATACGATCCCGCAAGCGGCGAACACGGCGATCATCCACGGTGCGGCAATGTTGGCGACCCGAGCCACCCGCTCGTAACCCCCCGCCGCAACCACCGCAATGACGACGCCGACAATCGCCACCAACGCCGTAAACGACGGGTTGCTCAAGCCGAACATGTCCGATGGAACATCGAAGGTGATGCCAAAGGGGACTCCCACTGCGGATGCAGAAACCGTGACCATCGCACCGGCAAGAAAACAAAACAGCAGGCCGTTGACCAGATTGTAGAGCTTGACCAGCGAACCCCCGGAGATGCGTTCGAGTTGATAGTACAACGTCATCCGTTTCGACATTGCGATCGGCACGACGAGGAATCGCCACGTCAAGACCGCCAGGATGTTGCCCAGTAGCAGTCCGAGAATCAGATCGGACAAACTTGCACCGGCCGCCAAAAACAGCGGTCCGATCATGAACTCCGTTCCCGCAGCGTGCTCGCCCGCGTACATCCCCCAAAACTTGCCGCTGCCCAGTAACGCCGAATCCGGCACTGGTTCACGTTCAAATTCTCCGCCCGAATTTGAAGTTTGTTCGCTCATGGAATTTCCTGGATAGTGCTTCGTTAACTGGAGGGTTTCCGGGTTGAGTTGATCAAGCGGAAACGCGGTTCAGCAACCGTTGGTGTCTAGCCTTTAGGCGATTCCTCGTCGCTGCGACGCAGCGACCCAGGGCGGCTAAAGCCCAATACCGCTAAGTTAACATGAATGAGGGGGCCCGGACGCTGGCGCGAACCGGCTGATGTCAAACGAATATCAGCCGTTTGGCGCGAGCCTACGGGCCCTCATCTAAAGAAACGACGCTTAACTTAGCGGTATTGGATTAAAGCCCGCATGCGTTCGCAAGGGGCCAC
>NZ_JANZKV010000321.1 GCF_025060895.1 Stieleria sedimenti | reverse complement strand
GAATCTTCAGTTGGCGAACGGCACGGATCACGCGGTCGGCGCGAGCGATCATCCACTTCAATGAAACCCGACTCGCCGACTCGTCGTGCATCCGATTGTTATCGCATGTCTAACCGAAGCACACGACTTCGTTCAGACGCTACGCGCAACTATAGCCAAGAAACGAGCACATGGTCGGTGCCGCAAGAAAGTCGGGGATATTGCAACGAGTAGAGGCCACGCTAAATCCGGTTGGATATAGTCATCAATCAGCTGCTCCCTTCACGTTTCGCGTTCTCACGTTGCAATCTGATCCCTCTCAACAAAACGCCTCCACCCAACGGGATGCCAAGAAGACTTCCGAACACGTATGCCGAGTTTGACGGTTCGGGCACTAGATTATTCATCAGTAGTAGAAGGTAAGTAAGTGGGCCGACAATCCAGATTGCTCCCCAAATTAGGGATGGGGTCGCCGACGGTTGTTTCTCTGGAGCGTTCATAGGTTCTGGTGCATTGTTGGAAATTGACGAGTAGCAGTGTATGCGGTGAGAATGTAACTGGTAAGCAGTACCAACGTTTGTCGCAACTGTGGGCCACCTTTGCGATAACGGCCGCGATAACCGAGTCGCGGCGATTGATTTTCCATTGTCAAAAACGGCGACTCCGCGACTTCGGTTCATCGCATGGTTCGCCGCTCTTATGTGCCGGATTCTATCGTGAACGCATCACCGCCAAAAGCGATCGAGCAAACGCGAAATCAATCCTGGTGGGTTTAGTGCGTCTTCGTACCTCGGCCACAGTGAACGGAAAGACAGGCGATCCGTTTCTCTCTGGCAGTATAGCTCAGACCCACCGGAAAAGCAGTGCTCAGCAATGGTCTGTGTCCTTACATGTCGGACAGCAAAAAGGACTTCGTTCCAGAGGTTCGGATTGTGAAGTGCCGCATCCGACTCATCATTAGTTGGACGCAAGGTGTAGTCGCACCAAAACATGTCGCTCCACGAAGGGTCCGTTAGTTCGGCGAGGACTGCTCCGTCAACTTCGATGACGTAGAGCGGACCAGGTTTCAATTCAGGCCACACTGGATTACTTCCGTCGGCGAACGTCACGCGTCACCCGGTACGCGCGAAAGATTTTCCACTTCAAAACCGCCCGACTCGCGTACTCGGGTGCACGCGATGGTTCGCCGTCCGCTGTACGTCAGTCACGACTTAAGCGCAACCTCGGCAAGAAAAGTGTTGAAGTCGGGATATTCGGGTTCGCTGATATCGTAGTCACATTCGTGGTCAGCCCAGCATACCGGATCAGAACAGATACCGTCGACAATGCAAAATCCGTAGTAGTCACCGCAACCATTGTCAGCGAACGGTAGAAATCGGCCTCGGTTCTGCGGCATGTATTCGTATTCACGCCAGAGCGAATACTCCAGAGAGAGTTCCGGAGTATAAACGCTGGAAAATCCAATGTCCCCCGACCCAACGCGGTTCAGGTGACGCTTGTACTGATGCGGCAGAGCAATGCCGGTGGTTTGTTCTATCTCGGCTAAACGCTCGTAGCTAATTGGACCATCAGATATGACGTGGCCGCCCTCAAACATGAAAGCATGTTTCGCTCTGAAGGCCTCAAGCAACGAATCAAGGTCAGCGTCGGTCACGGCAGTACATTTCAGTCGGCGAACGTCCGCCGTCACCTGG
>NZ_JANZKV010000320.1 GCF_025060895.1 Stieleria sedimenti | reverse complement strand
CAAAGAACAGCCGGCCGCCGGCGACGGCCTAGCCATGTTCCAAAACGCCGTCAGCTGGTTCGCCTAAGGGGCAAAACGTGGCGTAAGCTTCCAGCTTGCGATGCCACTCGGGTCGTCGACACTTTTGCAGCAGGATTTGGCAACCGATTTAGATTCTCTCCCTCTGGGAGAGACGGCGTTTGCGCAGCAAGTAAACGCCAGAGAGGGCCGGCGGTTCGCGAAAGTCTTGACAACTTCCGCTATGATCAACTCCGACACTTCTACAATCGACGTCCCATGCAGCGAGAGGAAATCGCCTCAAGGCTAGACACCAACGACTGCGAAATCCGTTTTACCCCTGCCATTCTATTCCGCTCAACACGTCTGGTCCAAATAGCTCGATCATTCCGTGTGACCTCCATAGACAATTCAACGAGAAAAACATTCCAACAACGCATTGACAGTTGGTGGGACATTTCTGCGCAGCGTGAGGCATGGTTAGACGAACCCACCCCCGCCACATCCGAAAAAAACACGATGCGCACGCTCGCCTTGTTGGCCACCGTCTTTTTGATCCCCTTCGGCGTCCTCAGTTACCTGGGACAGTACGATACGAATCGACAAAGCCGAGTTTGTGAAGCCCTGGTTGAGGATTGGCTGACGGCCGAAAAGGCGGGACGTGATACTCAACCATTCTGGGAGAAAACCAGGGATCCGCTTCATTTCAGATCGCTGACCGAGTGGCAGATCCAGGAATCGTCGGCCAGCCATGTCAATCTGTTGATCCATCGGTTGGACCGGCTCGGACGCCCCACGCCGCCGGATCACTACCGTGTCACGATCGGGTCAGACTACGATCGGGAAACGAATCAGCTGATTCCCAAGATTCGGATGGCAGAGAACTTGAGCGACCCGCTTGGATACTATTCGAGACTGGCGGTCGACCACGTTGAAGACTGGCTGGATGAACAACGAAGTGGTGGTGATGGCACCGACTACTGGGCCCCACACACGCGCCCGTCACGACTGTACAGCATCGCCGAATGGTCCGTCGTGAACGAACCCGAAAATCGTTCGGACACTTCGGTCCACGTTTTGGTCAACTCGGCCACCAAGGGAGGGCATCCGATTCGTAAGACCTGGCGCATTGAAGTAACGCACGGTGGATTCGGCTATAACGACTACGAACCCAAAATCACCAACGTCATCGACTTGAGCGATTCAATCACGCCAATAACTCTTTGACCACGTGTCCATGCACGTCGGTCAGCCGATAATCACGTCCTTGGAATCGATACGTTAACCGTTCATGATCGAAGCCCAGTTGGTGCAGAATCGTGGCTTGCAGGTCGTGCACGTGAACGGGGTTTTCGGCGACACCAAATCCCAGCTCGTCGCTCTGACCATACTCGAATCCGCCCTTCACTCCGCCACCGGCCATCCACATCGTAAACACGTCCGGGTAGTGATCACGACCCAGAATCTTGCTCTTCGCCGTCCGGCCCTCGCGAAACGGCGTCCGACCAAATTCACCGCCCCAGACGATCAGCGTGTCTTGTAACAGCCCGCGTTGTTTTAGATCGCGAATGAGCGCCGCGATCGGCTTGTCCATCGTCGCGCACTTGTTGGTCAGGCCGTCGGTCAGGCCCGTGCCGGCTTGTGTGCCGTGGAAATCCCAGCCCCAATCGAACAATTGCACAAACCGCACCCCCGATTCGACCAAGCGGCGGGCGAGCAAACAATTGTTGGCCAAGCTCGATGCCCCCGGCGTCGCACCGTACTCGTCCAGCGTCTTCTGTGACTCGGCCGAGATGTCCATCACCTCCGGAACCGAGGTTTGCATTCGGAAGGCCAGTTCGTACTGCGAGATCCGCGTCAAGGTTTCCGGATGCCCCATCTGTTCGGCTTGCATCTGATTCAAATCCGCCAACGCATCGAGCGTCGCGCGGCGGGTCGCGCGGCTCATCCCCGGCGGGTCCGACGAATAGAGCACGGGGTCACCCTTGGATCGGCACTGCACGCCTTGATAAACCGATGGCAAAAAACCGCTTCCGAAGGAGTTCTTGCCGCCGTTGGGTTGGACGCCGCTGGAGATCAAGACGACAAACCCGGGCAGATTTTCGTTTTCGCTTCCCAGTCCGTAGGTGATCCAGGATCCCATCGACGGCCGTCCGCTACGCGGCGAACCGGTGTAAACCAACAACTCAGCAGGCGCGTGATTGAATTGATCGGTGTGCATCGAATGCACGACACACATCTCGTCGGCGACATCATGAAAGTGTGGAATCGCATCGGACATCCACATGCCCGACTTGCCGACGCGCTGCCACGCGCGTGGCGACCCCATCAGCTTCGGGGTTCCAGAGGTAAAGGCAAATTCACGCCCGGCGAGAAACTGGTCGGGGCAATCCTGGTCGCTGCGTTGGACCAGTTCGGGCTTGTAGTCAAATAAGTCCAGGTTCGGCGGCGAGCCGGTCATGTGCAAATAGATCACCCGCTTTGCCTTGGGAGCAAAATGCGGCATTCGACTGGCGAGCGGATCACTCGCTCGTGATGCCGATGACTCGGCGGCATATCCGTCCCCGGCCAACAGCGACGCCAACGCCATCGAGCCGATCCCGGCAGTGGATTGCTGCAAAAAATGCCGGCGGGTGCGCGTTTGAAGTTGATTAAATCGAGGGTCCATGGTGGTCTATTGGGTGCAGGGAGCTTGAAAGGATCATCAATCACCCTTCCTCGCAGGGAGGGTCGAGCGAAGCGAGGGGAGGGTCGAATCAGCGCGATCGACTCTCTTTATCGTTTCATCAACAGTTCATCCAAATTCAAGATCACGTTGGCGACCACCGTCCAGGCGGCGTATTCGGCCGGGTCAGCATCGTCGGGCAGGGGGCCGATCGGATCGGTCGCCATCTTCATCGCATCTTCGGTCGATTCGCAATAGGTCTCTGTCACCGCAGCCGCGAGTTGTTCCAGACGCTCGATCTCCGCAGCGCTGGGCGGCCGAATCAACGCGGTCTCAATGGCGTATTCGATTCTTCCCTCGGCCGAGTCCGCCGCCCGGATCATGTTTCGTGCGAACGACTGGGCCGCTTCGACATACACCGGATCGTTCATCGTGACCAACGCCTGGAGCGGGGTGTTGGTTCGAATCCGGCGGACCGTACAGACCTCTCGGTTGGGGGCATCGAACTGGGCCATCGACGGATAGGGGCTGCTGCGACGCCACGTCGTGTACAGCCCGCGCCGATAGCGGTCTTCCCCCTTGCTGGTTTTCCAGTCGGTGGCTGAGCCGAACGCCGCTTTCAATCCTAACTCGGGTTGCGGCGGATTGACCGGCGGCCCGAATCGTTTGTCGCTCAACAGTCCGCTGACGAACAATGCTTGATCGCGGACCATCTCCGCCGAGACGCGGAATCGTGGTCCCCGTGCAAGCAGTCGGTTGGCCGGATCGGCGGCGATCAATTCCGGCGTGGTCACGCTGCTTTGTCGATAGGTCGCGGACATCACCATCGACTTGACCAATCGTTTGATGTCCCATCCGCTGTCGCGAAACTCGACCGCCATCCAATCCAGCAGTCGCGGGTGGGAAGGCAGTTCACCTTGTGACCCAAACTCTTCGCTCGTCTCCACGATACCGACGCCGAACAATTGCTCCCAATGCCGATTGACGATCACCCGCGGCGTCAACGGGTTTGCAGGGTCGACCAACCAGTGCGCCAAATCCAGGCGACTGGGCTTGTCGGCATGGGCGATCGGGTGGAACGCCTCGGGCGTGCCCTCGTGGACCACGTCGCCGGTGCTTTGGTAATTGCCCCGCAGCTGCACCTTGGTGACGCGACGTTGGTCGGCGGGCAACTCTTTCATCACCGGAACGCTCGTCATCGGTTTCATTTGAGCCAGTTCATCGCGCGCCGCCTGCAGCTCTTCACGCCAAGGTTTCAGCGCCGGTGCAATGCCACGGAAATACGCAGCAATTTGCGATGCTTCTTTTTCATTCCACCGATCTTTGCCCTTGGCGACGATGCGACGAATCGGGACCGGCAACGTCGCCCAGCGGGTCAGGTTCACGTCTGAACTGACGGACAATCGAAAGTGATCGATCAGATGACGCGGGTGTTCCGATTGTTGCGCGATCGAAACCGTCAGCACACCCTCGGCCGCCGGCGTCGGTGCAGCGAGCGACACGGTCAATTGATGGGGACGCCCGACCTGGGGCGCGATGGCCCAGCCCGTCTTTGGACTGTCAGGCGTTTGCAGGACGGCCGCTGCGGGAAACCCACTTTGTTCGTGATCGGCCGATGCATGGCTGAACGAGACCAGTCGAACCCCGGATGGGGACAGGGCATGTCTTGCCTTGGCCGGGGTTTCGGGTTTGCTCGTCCAGACCAAGTCTCGTTTTTCGCCTAGAAGCGTCAGCGTGAATCCGTTCAACCGTTCGATGATTCCCGATCCTCCGTCGGTGCGATTCCATAAAACCAGGTTGTCGATCGGCATCGCTTGCCCCAAATCGATTTCAACCCAGGGATCTTGTTCACCGTTGGTGTGTTGGACCGACCCCTTGTTGTAGTCACTTGCCGTATTGCCGTCGTTGACACGCGAGGCATCGGCATCGGCGTAGGTGGAGCTCTGAGTCGCCCTGCCACGCGGCGCGACGTTTTCGCCCTCGCTGAACACTTCGATCTCCGCGAGATGCAAAAACCGCGACTTGCCTGGCAATTCGACGCGAACGAATTGGGCCTGGACCGGAGCGAGCTGCTTGGGCGTCCAGGTCGCGCGAAGCTGGGAGATCACGAAATTTCGTTTCTGTGACGGTGACGTCTCCAGGCGAAGGCCCGTGATGGGTTCGTCGGAGGTGGAAATCTGGATCTGATACGTGTCCGATTCAAGCTCGTCTTCGGCGGCCTGAATCCATCCGTCATCGGTCATCTCCAGCTGACGCTTCGAGTCGATCGAGGCGACGTCGGCGATTCGCCACTCGGGCGGCGACGTAAACTGGGCCAGCCACTGTTCACGTTCCTGGTCGACTCGATCCGACGGGGCGGCCAGTTTGTCCTGGAGTGATTCGATCCGCTGAGACAATTCGACTTTGCGGCGTTTCTGATCGTCACTCCAGACCTCCAGCAGCGGGCTCTCGTTGCGTTTGTCCGCGTCTTCGGTGCTGTTGAAGAATGCGAAGAATTGGAAGTATTCGTCTTGCGTGATCGGATCGTATTTGTGGGTGTGGCACTGGGCGCAGGCCATGGTTGTGCCCATCCAAACCGCCATCGTTGTGTTAACCCGGTCGACGACCGCGACGTTGCGAAACTCTTCGTCATTGGTGCCGCCTTCGTTGTTGGTCAACGTGTTCCGATGAAAGGCCGTGGCGATCAGTTGCCCGTCGGTGGGATTGGGCAGCAAGTCACCGGCAATCTGTTCGATCGTGAATTGATCAAACGGCATGTTATCGTTGATCGCTTGAATCACGTAGTCACGGTAGGCCCAAATGGTGCGTGGCGGATCATCGGCGTAGCCCGCCGAGTCGGCGTAGCGGGCCAGGTCCAGCCAGACCCGGGCCCAACATTCTCCGAATGCCGGACTGGCGAGCAACGAATCCACGTAGATTTCATAGGCATCGGCGCGATCGTCCTCGGCAAACGCTCGGGCTTGTTCCCAGCTCGGCGGCAGTCCCGTCAGGTCGATCGCCACGCGTCGGGCCAGCGTCAAACGGTCGGCTGGGGGCGACGGATGCAAGCCTTCCGCATCCATCCGTGCCAGCGTGAAATGATCGATGGGACCGGTCGGCCAGGTCGGGTCGGACACTTCCGGAAGCGGCGGTCGGCGAGGGATTTCGTAGGACCAGTGTTTGGCGTAGCGTCCGCCTTGTTCGATCCACGTTCGCAGCAAAGCGACTTCGGCCTGCGTCAGCGGATCGCCTTTCCCCGACGGCGGCATCACGATGTCTTCGTCGTCGCTGGTCACTCGGGAAATCAGTTCACTGGCCTCGGGGTCGCCGGGCACCACGGCCGCGTAGCCGCCCAAGTCATCGTGCGCCCCGTCGGCGGTATCCAAACGCAACCCTGCGGCCCGCTCCGCTTCATCGGGGCCATGGCACGTGACGCACCGATTGAACAGCAACGGCCGAATCTCGCGGTTGAAATCGACCGCGGTTTCCCCTGCCGGTGCGAGGGATGAAACCAAGCCGTAAAGCAGGGAAACCGAAAAAACGCGTGTCAGTCGCATAGGTGGGAACGTTGAACGTTTGGAAGGGCGGTGGGCAACGTTAGTATACCCGAAACACAAGTCGACCCCCGAATCCCCGCAGCACAAAATTCCGCCCGCCGGCATCCCGCCGGCATCCCGCCGGCATCCCGCCGGCATCCCGCCGGCATCCCGCCGGCATCCCGCCGGCATCCCGCCAGTCCGCCGGCCGCCGTCCCCCGAAGCCGCCCGTCGCCTACCATCCTGCCAATCCGCTTCGAGACAGCTCGTCAATAGACTCAAATCACAGCCAGAATCAGTCCCGTGCCCACCCACGTCCGCGTCTCAACCACCCGGGGACACGGCACCAAACGAAATGGGGACATGGCACCAAGCGACATGGGGACACGGCACGTCGTTTCAATCCAATGCTATCAAACTTGAAAGATTGTCTCGTATCTGAGCTGGATTTTGGTGCAGCGAAGGTTGACTGATGGATCGGTTTGCGTTGCAATGATGGCTCGTGGGAGTCGCACGGAGCGACTCGTTTTTGGGCTACGCAATTTGAAGATGCACTTCAAACCGTAGCAATGTCTAGAAACGAGTCTCTTTGACGAGGACGCGATGTCACGTTCCAACCGCGGCGACAAGATTGACCCTCGCGAGGTCCAAATCGTTCACACCATCAGTCGCACCACACGGGCCTGCCGGTTGTTTGGCGACGATCCGCTGTCCGGCAAGAATTGCGATCATCGCAAGGGCTGGATCGAAGGATTAATCGAGCAGTTCGCTAGCCAATTTGCCATCGACGTTCTGGCGTATTCGGTCCTCTGCAGTCATCACCATCAGATGCTTCGCTCGCGCCCCGACATCGTCAAGACTTGGGACGACACCGAAGTGGCACGACGCTGGCTGATGATTTGCCCCAAGCGCAAAGACCATCACGGCAACCCATTGCCCCCGTCAGAGTCCGAGCTCAATACCATCCGAAATTGTCCGATCCGGCTCGAGCAGATACGTCTTCGGCTCAGTGACGTTTCCTGGTGGATGCGCCTAATGAACCAACGCGTTGCCCAGCGAGCCAATCGCGAAGATGACTCCAGCGGCCGATTCTTCGAAGACCGCTTCAAGGGGATTCCGGTGATTGATGATGAGTCTGTGTTGGCTTGTGCCGTCTACGTGGATCTAAATTGGATTCGAGCTTGCATGGCCGAAACATTGGAGCTGAGCGATCACACGTCGGCTCAACGCCGAATCGAAGCGATCAATGCGGAAACGCAAGCCCCGGCGCCTAGCCCTACCCCGGCACCCGACAATGCGTCGGAGGCCGCCGACAGGTGTGTCCGGCCGCTTGCAGATTCGTTTCTTGCGCCGGTTGATCTGAATGAAGCGTCTGAGTTGCCCGGGCCCCAACCGAGCCGATGCGATGCTCGCTGCAGCGACAAAGGTTTTTTGCCGATCAGTGCTGCAGAGTACCTTGAGCTACTCGACTGGTCGGCTCGCCAATCGGCGGCCGGAAAACCCGGCTGTACCCCTGGCAAACTCCCGCCGATTCTAATTCGGCTCGGTCTAGCCCCAACAGTCTGGCTGGAGCTTGTGGCCAACTTTGATGATCTGTTCACCACAATGGCGGGATTACCTGAGCACATCGATCAGCGACGTGGCAAACAGACCGGTCGCCGGTTTCACGTCCAGAAGCGAACGCGTGAACTGTTCGCCCAGGCAGCCTAGTCTGACTAAGTCCTAAGCTCGATCGACTGATTTGATCTGGCAACACGGGCATCACAAGATCGCAGCGTATTCGCCGCATTAACGGTTGGCCATCTAGGTGCGGAGCCGACGACGTCTGCATGGCGACGTTGCCATCGTGATTGAGTCGGGTCGAAAAACACGGCTTGAACGCGGGCCGCAGCATTTGCAGCAACGATCGAAATCTCTGCGCTGAATAATCAGTGCCGTGTCCCCGACCGTGGGGCTCTCAGTCATACGACTGGCGTCCCAGAGCGAACCCGGCGTCCCCATGGACGTGGAAGGCTTCACAAGCCCGCAACGTGCTCGCCGCGTTGTTGAAGCGTCTCGGTATGCGGAACCGCTGACAGAGGCAGTGCGACGTCGCCTGTCATGGTTTAGTCGGATCGACAACGACGGCTTAAATCGTACGCCGCAGCAATTGCCGCCACGACCGAATCTCTGCGGTGAAGAATAAGTACCGCGTCCCCGATCGAAGGGTTGGTGCCGTGTCCCCGGGGTTGGGATTGTTGGGTTGGTGCCGTGTCCCCGAAGGGTTTCGCCCGGGGTTGGGATCGTTGGGTTGGTGCCGTGTCCCCGAAGGGTTGGGGTGGGGCGATTTTTGCTTTCCCGGCTCGTAGACGCTAGACTCGGGCGATCTGGACCTGCGATTTCCTTATTCTTTTCAACGGAAGGGCCATTTGATGGGCGTTCGATTCAGTGAAGTGGACTTGGCGACTCGAAGCGATAGCAACGTGATTCACTTGCATGTCAGCGGCACGATGAACCACGAAGATTACGAAATCTTCGGCCCCGACATCGAGCAGGTGATTCAGAAACATGGCAAGATTCGCGTGCTGCTGGAATTGGATGACTTCCACGGCTGGACGGCCCGAGCACTGTGGGATGACATCAAGTTCGACATCCAACACTTTCGCGACATCGAGCGAATCGCCATGGTCGGTGACAGCACCTGGGAAAAATGGATGGCCATTTTCTGCAAACCCTTCACCGCCGCCACGATCAAGTACTTCGACGCCAGCGACATCGACGCCGCTTGGGATTGGATCTCCGAGAAATAAATGGCACGGGCAGACGTGTTGGTGTGCAGGCT
>NZ_JANZKV010000032.1 GCF_025060895.1 Stieleria sedimenti | reverse complement strand
ACCTCAAGAAACACATGGGGAAAATGCTTCACAGCGTGAGGCGTACAGACCAATCAGTGTAAGATGCAAGCCTGGGTTACTGGTAAGGGGGGGACCACCGATTGTTACGCTGCATCGCTCTGTTTTTGTCTATTGTTGTCGGCTTGGGCGTCGTCCCTTCCAAAGTCCACGCGGCGGTGGATGCGGCGGCGGTCAATCGCGCGATCGATCGCGGGGTTACCTATCTTCGCAGCACCCAAAACGATCGCGGCGGCTGGGATGAGTTTCAGGGCCAGTCGTGCGGCCTTTCTTCGCTGTGCACCCTGGCGTTGCTCAATGCCGGTGTCTCGCGTGATGATCCCGCGATCAAGAATGCGATGACGTACCTGCGGGCCACGGTTGCCGAGAGCACCTACTCGGTCGCCCTGCAAACGCTGGTGTTTTGTCAGCACGGATCGGCCAATGATTTACCACGCATTCGCAACAACGTGACCTGGTTGACCGAGGCTCAGACAGCCACGGGGGCGTGGAGCTACGGCGGCAAACGACAATTCGGCGGCGACCCCTCGAACGCGCAGTTCGCACTCCTCGCTCTTGGGGCGGCTCAAGACCGAGGCGTTGCGGTCGAGCCGGAGGTGTTTGAGCAAGCAATCGACTATTGGGAATTGCAGCAGAATCCCAACGGCGGCTGGAGCTACACCGGCGGAGCACCGACGGGAAGCATGACCTGTGCCGGGATCGCTTCGCTGATCATCGCCAACGGCCGTTTGGGCAACGCCAGTTCATCGGTCAAGGACGGCAGCATCGCATGTTGCGGAGGTGATTCCACGAAGCAAGATCCGATCGCGCGCGGCATCGATTGGCTGGGCAAACGCTTCAGCGCCGAAGTCAATCCCGGCGGCAGCGCCGACACCTATTACTACTATCTGTATGCCATCGAGCGGACGGGGCGTCTTTCCGGACGCCGCTTCTTTGGCGGTCACGATTGGTATCGCGAAGGCGCCGAACGACTGATCCGCCAGCAGGATGGCTTTCAAGGATTTTGGGAGGGCGGACAATGGGAACGTCCCACCGTCGCCACGTCGTTCGCGTTGTTGTTTCTATCCAAAGGCAAGCGTCAGGTCGTCGTCGGGCAACTCGAACGCGACAAGACGGATCAACCGGAATGGCAACCCCACCCGGACGCGCTGCGGCAACTGGTGCGGCATGTCGAACGGGCTTGGGGACGTGACCTGACCTGGCAAACCGTCCAGCTGGAAAACGCCGGCCTGATCGATTTGCTGCAAACACCGGTGTTGGTCATCAGCGGCAAAGAAACGCTAGCCTTGAGTGCGGAAAAAAGCGAGTTGCTGAAAGATTACGTGGACCAGGGCGGTACGATTGTGTTTGACGCCAGCGGTGACAGCGGCTGTGGGAACGCGGCGAATTTTCAAAACAGCGTCGCCAACCTTTGCGCCCAGTGGTATCCCAACGCCCCGCTGGAACGCCTGCCGACATCACATCCGGTGTGGAACGCCGAACGAAATGTGGATCTCACTGCGATGCCCAACGGGTTTTGGGTGTATGGCGTCCAAGCCTGCTGTCGTACCGCCGTTTTTTATGTTCCGCAAAGCCTGACCTGTCGATGGGAATTGGGCGACCGGCTGTTCCAACGTGGTGAAACCGACGATCCGGTTCGACGCCAAATCGATCACTCGATCCGCATCGGACAAAACATCATCGCCTATGCGACCGGGCGTGAATTAAAAGACAAGCTGGACGCCCAGATCGTGCTGCAAGCCGACGCGATGGAATTGACCGAGCGGGGGACGACACGAATCGCACGCCTGGACGTCGGCGCCGGCGGCGAAGACGCGCGGCGTGCGCTGCCCAACGCCTCGGCCATCATCCGCAAGCAAACGCAGGTTGCGATCAGCGTGCCCGCAGACCCGGTCCGGTTTGACGAGCAAGACTTGGCCGAAGTGTCGGTGCTGTGGGTCCACGGGCGACGCGACTTTGTGCTGACCGCCGAGCAGCGCGACGCGCTGCGCCAATTTGTCGAGCACGGCGGCGTGATTTTGGGCACCGCGATCTGTGGCGACGAAGCGTTCGCCCAAGCGTTCCGCCGTGAGTTTGCTGCGGTGCTGGGCCAGAATTCGCTGCAATCGATGCCTTCGGACCATCCCATGCTGACCCCCCAGTACTTCGGTTACGATTTGCGTTCGGTCACCATCCGACGGATCGGTCGCGGAGCCGGCGGCCAACAAATCCGCCGGCAAACCTCACCACCCATCCTCGAATACGCCGAATTCGATGAGGTGGTCGCGGTGGTGTTTTCACCGCTGGACATCAGCTGCGCGCTCGAAAGTCAAAACTCCGTCCAATGCCCCGGCTACGGAACCGAAGACGCCGCCAAGATCGTCACCAACGTCGTGCAGATGGCGCTCAATCAGTAGGGCATGCTGTGCATGCCATTGTCGCTACTCCTGCTGCTCTCGCTGTACCAAGCCGTCTGCATTCGTCACGCAAGCTTCGAGCGATTGCTCCGTCTGCTCGCGAATCCGCTTGACCAAGATGACCCCAGCGCCGAATGACAGGAACGCGACAAACGCGACCCCGGCGATCAACTTGAAGAACAGTCCCTGAGGGATATTCTGAAAGATGGCTGCCAGTGTGAGGTTGATTGTTAAAATGCCGGCCATCAGCAATGGCGGGAAAAGCGTCACGAAACGACGCATCCAACGGACGCCGCCTAGATCTGCTGAAACCGAAACCTTTCCACGCGTCAGATGACTTTGACGCAGCGTGATCGTCGTCGCACCGAGAATTGGATTCTGCTTGGTGCTGCGCATGCCCTTGTGCGTCAACGTGACTTCGTTTTCAGTTTGTGATGCCAGCCGAAACCCACACGAAATCAACTGCCGGGCAGCTTCATTGACGACCGCGTTTTCATTCGAATGAACGGGAAGAATTGCTTCGTAGTGCATGGGAATCTCAATCCGGGAACACCGCCATCACTTCTTCGGCCCACTCGGTCCAGCCTTCCGCGGCGGCTTCGAAATCGACTTTCATCCAACGTACCGGTTCTTTCGGCATCACACGCGGCCGGTACTCGCTGTCGCGGCTGATCGGCAATTGGCTGCTGTCGCCCATCGCCAACCGGTCTTCGGTCTGAGCGGAGACCAGATAGTCGGCAAGTGTTTCTGCGGCGACGGGGTGGGGAGCGTCTTTCAAGATCGCCAAGGTGTTGGGAATGCGTAGCGTTCCCGGTTGGTCGGATTGCTGATCGGGGAACACGATCGCGACCTTTCGCAATTGATCTTTTTCGATGATCGCGTCGTCGGTGTCGGTCAGCCCCCAGGCGACTTCGCCGGACGAGACCGCCAAGGCGACTTGTTTGTTGCCCGACAACACCACCGCGTTGTCGTGAATCTGTTTCAAAAACTCCAGTGTTTCATCATGACCGTCGCGGACACGGAGCACCGCAAAATGCGTCGCCGTGGTACCGAACAAGGGTCGAGCCATCGCGCAATTGTGTTTCCATTTCGGATCCATCAGATCGGCCACACTGGTTGGGTAGTCGTCTTTGGAAGGAATCTTGTCGGTGTTGATCAGCAACACACGCGCCCGGGCGGCGAATCCGCACCACGAACCGTCGCTGGCGATCATGTCGCTGGGCCAGCCCGGGGCGACCGCCCATGTCCGCGGTTTCAGCAGACCGAGTTTTTGCAATCGAACGGTGTGCATGATCTCGTTGTTCCAGAACACGTCACACACCGGCGAATTCTGTTCAGCGAGGATTTGATTGACCAGGCCGACGGTCTTCGTCGATTCAACATCAAATTTGCCGACGATCCCGGTCTCGTAGTCCACACTTCGTTCATAAGCGGCAAAAATCGGCGTCGCGAACTGCTCGTCCAGCGCCGAGTAGACCACCACGTCCCGCTCCGCCTTCGGAACACAGGCCGCAGTCGAAAACAGCAGCGGCCAGATCAGCAGCGGCCAGATCAGCAGCCTCAACCGCGACGGAGCGAAGGTGAATCGTCGTTTCGCGACGGGGAGGTTAGAATGGTGCAATGGTTTCATATTTTGAAGATCGTTTGGTCAACGTCGAAGGGTGCTCCGACCCGGGACATGTCGGTGCGTTGCCGCGCAAGCTTGCCGTCCAAGTGCATACCTGCTGCCGGAGCAGCATTCTAACACTGATCGCGTTGATCAGCATCGCGGCGCTGAGTGCTGCGGACACCTCGGCGCAAACGCCGCCCCCGATGCAGGCGGTGGAGGGCAAGCACATTGTGCTGAAATCGGATTCGGGGTCCCGGGAATCGTTGGTTGAACTGGTGGAAGCCTATGACGCCGCGGTGCCCCAGTGGGAACGGTTTTGGCAACTGCCGCCGGGGACACTGGATCGATGGCGGGTCGACGCGTTTGTGATGGCCGATCCGCAGCGGTTTCGTGACAGCGGGGATCTGCCGCCGGATCTGAGTTTTCCGTTTGGCTATGCCATCGATTCGAACATTTGGGTGATCCGCCAAAAAAGCGACTACTACACACGGCATTTGTTGTTGCACGAGGGCGTGCATGCTTTGGCGATCGAACTTTTCGGCGGCACGGGGCCGTCGTGGTTCGCCGAAGGGCTGGCGGAAATGCTGAGCGTTCACCGCGGCGTGGGCGGTCAAGTCGAAGTCAACACGGTGCCGGAATCAACGCAGGTGGTTCCCTACTGGGGACGTTTCAAACTTCTCTCGCAACGTCGCGACGAGCAGCGGATCCCGACGCTCGATGTCGTGCTGCAGTACCCGCCGGATCTGAAAAGCGACGTCGAATCGTATGGCTGGAGCTGGGTCGCGGCGATGTTACTCACCGAGTACCCCGAGTATCGACCGGCCGTGTTGGCCGAAGCCAAAAATGGCAGCCTTCGGACCGTCGCGTTTTCGACTGCCTTCAAACGGCGATTGAGTCAACAGTGGCCGATCGTGCAAGCCCGCTGGCGGATGCTAACCAATACGATCGATTATGGATTCGATTGGTCGCGCGAGCGAATCGATTTGGCGATCCGCGACAGACTTTGGCGGGGCAACCCGATCGAAACGACGATCCAGGCGGATCGTGGCTGGCAGAGCGTCGGCGTTCGATTCGCCCCCGGCATGCGCGTCAAAATTTCCCCGCACGGACGGTGCAGCCTCGACGACGATCCGAAACCGTGGATCAGCGAGCCACCCGGTGTCACGATTCATTACGCCAACGATCGACCGCTCGGGCAACTGCTGGTGTGTGTCTTGCCCAACAAAACCGAAGAGCAACGACAACTCGAACCACTGCGGATTCGCAGCGTCGAAGCCGACACCGAACTCGTCATCGACAAACACTGTTGGTTGCTGTTTCGAATCAACGATCACCTCGGCGATCTGGGCAACAATCGCGGCGGCTACACGGTGTCGATTCGGAGGTAGGAAGATTTCGGAGGTAGGAAGATTTCGGAGGTAGGAAGATTTTTGAAATGCGACCGACACCGGGCAGCGTTCGTACAGGCCAATTTTCTTACCTCCAAAATATTCTTACCAACCCCAATCTCCCACCTCAGCGTGAATGATCTCCCGGCCCAAGTATCACGCCACAACGCTTACGACAAAATTGAACCTGACCCGGCTCAGCGGTTTTGATACGGTCGGCTCGAACTCGCTGGGTTCCCCGTTCTAATTCTTGCCCGTGTGTGGTGGGTCTGTGATGCGTCGACGAAAAGGATTTCGTGGTGGTGTTCATTTTGCCAGTTGCCGACGGCTCGGGGTCGAATCCCTCGAAACGCGTCGACTGCTTGCCGGCGACTCACTGTCTCTGTCACAGCATCGGATTGATGACACGCCAGCGATCCAAAGCGTCATCCAACAAGTCCAAGACCTTGCTGTCAATTTCAGCACCTCCGACGCCGCCGGCGAAACGCTGCGGACGGCGGCCAACTTGGGTGTGGTCGATGGAACGCTGCAACGTGCCGGGCGGCTCAGTTGGTTCGACCGGGTCGATGTGGTTCGTTTCGAAATCGCCGCCGATGCCAAGGTGCGGATCACTCTGGATCAACTCAATCGCGACGCGAATCTTTATGTTCTCGATCGCAACGGTAACCTGATCGGTTCTTCGACACGTTCGTCCAACCGCAGCGAATCGCTCTCGGGGTCACTGCCCGACGGCGAATACTACGTCGCGATTTCCTCGGTCGATTATCGAAGCATTTCTTATCGACTGACCTTGGACGTTCAGACAGCGCGATCGCAACCGACGGCGAGTCCCCCGGCGGCACCGACACCGGAACCGGAGCAGCCACCGCCGCCCGAGCCGACCACCGTGACGCCGCTGGCGGAAGTGGCCTACTTCGGCGGCAGCCGGGAATGGAATCTGAATGCCGTCGCGGCACCGGAAGCGTGGGCGGCCGGTTACCGTGGACAAGGCGTGACGGTTGCCGTGATCGATACCGGAGTGGATTTAGATCATCCCGACTTGGCCGGTGCTTTGTACGTGAATCCTGGCGAGATCGCCGGCAACGGGATCGACGATGATCGCAATGGATTCGTCGATGACGTTTCGGGTTACGACTTCGTCTCCGGTGACGCGATCGCGGACGACGGCAACGGACACGGAACCCACGTCGCCGGCACAATCGCGGCAGGCGACAACGGTTTCGGCGTGACCGGCGTGGCGCCCGATGCCAAGATCCTGCCCGTTCGAGTGCTCGACGATTCCGGCAGTGGAACCGATGGTGGTGTGGCCGCCGGCATCCGCTACGCGGCCGATTTGGGCGTGCAAATCATCAACCTCAGTCTCGGTGGCGGGATCAGTTCGCGGATCGCCAGTGCGATCGACTACGCGACCTCCTTGGGCGCGCTGGTGGTGGCTGCTGCAGGAAACGAGTCGGCGGCCAGCCCGAGCTATCCGGCGCGGCACAGCGCCGAATCGACCAGCGTGCTTTCGGTCGGCGCCTACGACTCGTCGGGCCGCATCGCGGGCTTCAGCAACGACGTCGGCGGCAGCGGCGCGGTTCAAGTCGACGCGCCGGGCGTGAGTGTTTACAGCACCTCTGCCGGTGGCGGTTATCGTTCTCTCAGCGGCACCAGCATGGCCAGCCCGCATGTGGCCGCTGTCGCAGCGCTCACGTTGTCGGCCAACCCGCAGCTGACGTCTTCGCAATTGCGGGAATTGCTCTCCAGCGGAACCGTCGGACAAGCCACGTCGAGTGATTCGATCGGCAAGGTCAGCACCTTGAAGTCGGTCGCCTTTGCCGCCGCGGGTCTAACGTCGGCCGGTGATGTGACCGGTTCGCAGATCGCGACCTCGGCCACCTCATCGACCCAAGTCCGAGCCGCGCGAGGAATCATCCTGCCCTCCCCAGCGGACTCGATAACCAAGTTCTCACCGGAAGTGGCAGAGCGAACGGTGGAGGGCCTTGCCCCCTTGCCCGTCGAAGGGTCTCGCACCAAGAAAATCAGTTTTGCTGAAGCGATGTCATCGCAGGCCGTCGACAATGCGTTGGCGGACGTCGATGTCGATTGGGCGGACGCATCATCAGGACGCGGCGATGCTGAGCCGAGGGTCGAGCTGCGAGCGGATTTGAACGCGGCAAACATCACGTGGGGATAATCACCCTCGACTCCTCTCGATCGATGACCAGCTGAGCTACAACTCAACCACTTTGATCGGCTAGAATGCTCGCAGCCCTCCCACCCAACGCTGTGAGCATCAGGATGACGCATCGGCAGACCAACACCCGGAAACAAACACGCCACCGAACCGGCAAGACGCGGGCGGTGTCGCCAAGCGTGCACTCGGCGGGGCCTTCGCCGCGTGATCCCGAAGTCTTGGGGCGACTGGCCGGTGAAGTCGCCATCCGTACGCTTCCCGCGTCGCAGCGGGATCAGTGGCGACGACAGATCTATGAGCAGATGCTGTTGACCAGTCGCTGCATCGACGGGCCGAATTTCCAAAAGGTCTCGCCGGAAGACGTTTCCAGGATGATCCGGTTGTACGACGACCGCTTCTTCGACGGCCGAATCCTCAGTGCCGCGTCGGCCGAAGGAATCTCCTTTCAATTGTCATCCCGAATGACCAGCGTCGGCGGCAAATTGGTCACCCAATATCCCGAAGGCAGCTATGACGGGCGGCGACAATTTGAACTCGTCCTTTCCAGCACGCTGCTGTTTCAAACGTTTGAAGACGTTTCGCGGCCGATCGAGGTCGCCGGGTGCCTTTGCCATGACCGCTTGGAGGCGATGCAACGGATCGCCGAGCACGAATTCGTGCATCTGATCGAGATGTTGATTTGGAACGACGGCAATTGCAGCGAAGCCCGCTATCAATCGATCGCCCATCGCTACTTCGGCCACACCGACTATCAACACAACTTGATCACCCAGCGTGAACGTGCCGCGGTCCGTTTCAACATCCGCGTCGGCGACGACGTGGTCTTTCATCACGAAGGGCACCGCATGCAAGGCCGCGTCAACCGCATCACCCGCCGCGCGACCGTGCTGGTCCCCAACCCCGCCGGGCAAAAGTTCAGCGACGGAAAACGCTACTCACGCTACTACGTCCCGCTGGAACGGCTGCGCCGGGTTAAATAGGTTTCAAGTTTCAAGTTTCAAGTTTCAAGTTTCAAGTTTCAAGTTCCAAGTTCCAAGTTCCAAGTCATTTCAGCAGATTTGGCTATCGACCATGTAGGGTTCGCGAAGTTCTCGGATGTACTTTCGACCGCGAAAATCAGATTTGTTCAGATAGCTAATGAATCCGTTGATCAGTCGGCTGATTTCATGACATTTGTTCTGTAGGTCCTCAAACTCGTGCTCGTCGAGGTAGCGTTCATCGTAAGCAACGTAGAGCTGGGATCGAACCTCGCCGCACGAGGCCTTGGCATGCGAAAGGAATTGGACAAATTCCTTGTTGCCATCCCGTTCAAATCCCTCTGCGATGTTGGATGTGATCGAAATCGAAGCCCTTCGTATCTGATCTTTCAGCGCGAAGTCTCGCGCAAAATCGTTTTGACGTGAGCATCGATAGATCAGCTGGGTCAACTCACGGCCCTTTTGCCAAGCCAAAATGTCCTCAAACCTCGTAATCGCGGCCATCTCAACCTCCCGTTTGAACCTGAAACCTGAAACCTTCAACCTTCAACCTTCAACCTTCAACCTTCATCCTAAATCTGAAACCTAAATCTGAAACCTAAATCTGCCCCCCCGGCGTAAAGTCATCGTCGGCCGTGAGCGCCGCAGCGAAGTGGGCGAGAAGTTGCGCGACGTGATCGATGTCCTCCAGCGAGATCGCTTCGACGGCTGAGTGCATGTAACGATTGGGGATCGCCACCAGCCCGGTAGCGACGCCGGCGCCGTGGAGTTGCAAGACGTTGGCGTCGTTGGGGGTCGCGCGTCCGATGGCGGCCAGTTGGTAGGGGATGTTGTTGGCTTCGGCCAGTTCGATCAACCGCGTGGCGACTTTGGGGTTGATGTTCGGTCCGCGAAAGATCACCGGTCCGCCGCCGAGGCGCAGGTCGCCTTGTTTGTTCTTGTCGATGGTGGGGCAGTCCGAGGCATGGGTGACGTCGACGGCGATGGCGACGTCGGGATGGATTCCACCGGCGGCGGTTTTGGCGCCACGCAGTCCGATTTCTTCTTGAACGGTGGAGACGCTGTGCAGGTGGCAGCCGATCCCGCCGGCGCCGGCCAGTTCTTTCGCGCGTCGCAACGCTTCGATCACCGTCCACATCCCGGTCTTGTTATCCATCCCGGGACCGCTGACGAGTGAGTTCATCAGCGGGCGGAGCTGCAGGTCCAACGTGATCGGGTCGCCGATGCGTATCTTCTGGCGCGCCTGTTGGTCGTTATTGGCTCCGACGTCCAACCACATTTCGTCCAGTCCGACAACCTTTTTGCGTTCGTCGTTGTTGAGCAAGTGAATCGGCTTGCGGCTGATGACCGCGGGGACTTCTCCGGAGTCGGTCCAGATCGACATGGCTTGCCCGATCAATTGTTGGGGATCCCAACCGCCGATGGTTTGCGCGTACACAAAACCGTTTTCATCGATGTGGGAAACCAACATCCCGATTTGATCGCAGTGCCCGGCCAACATCAAACGCGGTCCGTCACCGTTGCCGACTTCGGCGATCAAGTTGCCGTGCACATCGATGCGCACGCGGTCGGCATGGGGCGTGATGTAATCTCGAATCAGTTTCTGGATCCGCTCTTCGTATCCCGAGGGACTGGGCGTGGCGATGGCTTGTTCAAAGAAGGCGCGAGCGTTGTCTTGCATGACGATCGTGGCAATGGTGGCGGATAGGCGAAAAGGGACGACTGATTTTGCGGCCAGATGACTCGTCGATTGGCATGTTGTCTAGACCGATTGGGGGCGAAAATGAACTTTATGAAAAGTTTTTTTTCTTCGCAAATCGTCCGTTTCGGTGCAACAGAATCCGGGCCTTCAGTGTCTAAAGTCCTGGAAACACGGGTGTTTTGCATCACCGGCATCAATCCGGCCGTCCCGATTGATCCGGTCAAGGACCGTCACAGGGGCCATGACGCTTGTTCCCTTCCAAACGCCCTAAAGAATTGGGGCGGTTTTGCTCGACACTAAGTCTCGGATCGACAGTTTTCGACTGGGTTCTCTCGCGGAGAACGGTTTTCACCGTCTCGATGCAGGAGGGCTGGTGGCAGCCGAGTTGTGGATCCGCCCAGGGGGGGATTCTGGGAAAGCAATCGAGTCGAGGGCGTCGCGTTCGTGACACCTCTCTTACTCGAAGGCAGATGGCGACTATAGCCGAACGTTCCTGTAAACATCGGCATGATGACAACACCCATCATCATGTCAGCCGTGTTTCGCGATTGGAACGTTGGGCGTTGGTCGCCGGACGTCACAGCATCTACCCCGACCAAAGCGGAGTGATCCGTTTGTAAACGTTTGAAACCTAGCAAGTGATCCCGTTCGGTAAGCGTCACAGGATGTGAGCCGGGTGGCCTGACCCAGCTTTCGGTTTGCAGCACACGACAGCATTCAGGTTCGTAAGAGTTTGTCTCAGCGATCAGGACCGGTGAGACAGATGAAACGAACGAGAAGGCGTGCGGCACAACTGATCGATCAAGGCCATGAGAACATTGGGTACCGACGCACCATTGTTCGAGGGAATAATCAACGAGGCGTTATGGAGAGCCTGATATGAAGGTCTTTACGACTGGACAGGTCGCCAAGATTTGCAAAGTCGCACCCCGAACTGTTTCAAAATGGTTCGATTCGGGGCGTTTGAAAGGCTACCGAATCCCAGGATCACAAGATCGTCGTATTCCACGTGAATACCTGATCAAGTTCCTGAAGGAGCACGGCATGCCGTTGGGTGACTTGGAGGACGAAGCGATGGCCAAGTGCCTGATCGTCGCCCAAGATCAAGTTTTGATCGAGAACTTGAAGCGAGAATTACCGCCGGAAAAATCGTTCAAGGTCGCTGTTGCGGCGAGCGGTTTCGAAGCCGGAATTCAAGCCGAAAGCTTCACGCCAGACTGCATCATCGTGGACTTTTCGATCGGCAAGATCGAAGCCGTACAAATTTGCCAGAACCTGCGCAAAAATGCGGATTTCACCGATGTCATTCTGATCGCGCTGTTGCCCGATGACGGCCAGCCGATGAGTTTTGATCGAAGCAGCATCAACGAGACGTTCAAAAAGCCGTTCGACGCCCATCTGTTGGCTGAACGACTGAGAACACTCGTCGGAGCAAAGAAAGAACTGGTGTGAACGGTTCCTGCCCAGGCTCACGCCGCCGCAGGACAAACGCTTCACCACCGACCACAACGAGAACGCCACACATTTCCCGCAAATGTGTGGCGTTTTTTTTTTCAAGTTTCAAGTTTCAAGTTTCAAGTTTCAAGTTTCAAGTTTCAAGTTTCAAGTTTCAAGTTGGCGGCAGCGGGTTGCGGAGTGGAGAGATTTCGTTACAGAATCGCAGCGACGGCCATCGGCAGCAAACCTTTGGAACTTAAAACTTGAAACTTAAAAAAACATGCCTTCCAACCACTTCGACGCCGATGGCAACGTCCACATGGTCGACGTTTCCGCCAAAACGGTCACCAAACGCATCGCCACCGCCTCGTCGCGGATCTCCATGAACGCCGAAGCGGCCGAACGGGTGCGGCAAGGGACCAGCCGCAAAGGCGATGTGCTGGCGGTCGCCCGGCTGGCCGCCATCGCGGCGACCAAGTGGACACCCCATCTGATCCCCCTCTGTCACGCGATCCCGATCGAGTCCGCTGAAGTCGACTTTCAGTGGGCCGAGGAACAAGGGGCCGAGGAACAAGGGGCCGAGGGATCCGAATCGCCGCAGCCGATCTCGTCCCCGCAACTGATCTGTCGCGTCACCTGCGCGACGTCGGGAAAGACCGGCATCGAAATGGAAGCCCTCACCGGCGCCAGTGTCGCCGCGCTGACGGTTTACGATATGCTCAAATCCGTCGATCGAGCGATGCAGATCGGACCGACGCGACTGGAAGGGAAAGAAGGTGGCCAGTCAGGGACGTTCGTGCGAAATCCGGGGACACATCCCTAATGCGACCAATCGTCCCCCTTTGATTTCGTTATCCCTGGTCTCTAATTGCGGTTCATCACCCAATACGACGGATCGCCCCGTCCCCCCCTTCCTGCAGACACGCGTAAGAAAATGGACGCTTCTGAGACGTTTCGAGACCGCTCCGACACGGTACAGGTCGACACCGACAGCCGCGTCGGCGGCAACCGCAACGGCGTGCCGCAGAACGGATCCCGCCACCCGCCCCCCACGGGCGACCACCCGGTCCGCGGGTCGAAGAACAGTGCTGCCCCCTCGGCCAATCCGCTGCTGCAGAGACTTTATGGTCCCATCAGCAAGCCATTGGCCGGGGTCGAAGCCACGCTGCGCTCGCAATTACAAAGTCCCTTCGAAGGCGTTTCGGCATTGCTGCGCCACGGAGTCGCTCTAGGTGGCAAGCGTCTGCGGCCGGCCGTGCACTTGCTGATGGCCGAAGCGCTCGGGGGCGTGAAGCCGAGCAACATCACCATCGGAGCGGTTTTGGAGATGGTCCACACGGCAACGCTGGTCCACGACGACGTGTTGGACGAAGCCGCGACGCGCCGGCATGTCCCCACCATCAACGCCCAATGGAACAATCACACCAGTATTCTGCTGGGCGATTATTTGTTCGCCCAAAGTTTCCAATTGGCCGCCACACTCGACAACACCCGCACCTGCCAGTGGGTCGGCCAAGCCGCACGCCTGGTTTGCGAAGGCGAGTTGCGTCAAGTGCTCGGCCGCGGCGATCTCGAGATCGAACGCGAGACCTATTTCGAAATCATCCAAGGGAAAACCGCCGAACTGTGTCGCGTGGCCTGTTCGCTCGCCGCCGCGGAAGCCGGTTGTGATGCGGAAACGACCGATCGACTTGCCGACTATGGCAACAGTCTCGGGATCGCGTTCCAGATCGCCGACGATTTCTTGGACCTTTGGGGCGACGATGAAGCGGTCGGCAAGACGCTGGGAACGGATCTGGAACAGGGAAAAATCACGCTCCCAATCATCCGTCTGCTGGAAACGGCAAACCCCGAGCGACGAGACGCCATTTTGACGGTCCTTAACGGTCCATCGGCCAGTCGGATCTCACAGATTCGCACCTGGCTGGATCAATCCGACGCCAGGGAATTCACCGTCGCAACGGCAGCCGAATTCAAGCAACGCGCCCTCGATGCGATCGCCGATCTGCCCACCGGGGCGGCCAAAAATTGCCTGATCGAAATCGCCGAGTTCTCGATCCAACGCTCGTTTTGACCCTTCGGTCGAATCGTCGCGTTTTAGCAATGCACGGAAAAGAAGTGGGATAGGCTTCCAGCCTGTCGATGCTGAGAGGACAGGCTGGAAGCCTATTCCACTTCAAGAGATCCGACACGTTTATTCCGTTCGTTGCTCAGCGGAGCCTTTCTCCGACTTTCGCCCGTTCGATCGTCTTGATGCGATCGGTCTCTCCTTCCAACCAATAGCGTTTGCCTTTGGGAGCCGAGAGACGCTGCAGATGCGGTCGGCGGATCATTTGGACCGAGCAGGGTGTGCTGGCGTCGGTTCGGATTTCGACCGACGTATGCTTGTCGGTGCCCCATTGTCGCAAACGCCTCAACAGCGGCGGTGCGAGGGGCTCTTGGCGACTTTCAGCCCTTGCCGCGACGACCGACTCATCTTCGCTCATCACCAGCAGCCGACGGAGATCCTCCATCCGCATCTCGGCGTCTGTTTCCTGGATGAACACCAGCTCTCCGGTCGCCCGTTCCAATCCGGTTTGTCCGGCCGCTTCCATGCCGCGCGGCCGGTCGTGTCGAGCGATCCGAACCTGGGGGTACCTGGCATGCAGTTCTTCCAAGATGTCCCGCGTTTCATCACGGCTGCCGTCGTCGACGACAATGATTTCCGCGACCTCGTCGGTCAGATCGATCAGGCCTTCCAGGACGTTTTCCACCCTCCGGACGATCTCATGTTGCCGATCGCGAACCGGCAGAACGATCGATAGTTTTGTCGGTGACATGAAGGAAAACCCCGATTCAGCAACGATTGGACAAGAAAGTGTAGGTTGCTTATCGTCCGCACCGCGGCGGTCCCTTCAGCGGCCGGGCTCGGCGAATCGATTCGACCGGGGCGGCGTGTCAGTCGTTCCGTTTACTACGAATCTGCCTATAATCCTCGCTGCAAATCCAATCCCCTTTCCCCCCGGACAACTCGCCGTGATCGATGTCTCCGCCGCAGTGGACTTTTCTCGGGGCGTCGACGGTTTATTGCCGGCGATCGCGCAAGATGCCGACAGTGACCGCGTTCTGATGATGGCCTGGATGAACGAAGACGCGTTTCGGGAGACGCTGGCGACCGGTCAAGCCGTCTATTACAGCCGCAGCCGCCAATCACTGTGGCGCAAGGGTGAAACCAGCGGGCATCGCCAGAGCGTCAAAGAGATCCGTGTGGATTGCGACCGCGATACGATTTTGTTGCGCGTCGAACAGGTCGGGGCGGCCTGTCACGAAGGATTCCAAAGCTGTTTCTTTCGCGCGGTCGATCCCCACGACGCCTCGTTGACCACCGTCGACCCGCGTTTGGTCGACCCGAAAAAAGTCTATGGGAACTAAAGTAGGGCATGCTGTGCATGCCATTTTCGCGTACGGCATGCTGTGCATGCCATTTTCGCGTAGGGCATGCTGTGCATGCCATTTTCGAGTAGGGCATGCTGTGCATGCCATTTTCCCGTAGGGCATGCTGTGCATGCCATTTTCGCGTAGCCATCCGTCACGCACAGCGTGACCTACTACTTGCCGCGGAAGCAACGCACCACGCCGTCGTCATCGGCGACGAACAGCTCGGTGTCGGTGACGGCAACCCCGGCGACGAAGCTGCCGCGAATCTCGTAGCTCCATTTCAAGGTCCCGTCGGCCAGGGAGAGTCGCAGCAACCGCCCGTCGGTCGCGGGAAGCCAGACGTCGTTGCCGGCGATCACCGGGGATGCATCGGCGAACCGCCGCAAGGTGTGTCGCCAGATTCGCTTGCCCGTCTTCAGGTCGATCGCATCGACTTGCTTGCGCTGGCTGCTAACGACGGCGATTTCACCGGAAATCGCCGCACTGTTGCGATACTCTTGGGCTTGCAACGGGTCTTCGTACCGCCACAGCTGCTTCTTGTTCTTCCAATCAAAGGCAAACACCGAGCCGTCGTGGGTCGGCAGGATGGCGAGCTCGCCGCGGACGGCCGGTGTGCTGCCGGTCGGGCCTTCCAGCGGCATCCCTTCCCCATCGGCCTTGCCCGTTTTTAAATCGACCACGTGCAGTTTGGCATCACAACCGCCGAGAAAGGTGCGATCGCCGGCGATCGTGGGGGAACATTGGATCTGGTCTTCGGCGGCATAGGTCCAAACCGGCTCTCCGGTCGCCAGCTCGAAACAGTACAGCTTGCCGTCCTGGCAGGCGACCAGCACCTTGTCCTGGTAAATCGCCGCCGAGCCGCTGATCTCACCGTCGGTCGTTTGGGTCCACAGCTCGCTGCCGTCCTTGACTGATAATGCGTACACGTTGCCGTCGTAGTCGCCGATAACCAGGCGGTCCCCGGCGATCACGGGCGAGGCCAGGAATCCAGTCTGGTAATCTTTCCGCCAGCGTTCCTGTCCGTCGCGACGAGCCAGGCAGTAGATTTTCCCCATCACATCGGCGACGAAGACCTGGTCGCCGATCACGATGGGAGTCGATTCAATGGCCTCATCGGCTTTGAATTCCCAGGCCACCTGCAATTCGTCGGGCAGCTGTGCCGTGGTCGCCCCCGACGCGGCGGCGTCACCTCGCGGGAAGGCCCAGTCCGAACCCTGAGCAGCCCCCCGGCTCGCGGTCACCCCGATCGCGACGCAAATCAGTCCGATCACGGGGATTCGGGTCGAGGGGGCCAAAGTGAACATCCATCGCGTTTTTGAGCTCATCATTGAAGACCTGCTGTGTGCTTTGTCCGTGCTGTATTTGTGGCAGAAGCGTTGGATCGAACCGACCGGCGGTTCCTCAGGGGAATTAGACTACACCCCTGCTCGTTGCATTCGGTGCGATCTATTATACGCGGGCGGCACTCGGGGCAGTAAACTCGTCATGGAGCTCACCTCCCGCTGCCGAGGCCGCCTCACGCACTTCATCACCACTTTCCTCGTACTTCAATACCCTATGATTTGTGTCAGTCTCGGTCGCAGTCGCCACACCCGGATGATTGGCGAACACAAGCATTTGGTCGAACAAGGCGCCGAACTTGTGGAATTGCGGCTGGACTATGTCGGTCGAGCCGTCAATCTGAAACGGCTGATGGATCATCGGCCCGGCCCGGTCGTGATGACCGTTCGGCGCCGTCAAGACGGGGGGCGTTGGACCAAGAGCGAACAAGACCGACTGATGCTGCTGCGGTCGGCGATCGTTGCGGGTGCCGAATACGTGGACATCGAAGCCGACGTGGCATCCCAGATTCCGCGTTACGGCAACACCAAACGAATCATCAGCTACCACGATTTTTCCGGCACCCCGGACAATCTGGAAGATCTGCATGCGGCGATGGCCGAAGAAGACGCCGACATCGTCAAAATCGCAACCATGGCAAACTCGTTCGCCGACAACGTGCGGATGTTCGATCTGATCCGCAAAGCAAAACTCCCCACCATCGGGATTTGCATGGGCGAGATCGGCACCATCACGCGAATTTTGGCCAACCGATTCGGCGCGCCCTTCACCTATGCGACCTACAGCACAGACAAGAAGATGGCGCCCGGCCAGCTGAATTGGAAAGAAATGACCAATTTGTACGACGTCAAAAACATCAACGCCGAGACCGAGTTGTTCGGCGTGATCGCCGATCCGGTCGCCCACAGCTACAGCCCCTTGGTGCACAACACGGCGTTCAAGGCCGAAAAGATGAACGCGCGGTACCTGCCGCTGCGTGTCCCGCAAGACGATCTGCATCACTTCATGGACAGTGTCGACAAGATCGGACTCCGCGGCATCAGCATCACCATTCCCCACAAAGAGCGGGCGTTGGACTACTGCACCCAAGCCGAATCGAGCGCCAACGGGATCGGCGCGATCAACACCATGGTCTTTCACGAAGACGATCGCCTGGGCTACAACACCGACTACCGCGCCGCGATGGACTGCATCGTCGAAGTCTTGGAAAAGAAAGACGTGCCCCGCGAGAACGCGCTTCAGGGTGTCACCGCGATGGTGTTGGGCGCCGGCGGAGTCTCTCGCGCGATCGCCTGGGGGCTGCGACAACGCCAGGCAGACGTCGTCATCGCCTCCCGCACCGAAGAGCGGGCTCGACTGTTGGCTTCGGAGGTCGGTTGCCGCGTGGTGCCATGGGAAGATCGGCACAACCAAAAAGTCCAGCTGCTGATCAACGGAACGCCCGTCGGCATGCACCCCGATGTCAACAAGTCCCCCTTCAAGGCATCGGCGCTGAACCAATTCATGGTGGTCTTCGATACCGTTTACAACCCGGAAAACACCCTGCTGGTCAAATACGCCAAGCAGGCGCAGTGTCGAATCATCACCGGGATCGATATGTTTGTCCGCCAGGCGGCCTATCAATTTAAATTGTTCACCGGGAAAGACGCCCCGGCGATGTTACTGCGAAAAACCATCAAGCAAGCGACCAATCCGGTCCAGCTTCACTGACCAGGGTTGGGCCACTGCATTGAACGATCTTCCGCCCCCCGATTCCACCCCACTGGCTCTCCCGCAACTCCGACAGGCTCTGCCCAGCGATGCCGCGGCAATCCATGCCTTGCTGCGTCCCTTTGTGATGCAACGGCTGCTGCTTTCGCGGACCCATGCCGAACTGATCGAACTCACCCGGCACGGTTTCGTCGCAATGGTCAGCGAACCGCCAGATGCCCCGGCGCCCGACATTCCATCACCGAGTGACCCGCCACCGAGCGACGAAGTCACGCCCGAGGAACCGGTCCAGCGCTGCGTCGGGTTCTCCGCGGTCGAGGTCTACAGTCCCAAGCTCGCGGAACTGCAATGCCTCGCCGTGCATCCCGACTACCAGCGGTTCGGTGTCGGAAAACGCTTGGTCCAGATGTGTGTCGACCGGGCCAGAGATTTAGGCATCATGGAGATCATGGCCATCAGCTCGTCCGACCGCTTTTTGGAAAACTGTGGGTTTCACTACGCGCTTCCCGACCAGAAGCGAGCCTTATTCCAACAGCTCCGCCCCCGACCGTACGAGGATCGGAGCTGAAGTTTCAAGTTTCAAGTTTCAAGTTTCAAGTTTCAAGTTTCAAGTTTCAAGTTTCAAGTTTCAAGTTTCAAGTTTCAAGTTTCAAGTTTCAAGTTTCAAGTTTCAAGTTTCAAGTTTCAAGTTTCAAGTTTCAACCAACCTGGAACCTGGAACCTGNNCCGAAACCCGAAACCCGAAAAACTTTATTTCACCATCTCTTCGATCACGCCATCGAGTTCGGCGGCTCGAACGTTGTGTCGTACGACGGTGCCGTCCTTGTCGACCAGCATCATCGTCGGCAGCGTTTGCACACCGAAGGCTTTAGAGAGCCGGCTCGATTCCAAGCCGCCCTCTTCAAACAACTGAATCCACGGCAAGCGATTCTCGCGGAGGAATGCTTCGGCATCGCCACGCCGTGCATCGACGTTGATGCCGACCAGCGTCAACCCTTCTCGCTTGTAGCGGCCCTGCAGGCGGCTGAGCAGTTTCATGTCTTGCTTGCAGGGTTCGCACCAGGTTGCCCAGTAGTGGACGATCACCGGTCGACCGCGAAGCTGTGAGAGCTTGAAGGACTTGCCGTCGATGGTCGTGCCTTCGAGCTCGATTTTGCGTCCCACCGACTCCAGCCGCCGAACGGCGCCGGCGGCTTTTTCGCCGGCTTCGGTGCCTTTGTGTCCGTCGCGTACTTTTCGGTAGTACGCCAAGGCCTCTTTCTCGTTGTCTTCGAACTCTTTGGCCAGCGCCAATTGCAGCATCGCTTGTGCGGATTCGATCGTCCGGGGGTGCGCATCGACGAACGCGGCAAGCGTTTCCAGGTACCACATTTGGACCTTCTCGAAATCCGCATCCGGCGTTTGCTTGAGCACGTATTCGGCCTGGATCGCCTGGTAATTGGCATAGGCCGCCAACGCGTCATTGGCGCGGGCGAATTTGCCGGCCACGCGTTTCAGCCGGTCCAGCCCGTCGGGGTATTGTCCGCTCTGCACGGCAACACTGACGGTGTCGACCAATTGCCGCGTCCAGGTCGCCCGGTCTTCATCATTGCCCGACCCCGCGATCAGTTTTTCGACCAAATCGGCGCGGGCGGCGTGCAGCGCCGGCAGCCCCGCTTCGGGGGCGGACGCCAGTTTTTTGTCGAGCGATTCGAGCTGGGTGACCAGGGTCTGGAGCCCGGAATCGGATGTCGGTTTCGACGCAATCGCCGCACCACCGGGGGTAAAGAACAGTCCGCTGGACTGGGTCAGGGCGCCGTCGTCGCCGACGTTGGGCAACGAGACCATCCGCCAGCGATCACCGACCTGGACCAGCGTTCCGACCATCAATTGTCCG
Organism: Stieleria sedimenti; assembly: GCF_025060895.1. GTDB lineage: Bacteria > Planctomycetota > Planctomycetia > Pirellulales > Pirellulaceae > Stieleria > Stieleria sedimenti. The sequence goes on along the minus strand of NZ_JANZKV010000032.1, from coordinate 1,891 downwards.
CTTTGCCCGCCATTTTCGTACATGGCAACGACGTTTTCGTAGACCACCACGTCTTCCGTGCTGCCGTTGGTGCCTTCGGGAACCAGCCCGGGGGCCGGGGCTGCGAATTGAAGCCACTCCGTTTCGGGACCGATGGCGGTCTGTGATTTTGCCAGATCGGCGAAGTTGCGCGCCGCCAGCTTGGCCTTCATTTCAAGTTCTGCCAGCTTGGCTTCCCCAAGCCCGAGGGACTTCAGTTCCGTGGGGGTGGCCAACAAGCGGGCGAAGCGCCGTGGGTCCTTGTCGCGGAGTGCGGCGACGACTTCGGCCGACACCTCTTCGGCCGAGATCCGCCGCCAGGCATCGATGCGGCCGTCTTCGTCCTGATCCACGCCCCAGCGGGTGCCGGTGTTTCCCAGCCAACGATACTGGTCGGCTTTCCCGTTGAAATCCGCATCGATGTCCCGGTAGGCCTCCACGCCGTAGTTGTAATATGACCAAAGATCGATCTTTTTGTCGCCGTTGGTGTCGACGAAACGACGCAGCAGGTGACCGTCGGGGCCGGTCACTTCCCAGCCGTTCTGACCGTCTTCGGTGATATCGCTGACCGTGCATTTGGCCACTTGCTCGGCGGGAACGAGCTCATAATTGGCATCTTGCTGCAGCGGTTTCAGCGAAAGCGCCTGGGCAGCGGTGGGGCTCTGTGCGACGGCAGGGGGTGCCGAACCGGCCTGAATCGCCGTAGCAGCAGCGAAAATCCCCGCGCCGAGCCACTTGGAAAGCCGCGTCTTGCGGAACATGGGCGTCACGAAACACGCATCCCAAGCGTGCCGTTGGCCCCAAGCGTGCCGTTGGCGTCGAGTGTTGACGTTAACCAGGGGAGGTCGCCGAGTGGAACGATCCATCATCTTCACGGGTGTCCATAGAGTGGGAGAGTTGATACGCGGACTATTTTGACCGAACCCGGGGCTTTGTTGGAATGTCGATTTAAGTGAAATGGACGTTGTGCCGAATAAAACTGGTCCACCGGCAAACAAATCTCGTCCGAGGAATGCTTTGGCGACGGTCGTTCCGGCGGTTGGCGGGGAATCGGAGAAGCTTTTTTCGCTTAGAATGCCAACTTGGCTTTGACAGCCATTTTGGTTTGCGTAAACTTCTCGCTCGCCCGGCGGGACTTGCCGTGTGGGACAGCTCTGGCTGGACACTGATTTGAAAGCTCTGCTTTCACTGCAGATGGTGTTGCCGGGCAAACAAGGGCGTGTAGCTCAGTTGGTTAGAGCGCGTCGCTGATAACGACGAGGTCCCAGATTCGAGTTCTGGCACGCCCACTCGGTTGCTTTGCAACCAAAATCGAAGTGAACTGAAATTTCAAATTTGAGATTTCAAATCTGAGATGCACCCGCCAGGGTGCCCTCGGGGGTATAGCTCAGTTGGGAGAGCGCCTGCTTTGCACGCAGGAGGTCGTCGGTTCAAGTCCGTCTACCTCCACTTCGGTTCAATGGGAAAGAAAGCCGGTCGGATTGACGAACACGTCAAACCGATCGACCAGGGAGATCGCTCGCCCAGCGCGAGCAAATGCCATGCCGGCACAGCCTGTGTGCGACCCACAAGGCGGCTTCAAACCGTCCTTGACGACGGGCGCCGCCGCCGCACGTGTCGCCTGGCAACCTGATCTTTCCACTCCTGCACGAGGAAAACCTCACTGCGGGACCGCGGAAGGCCGCGGCGGAACGCTGAGAAGAAGTTTTCTTGGTTTTCCGATGAAGAACGGTTGACGGCCACGGCTGTCGGCTCTATCTTCCCGCCTCGCTCGTGAGTGACCGCCCGCCGCAGAGTTCTGCGGCGGGCGGCTGCTAACGCAGCGTCCTTCGACTGCACCTTATCGGGGTGGAGCCGGAGAACTGATTTTTGA
>NZ_JANZKV010000319.1 GCF_025060895.1 Stieleria sedimenti | reverse complement strand
CGGTATTGGGCTTTAGCCGCATCGTCTCGCTGCTCCGCAGCGACCGAGAATCGCCTAAAGGCTAGACACCAACGTGCGCTGAATCCCTTGTTCGCTCAATCTTCGAACGTACCGTAGGACCAGGTGACGGTCGTCGGCGGATGCAGCACGGTCTGGCCGATGCCTTGATTGGCGAATGCTCCGTCGACTTTGAAGGTCCAGCCTTGACTGGCATCGGTTTTGACGTCGCCGATGGAATCGACAAACGCGGTCGAGCCGCTACCGGAAACGCTCACCGGCACTCGCTCCACCATCCGCATCACCGTCTCCAGCGTCGTTCCGTCGGCGACGTCGGGGACCTGAATCGACTGCGTCGCCGCATCCTCGGATTGGATTTCGATGGTCACCACGCCGACAGCCGCATCGGCGGCCGGTGGTGGTGGCGTTTGGCCGCAACCGACAGCGACCAGTCCGATCAACAGGCAGATCGAAGGAATGAAACAGGATCGCACGACGACTAACTCGCTTTTTCAGATGCCAGGGAAACCCGTGACCGACTGGGGCTGACTTTAGCATATGTCAGCAGGCCGCGTTCGCCAGTGCCGCGTGATCGCGGCGTGAGGTACGCCGTGCCGCTCGCTGACCGGCCTGTTGATTGAGTGAGCCGTGACGCGTAAGCGGCCGGGCATTCTGGCGCCCGCCCGAGGCCTTACGGCCAGCGGCTCACCACTGACTCAGCGGATCCCGAATCAATCGACAGGCCGTAACGCTTCCCGCTGGGGTGTCACGTCAGTTCGTATGGATCGAGCTGCCGCCGGAAAGTTTGTTGAGGAAATCGGGCAGGATGCCGACGTAGCAATTGCAGTGTTTGCAGACGCTGGCGGCGGCGCTGATGGCAACGCCACAGCGTGAACAGGGACGCAGCTTGGGTTCACGCTCGACCGCCGGGGCGGGCGCCGCGGGGGCGTCGCCGAGGATCCGCACTACGGCCGTGTCCGTTACATCCTGACGCACTTGGTAGCCGAACACGAATTTCTCGCTGCAACGCGGGCAACGCACCGTTTCGCCGATCAGATTCGTGCCGCCGCGCAACTTGTGTCCGCGCGGGCATCGGCAGGTGATTCGTTCTTGATCGTCTTGTTTCATCTAATCTTTTCCCCTCGTTGAAGATGCGATTCCCTTCACACTCATTACAAACCCCGAGGACCCAGGCGGGTTCCGAAACAATTCGGGGCGCGAGCGAATTCGTCTTTCGCCTCGTCTTCTTGGCGGATTCAACCAGAACAGCTTGGCAGCCCGCAAACCCCCGCTCGGGTGCCGGCTGCCCCTTTCCTTTATCGGCCGCTCGGCACTGGATTCTTTGTGGTGCTAAACTGAATTAAACTGACGGAATCTATCCTGCCATTGCACCCGCTGAGTCACGTGATGAAGACCCGAAATCGCACTTTACCCGTTGCCGTCTTGGTGGGTGGTTCGGTGCTCTTTTCTGCCCATTCGTACATTGCATTGGGCGAAGAAAAACGTGCCCCGGCGCCAAAGTTTTCTGCCGACGCGACCAAAGGTGTTTTCTTTGATTCGGTCGGCGATGCGATTCGCGGACAGCGACCGACGTTGCAAGCGTTGCGAAAGAAAAATGCCCGGGCTTCGAGTGTGGTTTTGGATTCACCCGAAGGCGGGGGCGGGGCAAAGGCCGGCTCCTGGGACAAGTTGATCTCCCCGATCTCGATTGAAGACGAGATCAAGCGGGTGAAATTGCACTACGACTCCGTCGTCACTCAGCCCGGACCGTTCAAGAGCGGAGGCTATGAGGAGGCTCGTTTGGACCTGATGGTGATGAGCAGTTTGTTTGCGATCATCAGCGAGTACGACGGCGATGTTCGCTGGAAGGAAGATGCGGCGGTCGCCCGCGACTTGCTGGGTCGGACGGCGTTCAACTGCAACGCGGGAACGAACCAGGTGTTCAACGAAGCGCGGGCGCGAAAGGACGATTTGCAAGACCTGCTGTCGGGCACCGGACTGCGCGGCGGAAAGGCCGCCGAAACCAACGATTGGGCTTCGATCGCCGACCGCGCCCCGTTGATGGAATACGCCGAGTTGCTCAAGGAGCAACTGCGCAACGCGACCAGCAACGCCGAGGATGTCAAAGCGGAACCCAACGATGTTCGACGCCCGGCCGAGTTGCTGGCGATCTTGGGCCGAATCCTGGTCAAGGAAGGCATGGACGACTCGGACGACGCCGACTACGCGGCATTCAGTGAAGCGATGACCAAAGCCGCGCAGGGAGTGACACGAGGGTTGGAGCTGGATGATTACGATGCGATCGGCAGAGCCGTCGGCGCGGTCACTCAGTCCTGTGACGATTGTCACGGCCAATACCGGTGATCAGCCTTTCTTCTTCAGCGTCATCATGTATTCCACGATGTCGATCAAGCCTTGCCGGCCGGTGATGTGGTGCAGGTTCTCCGGCATGATGGACTTGTCGCTTTTCTTGATCGTCACGATGTCTTCGGATGGAATCGTGCGATTGATCGCATCGGCGGTCCGGATCACCACTTCATCGGCGGTCTGCGAAATCTTTAGTCCCGTGATCACTTGGCCTTCTTCGGTCAACACGCTGAAGTTTTCATAGTTGTGGCTGATGCCCGCGCTCGGCGCCAAAACGGCCGTCAACATCGCTTCGCGCGAAAGCTTGGTTCCGATCTCTGACAGATTCGGACCGACGTCCTTTCCATCGTCGTTGACGATGTGACAGTTGGCACAGGTCCCTGCGCCGCGAAACAGTTTCTCGCCAGCGGCGACATCCCCGGTCATCTTGGCCAGTTCATCGATCGGGGGTAACGGCTGGGAATCTTTTTGGGCCGGTTGCGGCAACACGTTGGCGGCGGCTTTCCGAATGCCGCCATCCTTGCTGCGCGCCAACAACGCGCCGGCAATCAGGAAGGTGTCGCCGACCAGCGTTTTTTGAGTTGCCAAATCGATCAACCGTTTTTCACCGTCCTTGGTTCGCGCCAACCCGGCGACGGCCGCACGGCGCTGATCGTAGGGACGCTCGGCATCGGTCGCGATCTCGGACAGAAAATGGTTGGCGCGTCCGTTGCCGAGTAACCCGAGCGTTTCGATCACGCCGCGGGCCTGATCGGATGAAGCAAGCAAGTTGCGAATTTCTCTTCGTCCGGCATCGAGTTCCAACAACAACTCCGCCGATTCCACCGCCGTCGATCGGTCGTCGCCGACCAACGCCACCGTCAGCTGCGATTCAATGCCATCGGGTTTGAAACGTTTGACCAGTTTCATAAATTCCGGCGTGCCCTCGCTGCGTCGGATCTGTCGCATGACGGCCTCCACGACCGCGGGATGGGAGCGGTAGTCGTAGCCATCGATCCGTTCGATCGCGCGCACGACGATGGCGTCTCGACGAGCCTGCGCGGCATCGTCGGCGGCATGCGAATTGGCGACCGCGGTGATGAGGAACAGAAAAGCGACGGTCAGAATCAACGCGTAGGGTTTCATCGGGGGTGGGCAAAGTGGTGGATGGAAATGGGGATCAACAAAGCCAAGGCGTTCAGGGGAGCAGCCGTTTCAGAGCGGCGCTTCGAACGTCCGAATCATGGAATTCGAGACTGCGAAAGTATCGATCCGTTTCACGCAGCGGTCGGTCCGGATCGGCGATCAACGAGACCATGGCGTCTGCCGCTTTGGGAGCGCGGATTCTCCAAACGAGGTCACGGCCGGCCGCCGTATCCCACCGACCGTTGACGGCATCCAGGTAGGCTTCAAAACAGGCTTCGGGGCGGACGTCGCTCCCGATCCCGAGGGCTTCCAGGTACCAGCGGTCCTGGCCGTCGTAGGCCGTTGCCAGTTTGGCCCACAGCGTCGGCATGGCGTCGCTGGTGTCGTAGCGGAGCGCGACGGCCAACTCGCGTCGCACCGCCGGCGATTCATCGTCGGCCACGTCGGCCAGCCACTGAGACGGTTGGTCGGTCAGCTGCTTGGCCAAACGGATCGCCGTGATGCGAATGTCAGGGTTGGAATCGGCCAGTGCCTTGGCCACATAGTGCTCTCCACGCCCGTCGATCTTGCCGAGCAACCACAGCGCGCGGGCTCGCAGCCGCGGATTGGGATCGGCGTATAGCTCCAGTAACTCTGGTTCGGCGTCGCGGCCCATCGCGTGCAGCGTTCTCCAGGCTCGCGAGCGGACGGCCAAGTTCGGGTTTCGCAGCGCTTCGACTGCACCGCCGGCGGTGGTGAAGTCAAATGTCGGGATCGAGTAAGCGGACCCGGGAGGTGCAAGTCGAAACAGCCGTCCGCGATCCGAGTCGCCTTGGTTGTGTCCTCCCACGCCGGGATCGTACCAATCGGTCACAAACAGCGAACCGTCCGGTGCGGTGCAGACATCGGCCGGTCGGAACCAGCGGTCGGTGGTTCCCGTCATCAGCGGTTCGATCGTCGCGGTGTATCCGGCGCCATCGGGTTTGGCGGGGTAGGCGCGGACCATGTTGGGGCCGGGGTCGCAGTGGATGATTTGGTCCCAAAACCGCTGCGGCAACAACCGGCCTTCGTAAAAGCAGATACCGCTGGGCGAACCGGCACCGGTTTGCAGCATGTTGGGGACGACACCGGGATCGTTCAGGTGCCAGTGGCGGTGCATGATTTCGTCTTCTTGATTGATCCGTTCCTCGCGCCAGCCGCCGCCGGTGATTTCATCTCGATAGCCGTAGTTGCCGTGTTCGATCACAAAGTTAATTCGTGTGCCGCGGTTGCCGTCGTCGTCGTTGTCACTTTGCCAGAGCGTGCCGAACGAATCGACGGTGGTTTCCCAGTTGTTGCGAAAGTTGTGCGCCAGGACTTCGAAATGGGAACCGTCCAGATCGCATCGAAACGGCATGCCGCCGTACAACGGTGCTCCGTTGTCGATGACGGGGCGACCGTGAATGTCGATGACCGTTTCGCCCTGGGGGTCTTTGACTTGCTCGCCGGTGTTGCCAAAGTTCCAGTAGAGTTTTCCGTCGGGCCCGAACAGGAACGAATGGCCCGAATGGTCGTGTTGGGGATTGCCGACGCCGGTGAACATCGCGGTCTTGCTGTCCGGCACGTCATCGCCATCGGTGTCGACGAAACGCCAGACGTTGGGCGATGCGGTGACGATGACGTCGGTGCCGGTCGCGTTTTCGAGCACGCAGATGCCCATCGCCGAATCGATCTCGCGGCCTTGATAAAACGTTTTCGCCTCATCCATGACTCCATCCCCGTCGGTGTCTTCCAGGATCATGATTCGATCGCCCTCGGGGCGTGCGCCTTGATTGCGTCGATAATTCATCACGTCACAGACCCAAACGCGTCCGCGCGAATCGATATCCAGGTTGGTCAGACTGCGGAGCAGCGGCTCGCTGGCCGCCAGGGTGGCTTCCAGACCTTCGGCGATCGTGATTCCCTTGATCGCGTTGGCCGGGTCGCGCTGGTCGCCATCACTGGAGTTGTCCGGGGCGCTGCCCAAGGACGCCGGTGCGGCGCCCGCGTAGACGGCCAAACGGACGCTCGTGCTGGTGCCGCCGTTTTGACGGGTCCCCCCGGTGTCCAGTGCTCCGGTCACCGTCAGCCGCGTGTATCCTTCCGGGACCTTGAAGTGGATGACGCTGTTGGCGTGGGTCCCGATGGCATGTTTTCCGATCACTTGGCCGTCGACCGACCAGGGGTTTCCGCTGCAGTTGGAATCCTTGCGGACACTGCCCCAACCAGTCGTTGCGGAGTGCCATCCCAAGTCGATCAGTGACAGCGATCCCGCGGGGCCGTGCAGCGTCGGGTCAACCCAGTCGACCCAATCGCATGCGAATCCATCACCGCCGTCGTCGACGATCAAAAACAAGTCCGAAACGCCATCGATTGAAGCATCGATTTCGACGCGATGGCGTTTCGTTTCACTGGTCAGCGTGTCGGAAAGGAAGATCGGTTCGGCGGATTCAGTCGCCTTTTTTTTTTCCGCCGTCAAATGAAACCGCTTGGCGGTTTCCTCTTCATCAAAATCTTCGGGCCGCTCGTAGTCTTGATCTTCCAGCAGACGTTTGATCCCGATCGGTTTTTCCCCCAACGAGCATCCCTCCGGACCGATGGTTTCACCCGCGGTCCAAAGGATGGCGTTGGTCACCAAGCGTCGCACATCGTCGTTGCCCCAGTTCCAGTGGTAGTGTCCGCCGGTGAAGCCAAAGGACCGGCCGCCGTCGGGGCGATCGTATGCCCAGGCGACCGTTTGGGGTTCGCCCGCGGCAACACTCTTGCGAACGTGCGGATTGCCATGGTGTGGCCCGTCAGGCCGTTTCATGGTGTGATCGGGTGCGACCGCGGACAGGATCGGTGTGACTTTCCCGAGTTCGGTAAAACGCAGGTGGAAGTACCACTCGTCGTCGGTTGCGAACGGCTCGACGCCGCGTGTGATCGGGTGGTCGGGCAGCGACTTGAATTCCGCCACCCAATGCGGGTTGACGCTGTAGTTGATTTCGAAGTGGCCGCCGAGAAGCTCCTCCCAGTCTTTGCCGGATTCACCCGGAAGCATCTCGACCGCGTAGTGCAAGCACACCAACCCCGTTCCTTCGCCGAGACGTTGACGCAGTTGGTCTCGATGGTTCATCGCGACGTGCCGCCCGCCGCCGTCGCAGTAGATGACGATCGTGTCAGCGGCGGCGATTTGTTCATCCGACGGCCAGCCGCGAACGAGCGTGACCCGGGCGGTGTCGCTGCTCTGTTGGATCGCGTCTTGCAGGATCCGCAGCCCCGCAAAGTGTTCATGAGCGCCGAATCGGTGCGACGGCGGGCCCGCGACCATCAGGATCTGTTTGGTCTCCGAGTCCGCGGCTGTTACCGGTGCGGCGGCCAAGCCCAGGGAAACGCAAAACGTCAAGGGTGCCAGGACGTTAACGAGCCAAGATCGATGTCGACGCATCATTTCGAAAAGCCTCACGAGGCAGGCGGGGCGGGAAGCGGGCAGAAGGGAGCGAGCCGACGGCACCGCATTAACGGCACCGCAACCGCCCTAGTCTAGCAGCAACCGTCGGGGCCGGGGAGCCAGTGGGGAGTGCCCAGTACTCGGTACTCCCAGATCCCAATCTGAAACCGATCCCCCCACACCCACATTTCCTGCGTTGTGGTTGACTTTGGAGGCGTGATGGGTTCGAACTAATGCATGGAAATCGATCGACAACGCATTCAAGACGACTTGCGGGGCATCGTGCGCGGCGACGTGCTGTGCGATGCCGTGTCGACGACGCTGTACGCCACCGATGCGAGCATTTATGAAATCCAGCCGGTCGGCGTGGTGCGGCCGCGCTCGGCCGCCGATGTGGTCGCGCTGGTGCAGTATGCCGGCGAGCAGGATTTGCCGATCCACCCGCGCGGCAGCGGCAGTGGTGTGGCGGGGGAGTCGGTCGGCCCGGGATTGGTGGTCGATTTTTCGCGCTACATGCGTCGGATGCAATTCGATCCGCTCAAGTCGCTCGCGACGGTGCAAGCAGGGCTGCCGATCGCGGAACTCAATCGCAATCTAAAACCACTGGGTCGCTGGTACGGACCGGACCCGGCAACTCGCAGCATCACGACGATGGGCAGCGTGCTGGCGATCAACGCTTCGGGCAGCCACTACCTGCGCAGCGGGTCGGCCCGCGACAACATCGAGTCGCTGCGTTTCGTCACCGTGGACGGCGAATTGTTGGACGTCTCGAAGCATCATCCCAACGATCCGGGAACGGTAGGCCGACTGGCCCGTGGGTTGTTGGAGATTCAGACGCAATATCAAGACTGTTTGGAAAAATTAAAAAGCGCGCCACCGGCCCGTGGCGGCTATCGGTTTGATGGCCTGGTCGACGACCTGGGGCGAGTCGATTTGGCGAAGTTTCTGGTGGGGACACAGGGAACGCTGGGGCTGATCGTGGACGCCACGGTTCAGACGGAGCCGATTCCGAAGCACCGTGGGGTCGTGATGCTGTTCTTCCATCGCTTGGAATCGGCGGCGCGGTGCGCGGTGCGGTCGCTGGGTTATGGACCGGTTGCGTGCGACCTGATGGGGCGGCGGTTGCTGGGGATCGCGCGCGAAACCGAGCGGCAATTTGAAGAGGTCTTGCCGCAGGAGGCCGAAGCGATGCTGTTGCTGGAGCTTCAGGGGGACTCGCTGGCCGAATTGACCGACCGCATTGAGATCCTGCGTGATGACTTATCGCGTGGACCGGACGCCGCATTCGTCGCCAATTCGGCCACCGACCAGGCGACCCGAGACCAGTTCTGGGCGTTGTGCCGTCGCGTCACGCCCCGGCTGAGTCGTTTGAAGGGCCCGGGGATGCCGATCCCATTCACCGAGGACATCGCGGTGCCGGCGGCGACGTTGCCGGAGGCATTGGCGGCGATTCAAAAGACGTTGCGAGACAACGAATGCACGGCCACGGTGTTTGCCCATGCCGGCCATGGTCATCTGCATGTGCGGCCGTTTGTCGATTTGTCGTCCGCCGCCGAACGCAAGAAGATCCGTCGGGTCGCCGAACAGGTGGCCGAAGTCGTTTGGCAATTCAACGGGCACGTCAGTGTCGAGCATGCCGCCGGGCTCAGCCGCAGCGCCTTGTTGCCCAAGCAGTTCGGTGAGTTCTGGCCGGCGATGGGGCAGGTCAAGCGGCTGTTCGATCCACATCATCGGTTGAACCCGGGAAAGCTGTTCGGGGCCGTCCTGCAACAGCCCAACGAAAACATTCGTCCGATCGGTGAGACGATCGAAGTCACCTCGGAAACGCGGACGCTGATCAAGGCCGCCGATCGGATCGTGCAGGCCGCGCGGATTCAAAACACCGCCGTTCCCGAATTGCCGGTCCTGCAACAGTGGTCGCCCGGCGAGATGATTGACGTGGTGGCCGAGTCGTGTAACGGGTGCGCACGCTGCAGAACGACGGCGAGTTCCGAGCGGCAATGCCCGGTGTTTCGCACCACGCGGAGCGAAGAGGCATCACCGCGTGCCAAGGCGAATTTGTTGCGCGGCGTGTTGAGCGGCAAGATCGATGTCGAAACGCTCACCGGCGATCGCGCCAAAGCGGTCGCGGACTTGTGTTTCAATTGCCATCAGTGCCGATTGGAGTGTCCGGCCAGCGTGGACATCCCAAAAATCGTCGGCGAATTGAAGGCCCAGTATGTGGCGACCAACGGGCAACCGCTGTCGGACCGATTGATCTGCCGGCTCGATCTCATCGCGGCGATCGGCTCTCGCTTTCCTTGGTTTTCCAATCTGTTGATCCGCAACGGGCTCTCCCGCTGGCTGGCCGACAAGTTGTTCGGGTTGTCGGCATCGCGCGAATTGCCGCCGATCGCATCGGGCAGCTTCATGCGGTATTCCGCACGCCGCCGTTGGACCAAGCAGCCGGCCGGCGATGGCGCCAAGGTGCTTTATTTTGTGGACCATTACGCGAACTATCACGATCCCGACCTCGGTCGCGCGTTAGCCGAGATCTTGCAACAAAACGGGATCGCGATTTACGTCCCCACGTCACAGTCCGGCAGCGGCATGGCGCGGATCACGGCGGGGGATTTGAAAGGTGCACGCCGCATCGCCCGCAGGAACGTGCGGATGTTGGCCGAGGCGGTTCGATCGGGCTACCAGATCGTCGCCACCGAACCGGCGGCGGTGCTCTGTTTGAAACACGAGTACCCCAGCCTGCTCGACGATGAAGACGCCCATCTGGTGGCCAAAAACTCGTTCGAAGCCTGTGAGTTTCTACGTGACCTGCACGCCGACGGAAAACTGGATCGCGAGTTTCAAGCCATCGACCTGGATTTCGCCTACCACCGGCCCTGCCATTTGCGTGTCTTGGATCCAGACATCGCGTCGATCGAATTGTTGAAATTGATTCCCGGCTTGGGTGTTCAACATGTCGAAGCCGGATGCAGCGGGATGGCCGGAACCTGGGGATTGCAGCGAAAGAACTACCGCAATAGTCTGCGAATCGGTTGGCCGATGATTTCCGCCTTGCGGCACAGCGGGGCGCAACTTGCGTGCACCGAATGCAGCGCCTGTAAAATGCAGATCCAACACGGGACCGACCTCCAGACCGTTCACCCACTCAAGCTGCTCGCCTATGCCTATGGCCGATTGCCGAAGGTCGGCGAGGAACTCGGATTGCTACCCGGATGACTTCCACAGCCCCGTTGCGTATTCTGCTGTTTGCCGGTGTCCGAGATGCCGCCGGTTGCGACGTCGCGAACGTCACGGTCGATGATCCCGTCACTGCGGCGAAAGTCATCGAGACCGTGGCGGCCCAGATCCCCGCGGCGGCCCCGCTGATCGGCGTCAGCCGGCTGGCCGTTGATGGCCAGTACGTCGCCCCAGATCACGTGATCGATTGCTCCGACGTGGAACTCGCGTTGATCCCGCCGGTCAGCGGCGGTTAGCCGAACCACGCAGCGACGTTGTCACGCGGACGGCGGTTCGAGCCGGCTTTCATTTCCCGGAAACGTTCGATGATTTTCATTCGCCTTGTTCAGACACCGATCGAACTTGTCGATTGGTCGTCCAAAATTGATGATCCGGATACCGGGGCGCACGCCTGGTTCGCCGGAGTGACGCGTCGAAAAACAACGACGGCTTCGGGGGCCGTCCGGATCACCAAGACGCTTCATTACCAGGCCCATCAATCGATGGCCGAAGCTCAACTGCGGCAACTCGCCGAACAAGCGAAACAACGGTATTCCCTGGCCGCCGTGGTGATCGTGCATCGGTTGGGTGAAGTTCCGATCGGCCAGGCGAGTGTCTTGGTCGGATGCAGCAGCGCCCATCGCAGCGACGCCTTCGCCGCCCTGCCGTGGATCATGGATCGATTGAAAGCGGACGTGCCGATTTGGAAACGGGAAACCTACATGGACGAATCGACCGAGTGGATTCACCCATGAATCGTCGCATCTACCTGGACCACGCCGCGACGTGTTTTCCCAAGTCCGCGGTCGTGCTCGACGCGATGCACGCGTTCTCAATACGCGATGAAGCCGCCGCTGGTCGGGGAGCGTACCGGGCCTCGCGAAACGCCGGCGAGATCATCGCTCGGTTGCGGCGCGAAATTGCGGCCTGGATCGGCGCCGCCAGCGACCAAGAAATCTCGCTTCACACCGGCGGCACGGCAGCCTTGAACGCCGCGCTGTTGGGGATGCTACGCCCCGGCGATCACGTCGTGACCACCGCGGCCGAGCACAACAGCGTGCTGCGTCCCCTGCAGCACTTGGTCGCCAACCAAACCATCACCTGGACCGTCGTGCCGGTCGACGCGCATGGTCAAGTCAATGCAGCGGATGTCATCGCGGCCATCACGCCGAAGACACGGATGGTGTCGATCGTTCATGCCGCCAATGTCAACGGAGCGCGGCAGCCGGTCGAAGAAATCGGGCGTCGGCTGCACGGTCAGTTCGCCGGTGCTGACAAGCCGCTGATGATGAGTGATGCGGCGCAAACGTTTGGTCATTTTCCGCTGAGCGTCTCCCAAGCTCAGCTCGATGTGCTGGCCGCTCCCGGACACAAGGGCGGCGCCGGACCGTTGGGAACCGGGTTCTTGTATGTCCGTCGCGAGGTCCAGGATCGGATTGTTCCGACGGTGTTTGGGGGGACCGGGACGCGTTCAGAATCGCTGGAGATGCCGCGGGAGTATCCGGCCAGTTTCGAGGCCGGCAACATGAACGTTCCGGCCTATGCCGGATGGTTGGCCGGCTTGCGCAGCCGCTGCGACGGTTCCCCACCCTCGCTGGTGCTGGAGCGTTCGCGAACCGTGCTGGCGGAACTGGCGGCCGAACTCTACCGGGGACTGGAGTCAATCCACGGCGTTCGCGTGGTCGGTCGTCCCCACGATCCGGTGTTGCCGGTGGCCAGCATCGCGATCGATGGTTTGCCGGCCGCCGACGTCGCAATGATTCTAGACAGTGAATTCGGAATCGAAGTCCGGTCGGGATTGCACTGCGCTGCGTTGATCCACGAGGCGATCGATTCGCCGCCCGATGGAACCGTGCGGATCAGCTGCGCCGAATCGACGACGACGGAGGAGTTGGCATGTTTGTTCAATGCGTTGGCGGAACTGTGTCGGTGATGCTGTGCATCACATTCTGAAACGTCCCTGAGACCGATCGGCGTCCAACGGGCGTAATGAATCAAATAGGATGGCGTTCAGCGAGAATTGTCGGAAAAGAGCGTCGACTTGTCTGACGGAACCGGCACCGAATCCACTTCATTTTCTTGTCACCCATTTCACTCGCCGAAGACAACGGCCTGGTAGAGGTGGAAGGTTCCTTTGCCGTCCAAACCGATCCGGATGTATTGCGCCTTGGTGCCGGCGGGGAAATCGATCATCCACTCGCCCTTGAGTTTGTCGGCTTTCCAAACCTGGTCGTACGACTGGCCATCCATGCTGACCCAGACCGTCAGCCCTTCGGCTCGGGAGTAGAACTGCTGGGACAAACGGTTTCGCAGCAACAAGTGTTTGAGCGTCGCGGCTTCCTTCAGCCGAATGGTGACCGAGGGCGACTGCACGTCGTGGTCGCTGTGGAAGGCGAAATCGAATCCCTCGCGGCCCACGGGAGTCAGCAACAGGTGGGGGTCGGAGTTCCAAGTGCCGTTGCCAAAATTCCGTCCCAGTTTGATGGCTGCATCATGAGAAATTTCCGACACTCCATTGTGCGACCGCAGTTTCGGCTCGGTGCGGTACTTGGCACTCGTCCATCCGCCACGCTGTGACACCTTACTGATCGCACGTTGCGAGGAGAGGTAGGCGAGCAGGTCCAACACTTGGATCGGCGCGATCTGTTTGACCAATCCTTCGGGCATCGAGCTGGCCTTCATCGGTTTTTCGATTTCGATGTCGTCCAGGGGGATATCGACCTGTTTTCCGTTGGCGATCCCCAGCGACAGGGTGTCATCGGTTTTTGCGATCACAAATCCGTTGAAGGTATCGCCGTCGACGGTCAGGATATTGACCGTCTCGTAGCCTTTGCTGATCTCGGCATTGGGCATCACGATCGAGCGGATGATTTTTTCTTTGTCGAATCGCGATCCGATATCGGACAGGTCCGGTCCGAATTTTTTGCCCAACTCACCGATCTGGTGACAGGCCGAGCAGACTTGTTTGAACACGTCTTCCCCGCGACCGGCGTTTCCACCGCGCAGGCCGGCCAGGGTTTTGATGGCCGCGGTTCGGTCCGCGTCGGATGCATCGACGTCATCGGCGATTTCGAGCGGAATGACGGCCGCGCCGCCGGGGCCGGCCATGCGTTGGAATCGCAAGAAGTACTGTTGCGCCTGTTCGGAACTCTTGGCCAAGAAATTGTCGGATTTTTGAGCTTCCGACCACGCGGGCTCCAACGCGTACAACGTGTGTTCGAGCGTGTAATCGATCCAGTAGTCGACCGGATGATCGGTCACCGCCAACGCCAGTTCGGTCGCATCGGGGGTTTCTAGAAAGCTGATGCCACGCAGGGCTTCCAGCCGAACGCGCGGGTGCGGATCGGAGGTTGCCGCGGCCAGATAGTCGTGGGCGGCGTCGATTCGCAGGATTTCGTTGGTGACGGTGTGGATGGCCGCGGCGCGGGCTCGATAGTCGTTCGAGGCCAAGATGCGGTCGATCAAATCCGTGTCGACGCTGCGAAAGCTTTCTTGAATCCACATCGCTTCACACAGCCGTCGCGGGTCCTTCGTGTCGGCGATCCAGTTCGCAATCGCTCGAAACACTTTGTCTTGTGGGCGGTCACGCAAGACGCGTCGCACGCGATAGCGGGTGCGCAGTTCCGGCACCAACAGCTGATCGAGCAACTCGGCTTCGCTGAGTTCGGTCAAATCGAAGATCGGCAAAAGCGGTTTGTTCTGGTTGACCAGACGATAGACACGGCCGTGCGTGTGGTCGCGGTTCGGGTCCCGTTGCGAGTATTGCATGTGACCGATCAGCGCGTTGCACCAATCGCCGAACCAAACCGCTCCATCGGGTCCGATTTTGGGATCGACGGGGCGAAAGATCATGTCGGTCGAGGACAGCAGGTCGGCGACCCGTTCGCCCTCGTAGCCGGCACCGTCGCTCTCGTAGCGAAGATTGAATCGCGGCATGCCGTGCATGTTGATCACGCAGGCATAAATGAATTGGCCTTGCAGCTCGTCGGGCAGATGTCGTGACAACAGGAACTCGTTGCCGACGGCCGGACGCATGCCCTCGTTATCAAAGACCGGTCGGAGCGTCTTGCGGGTCTCCACCTCTTTGCCGGCCAAGGGGGCGATCCAATGCTGTTTCGCGTTCGTCCCGTCGCCGACAATCCCGTTGCCCCACTCGTCAAAGACCAGGCACCAGGGGTTGCCGTAACCGGGTGTGCGATAGTGGAGGACACGTTGCGAGATCGGGTCAAAGACATACGCACCGGCGGTGCTTTTGTTGCGGAACGGACCCCAAGGCGTTTCCAGCGTGGTCGACAGCGAGACGCCTTCGAGCATGTGCAGCTGGCCGCCGTGAGAAAACTCCCAGGCGCCCATGGTGTGGTGCGTGTCATCGGTGGCGATGCCGTCGATCAATTGAATCACTTCATCGGCCTGGTCATCACCGTCGGTGTCCTTGAGAAACAGAATCCGCGGTTCGTCCACCACCAGAACGCCGCCGTCATAGAACTCGAATCCGGTCGGACAGATCAGCTTGTCGTAGAACGTTTTGCAGACGTCGGCTTTGCCATCGCCGTCGGTATCTTCGAAGATCAACAGTCGGTCATTCGGCGGCGCCGCGCCCGGTTGCCATTGCGGATAGTTGGCCATGCACGAGACCCACAAGCGGCCCTCGGCGTCGAAGGCGATTTGATTGGGGTTGGCCAGCTCGGGGAATTCACGTTCGGACGCGAACAGTTGGACTTCCATCCCGTCGGGAACCGTCATCATGTCGATCGATTCTTCGGGCGTCGGATAAACGAGTTCTTCGGGCTCTCGCATCTTGCGAAAGTTCTCGTCACGCGTTCCGAACATCGTTTCGGGGGTGACGACCTCGCCGGTGCCGGAGTCGTCTGGCCGGTCGGCGACGGGTTTGCCCTGGGCCAAATCCCAAATGTACTGATCCCGTACGGCGACCATCTCTCGAATCTTGCGGTATTCGCTCGGAAAGGTTTCGGTGTCCCAGGTGCGACGGCCGCCGTAAACGTACCAGCCGTTGAGCATGCGGTAGTCTTGGAGATGGAGCCACGATTTGTCGTTGACCCACTTTTGCACCAATTGGAACCGGTCGTCGTCGAACGATTGCGAACCGCTGAAGAGCGCGCGATCGAGCAATTGCGAGACCCAGCGGTCGCCGTGTTCGTTCAGATGCAATCCGTTGATCGTGTATTGGGTTCCCGGTTCGGCGTCAAAGGCTGCTTTGGATTCGGTGAACAGGTCGACAAACGGCAGGTTTTCTTCGGTCGCGAGTCTTTCGATGGCGTCGCGGTAGATTTTTAACGCCGCGTTTCGCTCGCCGGCATCGGGATGCAGGGGATGGCCGGTGGATTCAAATGCGATCGGGCTGACGAGTACGAATTGTGCCGTGCCGCCGGAGTAGGCCGCGTTCATCTGGGACAAGAAGTCGCGATAGGCGGCCTCGAATGCGGCGACGGTCGCGTCGTCCGTGCCGGCGTACGACTCGTTGGCACCAAAGAAACACAGGTAGGCCTCGGGGCTGAAGACGGCGAGTGGGTCGTCGATCTTGGTGTAGCTGCCCGGCCGCTGGCGATTGCCGACTTCGTCAGCCGGCCAACAGAAATTCCGGAATCGGATGTTCGTTCCGGCGTGTCGCAACTGCAGTCGGGTTTCAAAATTTCCGTACAAATTCATCCGCTCGCCGAGCGAGTTGCCGACCATTGCCAGCTTGATACCCTCACGCAGTCGCAGCGCAGGGGACTCCGCCGATGCGATCAGGGGCGTGGCAACAAGCTGGCATGCGGCCAGGACGACGAAAAGGGATGCCGAGAGAGAGCCGAGACGTCTCATAGGGAACCTGGAGATGGGAAATCGGGGGTGGAAATCCGAGTCAAGAACCACGCTTGACCGACCGCCGGCGGTACGGTGGGCTGAAGGTGCCGCGGAAAGGGATTCAGGTACCAAAAATGCGACGCACCTGTTGAGCCACTAATTGTCGGTACCTGACCGCTTTTTCGTTCCAGTATAACCGGCAGCGGAAAAAAATCGTCACCCAGATGGACACCGCGATTTCAATCGTCCGGCCTGGTGATCTGAAATTCGGCCAGATCCGTCGAATCGGCATGCGGTTGCCGCTTACAGTTGGCGAACGCTGGCGTATGGTTGAGTCAATCAGGCGATTGACAGCCTTGACAGGATGCAGCGGGTAGACTGACCCTGACTACCGGCTGACCGTCCGATTGAGACAACGCGGTTTGTCGACACCGATCCGAGCGGACTGATCTCGGTAGTTTTCATACTTCAGTGCAAGGAAACACGGCCAACGATGGAGTCTGTTGAGGTTCCCGGTCATCAACAAGAGAGATCACTTCAGCGTCGGGAAATCGGCAAGTCGCTCGCGGTCGGAGTTTTCGCGGCGGGAATGCTGGCGGTTTCGCTGGTCGTCGCTACCGGGATTCAAGCCGGCAGGTCCCCGGCCGAGCGCGCCGCGACCAGCTTGGTGATGCCGATTGCGTTGATCTGGCTGCTGTTGTTCGCCGGCACGATTGCATGTTTCGTCCGCAGACGTGTCCCGCTGGCGACCCTGTTTGCGATCGCCTGGTTGACCGTGGGGATTGCGTTTAATGGCTCGGTCGCCGGCCGATTCTTGCGTTCGCTGGAGTATCCTGCGGCGTCCGATCCGGCAGCGAATTTGGAGTCGACGCTGGATGCGGTGGTGTTGCTCGGCGGTTACGCCGCCGACAATCGCTTCGACGTTCCCCAGCTTGGCAACGACGGTCAGCGGCTGTTGTTGGCCGCCCAGCTCTGGCACGCGGGCAAGACGAAAACGCTGATCAGCACCGGAACGGCAACCGGTGATGCCCGGGATCCGTCGCTGATCGGGCGTGAATTGTTGACGTCTATCGGGGTTCCCGATCACGTCATTTTTGAGGTGCCGGGCTTCAACACCGATGCGGAAATGGTGCATTTGAAGGCCTTTTTTGAGGATCCGCCCGAGGCGTGGCTGGAGCTCGTCGGCTGGACGAGGGCCCCCTCTGACACGGACCGGCAGGCGGGTGGGCCGTCGATCGGGTTGGTCACCTCCGCCGTTCATCTGTCCCGGGCCATGCGATTGGCGGACAAGCGGGGGCTGACGTTCACCCCGCTGGGCTGCGATTTCAATGGCCGGCCGGCGGGCCGGTTCGAGTTCCGCGATTTGATCCCCTCGTCCGGCGCCGGGAAAGCGTTTGCGGTCGCATTTAAAGAGCAACTGGCGCGAATTGTGGGAAGGTGAAAGGGGGGGGAGTAATGCCCGCAAAACTCGTGATCACGCGAGATTTCGATTGGGATTTTACTTGTCACACCCGTAGAATGAGGTAGCAACAAACCATTGGGGCCTCTTGCGAGGTGTCATGGAGCCGCTCAATGGGCGTTTTACGGCAAATTGAGCGGGCGGAGATCCGCCAGAACGGATATTTTGATCCACCAGATTGACATGACTTTGAGAAAAGAGCGGGCAATTGGCGAGTTTGGAGTCCTTCGGTGACATTTGTCGCCAACTTGCTCCCCCTTGGGGTGTGACGGGACCGTCCAGGCGTAGTGACAGTATCTATGTCTGTGTGCGAATTTCGGTCATACTCCCATCCGCTCGAAATTAGTAGCAAAACACGCTCCAGGACGGATCGAGTTCCAAACTGGTGGTGTGGGGGCGGTGAATGGCTGCAAGCCGACATTGTTGTTTTGGAGACGGACGTTCCGGCAGGAGCGAACGGAAAGGGACGACGATGTGGCAGGATGCCGAGTGGTCACGAGGTTGTCCGGTTCGCCAGCCTGGTGCAGGTGAGACGAGCAGCAAGTAGAGAGAAAAGGGGTGTGGTTGGACAACAACCTAGAACGCCCAAGCATTTGTAATTTCACTTTTCTGGCCCCGCGAATTGAATTCCCCCCTACTGAAGTAAGTGGGAGCGTTCGCGGGGTACAGAGAACCCGAACCCCTGGAATCAGAAAGGAGATTCTATGAGTAAGAATCTATTAGTGGTCGACGACCATTTGGTCATTCGGATGGGCCTGAAGGCGATGTTGGAAGGGACCGATTTGGTCGTCGCCGAAGAAGCCTGTAACGCGGCGGAAGCCTTGGCGGCCGTCGAGCGATCGGTACCGGATTGTGTGTTGATGGACATTCGCATGGACGGCGGCGACGGTCTGAACACGCTGGGACGATTGAAACTCGATCACCCCGACCTGCCGATCGTCCTTTATTCGGCTTACGACAATCCGACCTACATCGCCCGTGCGGTAGCCCTCGGAGCCGCCGGCTACGTGCTCAAGTCGGCACCGCGTGACCGATTGATCGATGCCTTGAACACGGCCGCGAGCGGTGAATCGGCATGGACCCGCGAAGAGCTGCGCCGCGTCACCGGTGCACTGGCGACGCCGCGATTGAGCCAAGAATTGGACGTCCCGTTGACGCATCGCGAAAGCGAAGTGCTTCGTCAGATGGCTCAAGGCTTGACCAACAAAGAGATCGCCAAGATGCTTGGCATCAGCTACGAGACGGTCAAGGAACACGTCCAGCACATCTTGCGCAAGATCGGCGTGACCGACCGTACGCAAGCGGCTGTCTGGGCCGTACGAAAGAACTTGGTTTGACGCCGACGCCAAACCCTCGAGCCTCAAACGGCCGTCTTTGCCGATGCAAGACGGCCGTTTTTTTATTGGCCGTTTCGCCAGCGATGACTGGCCGCTCGGTACACCGTCTTTGCACCCAACTGCTGCGCGAGCTGGTCGACGACTTGATCGACCTTTCGTTCGGCTTGCTTTTGCTGCGGGTCGTCGAATAGGGAGAGTTGGACAGGGCGATCCGATGAAATCAGCGAGCCGAGCGACACGCCGAGCAGCCGCACCGCCCGTGGCTCTGTGCGTCTCATCTGGTCCAGTAATTCAGTGACGACTTGGATGATTTCGCCGGTCAGCTCGGTGGGCGCTTCCAGGGTCCGTGATTTGGTGAACGTCTTAAAATCTTCACGCCGATATTTTAAAGTGATCGCGCCCGTTTTGCGTTTGCTCTCACGCAGCCGCATCGCCGTTTGTTCGCACAGAAAACACGCGACCCCGTGCAACAGATCCGCATCGGTCTGGTCGTCTGAAAACGTCCGCTCGTGGCTGATCTGTTTGGCATGGCGGTCCGGCACGACGGCGCGGGCGTCGACGCCGTTGGCCAATTGCCAGAGATGGTTTCCCCAATCACCGAGATGGGACACGAGCAGCGTGGGATCGTAGCGGCGGATGTCTCGAATCGTTCTCAGCCCCAAGCGGTGCAGCCGATGCTGCCCGACCGAGCCGACGCCCCAAAGTTTTTCAACCGGCAGCGGGTCCAAGAACGTTATCAATTCTGACTCGCCGACGACGACAAACCCGTTCGGTTTGTCCAAATCGCTGGCAATCTTGGCGACGAACTTTCGCGGCGCGATTCCGACGCTGGCGGTCAGTTGCAGCTCGTCTTGAATCGCATCCTTGATTCGACGCCCGATCGTCTCGGCATCGCCATGCAAACGCTCGGTGCCGGAAACATCCAGAAACGCTTCATCCAGAGACAACGGTTGGATGATCGGCGTGAACCGACCAAAGATCTCACGAACCTGTCGACCCACATCGACATAATGAGACATCCGGCCACGGACGAAGACCGCATGCGGGCAGAGCTCGGCGGCACGACGGCCCGGCATCGCGCTGTGGATCCCGTACTCGCGGGCTTCATAGCTGGCCGCCGCCACCACCCCACGCCCCGTCTTGCTGCCCCCGACGACCACCGGTTGGCCCTTCAGTTCCGGGTGATCGCGTTGTTCGATCGACGCATAAAAGGCGTCCATGTCGATGTGCAAGATCATGAGATTCGACCACGAAGAATCGTCGTCTTGATCCAGCGATCGTCCCAGGCGAACATCAACGTCGAAAGCGGCTGGGGGGACTCCAACCAGGGAATGTCCGGTCGGATGACCAGTAGATCGGCGGAGCAACCGACGGCGACGCGACCGGCATCGGTCCAACCCAAAGCATCGGCGTTACCCGCGGTGATTTGGTGCCAAGCCTGAGCCGCGGTCGGGATCCACGCCGAATCATCGACCCCACGCCCCGCGGTCATCGAAACCCGTACCGCCGTTTCAATCATCGCGCGGCCGACGCGAACCATGCTGCGTTCAAACCCGGCGCCGATGTCGCTACCGAGTGTCAACGTGATTCCATGCGAAAGGTGCGAATGACGGTTCATCATCCCGCTGCCGAGAAAGGAATTGGCCGTCGGGCAGTGGGCGATGATGCCGCCTTGCCGTGCCAGACGAGTTTGTGACGCCGAATCGAGGTAGATGCCATGGCCGAAAATGCTGCGTCGCGTCGCCAGTCCGGCGGCGGTGTAGACGTCAAGATAGTCTCTGCCGCCAAAACGCTGGGCAACGGCGTCGCATTCGGCGAGCGTTTCCGCCAAATGCGTTTGAATGACGGCTCCGTGCGATGCCGCCAGTTCGCCCGCATGCTCCATCAGGGTCTCGCTGCAGGAGAGTGCAAAGCGGGGTGTGACGGCGGCTGCCATCCGCTGGTCGGCCGGAAACTGTTCCAGCGTGCGAGCGACCTCGTCGGCCAACTGCTCCGGCGGACGCAAAAGCTCCGGCGGCGCGTCCCGGTCCATCATCACTTGGCCGATCACGCCGCGAAATCCCATCTCACCAAATGCTTTCAAAGCGGCCATCGTTGCTTCATGAGCCACGGTCGCGTAGGCACAAACGCCCGTCGTTCCCACGGCCAGGCATTGTCGTGCCACCCGATCGATCATCGCTTGAGCAAAATCGAGATCGTTCCAGCGTTGTTCGGCGGGGAAGATCACTTCTCGCAGCCAGGGCAACAAACGCAATCCGGCCACACCGATGGCGTCAAATTGGGGTAGATGAAGGTGGGTGTCGATGAATCCGGGGCAAATTAGGGTATCGGGGTCGCCACGATCGACTCGGCCCGGCACGTTTCCGAATTCGACGCCGACGATTCGGTTCTCGGCAATCTCGACGACTCCCGGTCGGATCGTGGCATGCCCATCGGGCTGGGACTGCAGGATTTGGCCGCCAAGGGTGATCATCGTGACCGGATTGTTCAGTGGAGTGGAGCGATTGGGAGGCTTGATGCCGGACGTCCGTCTTTCCGAATCGGAATATCTTGCCAGGCTTGCCGAGACTTTGGGTTCGTTACTCGTTGTGGCAATCATGCCTGATGGACGGATTCGGTACCAGTATCGCGGTCAGTTTGACTGTAGGGGATGCAACGGGCACGACGATCACCAGGGATGAGCGGAGGAAGCGCTCTTGGAGTTCCGTTCTGTTTGCCGTTGACCTATGTACGCCTAAAGGTGTTGCCCGTGCACCGTTTGAAAACCGTTGTCACCCCCGTCGCCGTCGGTCTAAGGCGAGCGCTGAGTCTAAAGCTGGTCGCGGCGATTGCTGTTTCGACCGCTTGTGCCCAATCGCCACAGTATCGTCCGTCTCAGGTCGTCCCCGGCAGCGCGCCGTCGCGAATGCCGTCGATGGACGCCGAAGCCTACCAGCGGTATGTGCAGCAGTCGGTGCAGGGAACGACCGGCGCTGCTGCCAATTCGATGATTCGCACGGTGGCCGCGACCACTCCATCCACTTCGATCGGCGATTCCCCGCAACTGCGTAAACTGGCGGTGCCGGCCGCCCACGCCGACGCGATCGCGACCGCGCTCAGTCTACGCTATCAAGACTTGCCCGGCGTCACGATTTCACCCGATCCGGCGAACAGCCAATTGGTGATCATGGCTCCGGCCAAGACCCAGGCGGTGATCGCATCGCAAGTCAAAACACTCGTCGCCGGTGCGGTTCGCCAAGCATCCTCGGTGACCGCCAGCCCCGTCAGCGTGCGACTGCAGAACATTTCCTGGCGCGAGTTCGAACGCGACTTGAAGCAGGCCGCCGGACAGGATGTTCCGATGACGACCCGCAACAATGGCAACCAGGTCACGTTCCAGATGAACGTGCCGCCGATGCAGGGGACGTTGGTCGAAGTCGACCGCCGGCAAAACCAAGTCACCGTCCGGGCACCCGATCCCGCCATCCCCGGCTGGGAAAAAATGATCAGAGCTTTGGATCGAGTTCCCAATCGCTACGACGACGTCACCCAAGTGCACCGGTTGCAAAAAGCCGACATGGCACCGGTGCAACGGACCATGCGATTGCTCCGCGCACTCCGTGGCGACGGGATGTCCGATCCCAACCCCAGCGTGTTCCGCAACGCGGTGATGCAAGCCGATCAAGGCAGTGCACCGGGTCCGGGTGACCAGGGCGGATTGCCCGCCGGCGGAGAGGGGACTGCCGAAGGGGCCGGTCCGCTGGGAGACGTGCAAATCGAATATGTTCCCGAACTGGGTCAGATCATCGTCAAGGGTGCGACGCGAGACGTACAACGTGTGATGGAATTGATCAAAGAGATCGAATCCAAGGCAGAACTGACCCAGCCCGATTCGAAGGTCGTCGCGCTCGAGCACGCCGATGCCAACGCGGTCGCCGAGCTGTTGACCCAGCTTTACGACGACGTGCTGTCGACGCGTCAAGGCGACGTCAGCATCACCTCGCTGGACAGCCCCAACGCGTTGTTGTTGATCGGTCGCGCCGAAGCGATTGCGTCGTTGGAAGAATTGATCAAGAAGATCGACCAGCCCGTGGAAGAAGCCAGCCGGCTGCGTGTGTTCCGACTGCAGAACGCCTCGGCCGTGGATGCTCAAGATGCCATTTTGACCTTCTTTAGCAATCGGCCGGGGATCGAAGAAGACGTCCGCAACGGCCTGGGACCGCGTGTCCGGATTTCGGCCGACTACCGCACCAACTCGCTGATCGTCAGTGCCGCTCCGCGTGACATGACCGAGGTGACTCGGCTGATCAACGAACTCGATGTGGAAAAGACTCCGGCGACCAGTGAACTGCGAGTCTTTCCGCTCAACAACGCCGTCGCCGAAGATCTGGCCACCACGCTTCAAGACGCCTTCGCGGCCGGTGAAGTCGCCACCGCGGGCGATGCCACCGCACCCTCGACCTCGCTTTCGATCTTGACGGTCGACAGTGACGAACGACGGATGGTGGAATCCGGGATCTTGGCCGGAGCCACGATCACGGCGGAAACGAATTCGAATTCGATCGTCGTTCGCGCCCCTTCGTCGAGCATGCCGTTGATCGCCGAACTGATTCGTCAATTGGACAAAGCCCCCGGCATCGATTCGCTGGTGAAAGTGTTCACGATCGAAAACGGCGACGCGGCTCAGCTGGCGGCGTCTCTGGAGACACTGTTCGGATCCGACGCGGCCACCAGCGGAACCAGTGTCGGTGGTGCCAACGCCGCCGGATTGCCGCCGGCCACCGCGTCCTCGGACAGCTCGCTCGTGCCGCTGCGTTTCTCGACCGACATCCGCACCAACAGCATCGTGGCCAGCGGATCGTCGTCGGACTTGGAAGTCGTCGAAAGCATCTTGCTGCGACTGGACAGCGAAGGGTTTGCCGAACGGATCACCGAAGTGATTTGGCTGAAGAACAACGAAGCGACGTTGGTCGCCGCGGCGATCACCAACTACGTCAACGAGCGTCAGCAATCGCAAACCACGATCCAGCAATACCAGCAAGGCCTGGGCCCCTACGACCTTCTCGATCGCGACATCGTGGCGATCGCCGAAGAGAACTTCAACAGCATCCTGTTGAGCGTCTCGCCGCGATTGTACGAAGAAGTTCGGTTGCTGATCGAGCGACTCGACCGTCAACGCCCGATGGTGCTGATCAAAGTCTTGCTGGCCGAGGTGTCGCTGGAAGATTCCTTCGAGATCGGTACGGAACTTGGATTGCAGGACTCGTTGGCGTTCAGCCGTGGTCAAGCCGCCGGAGCCTTTGGGAACACGCTCAGCCCTGGCGATCCGGGATTTAATTTCAACGACGCGGGTGTGCAGAACTCGAACGATTTCGGACAAAACGCTTTGGCGGCCAGCACCGTGTCGACATTCGGACTTGGCCAGAGCAACCCGGCGATCGGTTATGGTGGATTCGTGCTCAACGCCGCCAGCGATTCGGTCAGTCTGCTGTTCCGCACCTTGCAAGACGCCGGCCGGGCACAGATTCTCAGCCGTCCGCAATTGATGACAGCAGACAACACCGAGTCGCTGATCAACGTCGGTCGACAGATCGCCCGGTTCCGTGGCAGCACGGTGACCAACAACACGGTGACACAGAACATCGAAGACATCACTGTCGGTCTGATTTTGAACATTCGACCGCGTGTCGGAAGCGACGGAACGATTTTGATGGATGTCAACATCACTCGGTCGGACCGTGATACCGCCAACGGGACGACCGTCCCGGACGGTGACGGAGGGACCGTTGTGATCGACGACATTGTCGACACAACGGCCCAAGTCACGCTGTCGACCATGAGTGGCCAAACCGTGATCATGGGGGGACTGATTCAAAAGCTTCGCGCCAACAGGAGTCGCCGTCTTCCTTACCTGTCCAGCATTCCGATCTTGGGCAACCTGTTCAAGTACGACTTTGAGACGGAAGAACGCAGGGAGACGTTGATCGTGTTGACGCCGATGCTGGTCACCGGCGAACAGGACTTGGAGTACATCAAGCAAACCGAGTCGAGCCGGATGAGTTGGTGCTTGGCCGATGTGGTGGAAGCTCACGGCGACGTGGGCTTGAGCGGCGGCTACGGATTGTGGGGACCGGCGATCGGCCCGACGATCTATCCCGACGTGCACCCGACGATCGACGGAGAAATCGTCGTCAGCGAACTGCCCCCGGGTGTCATCACCGACCAGAACAAGCCTGTCGTCGGTCAGCCGGCCGGCGAATCGATTCTGAATCCGACCTTCGGAACCGAAAACCTGGCACCGGCCAACCGCGGCGATTCACTGCCCGCACCGCGGCCCGACGTCAATCAGTCTTCGTTCCAAATGCCTGCAGGCATGATCGGCAGTGAAGCCGATCAGACGCTGCCGGCCGGTTGGGTCAACCAAGTTCGCCAGTAAGCGATAGCAATCAGCGTAAAAAGAGTGGGATAGGCTTTCATCCTGTCATACCTGACCCGTCAGGTCGGGAACTATCCCACCTTTTTGACCCGCACCTCAATCTCCACCCGATCCTTCACGAACGATCTGAATCGATATGTCACACACAACACGCAGCACCAAAGCATTGGCCGTCGCCGTTCTCGCTGCCGGGTCGCTCGTCGCCGGCGGATGCACCAGCCCGGCGACTCGGGGCGACTCAAAACTCGCCAACTTTTTCGAAACGCCTCAGTGGATGAAAAAGGCACCTTGGTCAAAGAACGAGGACGAGCCGCCGACTCCCTATCCCGGTCCGGTCAAAATGGCGACGACCTGGTCGCCCGATGTGCTGGTCCAAACCGGCAAGACGCCGACGCGTGGTTTCGGCGGACGATTGTTCTTCTTTGATGAAAAGACGAAGGCGGTTCCGGTCGAGGGGACGCTGACGGTGCACGGATTCGAAATCGGAACCGACGGCAACGATTCCCAGGTCAAGCCGTTTAAATTCACGCCGGAACAATTCACCAAGCACTTCAGCCAAAGTGATTTCGGCGCCAGCTACAGCATTTGGATTCCCTGGGACGCTGCCGGCGGAGAAGAAAAACGAATTTCGCTGGTTCCCACCTTCCAAACCACCGAAGGCAAGATCGTGCAGGGCAGTCCGACCAAGGTGATTCTGCCCGGTCGCAAACGCACTCACGAAGCCGGAGTGGCCAATAATTACCTGTCGCCCCAGTACCGCGGACACCAAAACGCGATCGCGCAACACGCGACGCGTCCCAGCGGTCTGGTGACCACGACGATTCGGCGTCATTCCACATCGCCGGATGCAACGTCCACGCTGCCCAGCGGCTCGTTGCAAGATCGCGTCAATGCGATCGCGGCGACGTATCGCAACGCGACCAGCGAGGGCAGCACGCCGTTTATCGATGTTCCTTCGACCGCCCCGACGTTCGCTTCACAAGCACCCGGTGTGATGCCGGCCAGTGCGGTGATGTCCGACCAGGGTGCCAACCCGGTACGATCGGCCGGCGCGGCGGTGACTGCACCGCGTCGCATCCAATCGCCCGTCGCAGGCAGCGACAGGTAACCGATGAGCCGACGTCGATCAAAAGCCGAGCAACGTCCCGATGGTCCGCCCTGGCGGGTGACCATGCACGACGTCATCTTTGAATCGGACACGCCCGCCGGTTGGGTGTTCGACGTCGGACTGCTGCTGGCGATTTTGACGAGCGTCACCGTGGTGGCGGTCGAAACGATCCCCTCGGTCGCCGAGCGGAACTGGCTGATCCTGGGCCGGTTCGAATGGTTTTTGACCGTCCTGTTCACGATCGAGTACGGCGCGCGGCTGGCCTGCGCCAAACACCCGCTACGGTACGCCGTCAGTTTCTGGGGTGTGATCGATCTGCTCAGTGTGTTGCCGACCTATGTCGGGTTCTTTTTCGTCGAAAGCGACGCAAACTCCTTCGTCATCCTTCGCAGCATTCGACTGCTCCGCGCGTTCCGCGTGCTGAAGCTGTGGCGAATGATGGACGACGCCGAAGAGTTGTCGCAAGCGATTTGGAAAGCCCGGCACAAGATCATCGTGTTCTTGATCGTCGTCTTGGTCGCCGTGACCATCAGTGGCACATTGATGTACTTCGTCGAAAACGTGATTCCGCGGATGACGCGGGGAGAATCGCCGCTGGATGATTCGGAGTTCGTCGCCAGCCAATTTGATTCCATCCCCCAGGCGATGTACTGGGCGATCGTGACGATGACGACGGTCGGCTATGGCGACATCGTCCCCAAGACCACGATCGGGAAGTTCATCTCCGCGACGTTGATTCTGCTCGGTTACAGTCTGATCATCGTGCCCAGCGGGTTTGTCACCGCCGAGCTGACGTCCAAAAAGTCCTCAGAACCCGCCCTCGAAACGAAGTGTCCACGCTGTGCGACCGCCGAACACCATGACGATGCGGTCTACTGCTATCGCTGCGGCGAAAGGCTGGCGGCAGAGGGCTGATCGGTTGCGTGCGTTTCACGATCGGTCTGGCGTCCGGGCACCCCGGTGCCATCGGAACGTGGATGCCCTGATTCATGTCACCCTCCCTGCCAGGAGGGTGACTTTAAAACTGCAAAACCACCGCTGGACATCTTGGTAAACTGCTGCTTTACCAGCGCGTCGCATCCATTGATACCGATCCTATGAAATCCGCTTTCCGAACCCTCGCCACGATCCCGTTGCTGTTCTGTTTCTGCAGCCTTGCGTCATGCGATCAGCCGCCGGCGAAATCCACCACCGGCGAAACGCCTGTTGCAACCGCGGCGATTCCCCCGATGGAACTCGGCGATGTGGATTGGCCGCGCTTGCTGGGGAAGAACTTTGACGGTGTCGCCGAAGTTTCCGGCACGGCGTTTGACTGGAGCAAAACGCCGGAGATTGCCTGGCGGCTGCCCGTCGGTGATGGGTACGGGCTCGGGTGCGTCGTCGACGGACGTTACTATCACGCCGACGCCGTCCGCAGCGACCAACCGTCCGGCGGGCGGCAGATGGTGGAGCGGTTGCGGGCGTTTGATTTAAACGATGCCAGCTTGATCTGGTCGGTCGAGCGTCCGCTGGAGTACCGAGACCTTTACGGTTACGAAACCGGTCCGCGGGGGACGCCGGCCAGCGACGGCAAATCGATCGTCACATTCGGCTGCGACGGCGAATTGTGCTGTCGCGATCTCACCGACGGCACGCTGAAATGGAGTGTCTCGACCAACAAACAATACGGCGTGGTCCAAAATTTCTTCGGCGTCGGATCCTCGCCGTTGCTGTTGGATTCGATGGTGATCGTTCCGGTCGGCGGCAGTCCCCCGGAAGACCAACAGATCGCGCCGGGGCGACTCGATCGCGTGATCCCCAACGGATCGGCGCTGGTCGCGTTTGATTTGGCCAGCGGCGACGAGGTTTGGAAATGCGGTGATGACCTGGCCAGCTACAGCAGCCCCCGTACGATGACGATCGGCGATCAAACGGTCGTGCTGCTGTATGCCCGCAATCAGTTGTTGGCCGTCGACCCCGCACTCGGCAAGGTGCTGTGGACGGTGCCGCATCGTGCGGACATGCTGGAAAGTGTCAACGCGATGATGCCGGTGGTCGACGGCGATCGTGTCTTCATCAGCGAGTGTTATCAGATCGGCAGCCGGTTGTTGAAGGTATCTGCAGAGGAGCCGACCACGCTCTGGCTGGATCCGCCCCGAAATCGTCGCGCCCAGGCGATGCGATGCCACTGGTCGACGCCGATCTTGGTGGACGGATTCCTGTATGGCTGCAGCGGACGAAACAATCCGGACAGCGATTTTCGTTGTGTCGAACTGGCCAGCGGCAAGGTGCAATGGAGCGACGATCGAGGGATGCGAACGTCGGTCACCCGCGTCGGCGAACACTTGGTCGTGTTGGACGAATACGGGCGGATCGAGATTGTGCGTCCCAATCCCGAGAAGCTGGAGATCGTGGCGGAATACGATTTCAGCGACCAGATTCGGACCCCCTGTTGGGCGGCACCGATCGTCGTCGGCAATCGAATGCTCGTCCGCGGCGACCGTCACGTCTTGTGCCTGGCGATCCCCACCCGCTGACTCGCTACACCAATCGAGTTGGGCATGTTAGGATCGGCAGAGAAAGACGCGAAAAGGGGGGCAGCAACCGTTGGTATCTAGCCTTGAGGCGATTCCGGGTCGCTGCGTCGCAGCGAGAGGGGGCGGCTTTAGCCCAATAC
>NZ_JANZKV010000318.1 GCF_025060895.1 Stieleria sedimenti | reverse complement strand
CGCGGTGACCACCGCCGTTCCCCGATAGAGATGTCTTCTTCGACTCGCGCTGTTGACCTTGACTGAATTTCGCGATCAATCCGAACTGCCCTCAGCGTGCTACAAGACCGAATACGGTCTGCAGATCACGTCCGTTACGATCAACGCCTACCCACCTCAGGTTCGTATCGAATACTTGCACTCGAATTTACGCGGCACGCTCACGCTCGATCGCCCATCTCCACTCGAATCTCTCGCCTTTCTGTTTGACGATTGCTACTGGATCAGGATCTACGACTTGAACGAGACTGGCGCATCGCTGAACTTTGGACGCTATGAGGTGCACATGCTGGACGAGGATAGTCCACAATCCAAGATGGTCTGTGATCGCTATACTGCAGAGTAGGTCTTGCTTGCTGGTTTGGATTGGGTCGGCATGCCGTGCGCTGAAGCGGGGAACCATGAAATGCACGGGAGAACGGGTGGACCGTTTCTTTTCTGCTTGCAAGTCATTTGCCCGTTCCCCGTGATTTCTACCGTTCTGCTCAGTAGAGGAGTTTCAACCGAATGCCGAAATCTTGCGAGGTGGTCATCGACCGAAATGCTGTCACGATCAATGGACGTTCGCTTGCTAACGCGGTCCCGATTGACTCGTTCGAAGGCTTTTTGGGAAAACCAAATCGAACTGGTTCATCGATTGGGCTCGCATACGTATTTGGTCACTATGGCAAGGCACACCTCTACGACGACATTGGTTTATTGATGCTCGAACACCACGAGACCGCTCTGATCACTTCCATCGAACTGTGCGGTGAGGATCCGGATGGTATTCAGACGACTAAGACGCCGTTCAGCGGTAAGCTGACCATCGGTGGCATCCCCATTCGAATTGGAGATCCGGTGGGACTCTTGGACAACTCGGAGGTCCACTTCTCATCACGACTTCCAGAGATCCCGTTTGCCGATATTCGATCGTCTGAGAAAGGTGGATTTACAATTGGAGTGTCAATTCAACCACGAGGGTCGATTCAACACTCGACCAATCCGCGTTCGGATGGTAGCGTCGCCATTGGAAGCGTATTGTTGATGCTGCACCATCCATCAAAGCTCGATCGAGCAGAACCAAGGGATGCACGTGAGTCGCCGAGTTGAGTTTAATAAAGTGGAACGTCGTTCGCGGCGACCACGTGATCCCAATCGTTGAACTGGCCTTCGGGTTGAGCTGCAAACATTGATTGCGAGGTGCCGATGGCCATCACGCTTCAACAGATCTTCGGACGCTATTTCGACTCCTTCGCTTCGCGTCTCGCGGGAGATGCTTCGCGCCGCATGGTGCATCCAGCACTGTCGCACTCGGACGCTCGGTGGGCACGTCAATAGTTGCCCCGAAGGTCACTACCACAGCATCGCCTACAACTCCTGTCGGCATCGGTGCTGTCCCCAGCACGACGATCGCACCAAAAT
>NZ_JANZKV010000317.1 GCF_025060895.1 Stieleria sedimenti | reverse complement strand
GCCTGTCGAAGCTGGAATGACGAGCCTGGAAGCCTATCCCACTCGCTCGATCCGACGCCTATTTTCCGTTCGGTTCTTTTACAATCGACGTCCCGTTGGGACGCCAGAACGTTGCCGCCGTAATACCAAGCACCCCGGGTGGAACGCTACCCAGCGACTCACACCAACCCCAGCCGATCCGACGGACTGGTCACGGCCAAGCCCGGCCGGTTCATCACGTGGGTATAGATCATCGTCGTTTTGACATCCTTGTGCCCGAGCAATTCCTGCACCGTGCGAATGTCCGCCCCGTCCTCGAGCATGTGGGTGGCAAAACTGTGGCGGAGCGTATGCGGAACGGCTTTCTTGAGGATTTCCGTTCGCTTGCGTGCCCGCTTGAACTGTTCTGCAAAAGTCCCTTCGTGAAGGTGATGTCGTCGGTATCTGCCACTGCGAGGATCGCGACAGACCTTCGACGACGGGAACAAGTATTGCCAACCGAGATCGCGTTGCGCATAGGGATACTTTTTCGCTAATGCGTAAGGCAGATACACTTCACCGTATCCGTCAGCAAGATCCTGGTTGTGGGTCGCCTTGACTGTGGCAAACTGCTGTCGAAGCAATTCAATCGCGTTGTCCGGTAAAACAGTGACGCGGTCCTTCATCCCCTTGCCGTTTCGGACAACAATCTCGCGCGACTCAATACAGAAGTCCTTCAACCTCAGCGTTCTGCACTCCCGATGTCGCAGTCCGCCGCCGTACATCAACAGGAACATCAGACGGTAAACCCCAGAAATGTACTGAAAAAGCTCCGTCACTTCGGATTTGGTCAGTACGACCGGGCGATATTGACTAGCCTTAGCGCGGACCGAATTGATGAACTGAAGATCGCGACCGATGACCTTTTGATAGAAAAAGAGGATCGCGGAGAGAGCCTGGTTTTGCGAGGATGCGGCGAGCTCACTTTCGATCGCCAAATCTGTCAGGAAGTCACCGATTTCCGGTTCGCCAAAGTTTTCCAGCCGATCGTCATCCAGATGTCGAATGAACTTTTTTAGTTGACCGACATAGGCGTCTTCCGTGCTCTTGGGATGGTGAAGCCTGCGGAGCGTCGCACGCATTCGTCGAATGCATTCCGGATCGACCTCATCGATCACACCTTCATTCCCTTCCCCGGCGACCAGTGTCGCATCGTATTCTTTGTCATCGCCGACCGCACCTTGGTAACGACGAGAAATCTCAGTCAATTTGTCACGAATCGGGCGGAAATCAACGACCGCCGTCCTCAACACCGTACCCTGATAGGCTTCGATCGCCCGGGTCGCTTGCAGACGTCGCCAGGCCGGAATCTTTGACGCTAGCAAACTGCGAAGGAATTCGAGCACGAGATCTCGCTCCACTGCAATTGCATCCGCCGAAGTCGAACGTGCACGGACGCTTGGGAAACTCGCGTAGCTTCCCAGCCACTTGGGAAACCACTCACGATCCCTTTCCGGAAGATTCATTACCCCAAGACACTGTCGGAACCGATCGACTGACATTTTGATCCCCCTTGTCGGCGCAAGACCGGTATCCGAGTTCGGCAGTGGATCACGGACTCGCCCTAACTCATTTGTGGTAAAATAGGCAGTCTGCTGTCCTATCGTATGAGACCACCCGATGGTGCGAAGTGCGCCGCCACAAGGTTAGCGGCCAGAAGAAGGATTGACTACCCCGATCGAGTGCCGTACTATCGGGTGGCAGGAGATATTCCACGGTCCGACCGGGGACTTTGTGCTATTCACCCCGGTCGGACCAGCAATAATTAATGGTTATGCCGGACAACACCCACACCCCTAAGATCCATTGTCTGTTGACGCTGACTTAGAGATTTGCTTTGATTCGCCGATCGCAGGGCAGTTGCCGAGCTACACCTGCATTTCAAAGGGAATCGCCGTACACGGTGATTCCATCTCACTGCGAATCCAATCCGCTGAGCAGGTACGTGAAGCCCTCGATCTCCTTATTGACGCGGGTGTTGCGCCTACCCGACTATCGATACATACTCTTACGAATGATGCCTTTTCCATTGATGAACGATGCATAATTGGAGTCGTGCCCGCTCCCGAGGATGCAGTAGATATTGATCGCGTGGCGGCAGAAAAAATGGGGTGCCGTGCTTTCGTTCAAGATTCCGAGCTGGTTCCTCTTGCCTGCGAACCACGTCAGACTTTGCGGTTTGGATCTGGCGTCGCGCATCGCAACATTGTGAATGAAGAGCTTGCCAGCTATTTCCGGTCCACGTCTTCGGCTGAACCACGCCCAGTAACAATAAATGGTCGCAAAACCGATTCATGGCAGTCTCTCGATTTTCGCCGAACTCATGAGATCTTTTACGTACCTGCTGTCACCACAACCAATCAATGCCGCTGGTGCGGAACCACTCGAACTCACCAACCGAAATGTTGGATTGGAAGAGATATCGAATGGAGCGAT
Source organism: Stieleria sedimenti (assembly GCF_025060895.1). Classification (GTDB taxonomy): domain Bacteria; phylum Planctomycetota; class Planctomycetia; order Pirellulales; family Pirellulaceae; genus Stieleria; species Stieleria sedimenti. The sequence continues at coordinate 3,186 of NZ_JANZKV010000317.1, read as the reverse complement.
CCCCTATATTGTGAATCAACTGGCTGGGGGCATTATTCTGCGGAAAGACCATTATTTGTTCCCCTTGCCCATGTGGGTGAGTTCAATGACTGGACGGGCAACACCGCACATCTATACCCAGTGTTTTCGGACACCACTGGTCCGGGAAAAATTGCACTTGATATTGTCGCGGCATTCCCTGCCTGAGTCACTAGCAGGCATAACCCTGCGATGCACGACGAGCGGCGAAGTCAAGTTCCTTGAAGTGGTGGATCCCTCGTCGCCGCCGCGTGATCGCTGCCGTTCGCCGACAGATTCTGAAACCGAAAAATTCATGACTGCAATGGAAGATCCAACGCCTATCGATCACAAAGACTCTGACTTGGACTATCGTCGTCAAGTCTGGAAAGCGGTCGCGCAGCGAGTTGGATCGGAATTGACGCCGATGGGGAAAGGTGCTGATTTGACCGGGGAATGGGTCGTCGAATTTGAGATGTTCGGATCGCGCCGCCCGATGACTAAATATCATTTCCTGGGTGACAATCAGCTGGATGTGGTGCGATCAGAGAATCAGGCTGAGATACGTGACAGGACGAATTTCGAAGTGGTGAGCGACGGTCGAGTGCTGACGTGTGAGGAGTGCTTTCACGGGGCAATGACTGAAGGCGGCGAATTTGTTCTCTTTAACGGTGATTCTAGCGTCGTGATGGTCGGTACGAATATCCGGTAGAATGCGGCGAACCATGAAATGCACGGGAGGACGGGAGTCGCGGTTGTCAGTCTGCTTGCAAGTCTTTCGCCCGTCCCCCGTGATTTCTGACGTTCGCCGACTGAAGGCCCAAACCCATCTCGTCTATGAAACGCTTCTCGATACGAACGCTTTTGATCGCGACGGCGTTAGTTGCCGTGCTCATGGCAATCCCCATCCGACGTGCAATTGAGCAGAAACGCGGACGCGATTGGGTAGCTTCCCAAAACGGCCACGTGCACTTGAGCGTCTCGCGTAGCTACAATGACTTCACCGATCAATGGACTGACAGTGATTCGCTTCTCGCCCCTCAATGGCTTGTCGACGCGCTCGGCATCGATTTTTTTGACACCGTCGAGACTGTTGTCCTCGACAATATGGAGGTGAAGGACCTATCTCCCATTACCGACTTGCGGAACCTCGAGACACTCGGAATCATCATCGAAATCGACGATCAACTTGACTTTTCACCTTTGGCTGAGCTCCCCAAGCTACGTCATCTTCATCTCGACTACACTAACATCAGCGCCGAACGGCTTGCTAAATTACGGAAACTTTTACCGCACGTCCTTGTTGATGCAACGAACCATCCACCACCAGACTAAAGCGGCGAACCAGCGGATGCACGACGAGTCGCCGAGTCGTGGTTGTTGAAGTGGAGGATCGCTCGCGGCGACCGCGTGATCCTGGACGTTACCCGTACTGATTGGATCCAATTTGAATCTGTACGCAACAGAATCGTCCAATGGGAACGTAACGGAAGTCACAGCTGAGTACCGTGTAGTTTCGATCGTGTTAGCCTCAATCGCGTTCGTACAGACGTATCATCAACTTCCATCGCTCCTGGATGATCAGCTGCTCTCGTATTCTCCAGCTGCGTTGATGCCAGAGGTTTTTACGATCTATCTAATTGTTGCAGCGTCGTTGGCGATTTGGTGCGAATTCTCAAATGCGCGTGTCGGAAAAGTTGTTATTCCTCTCGTTCTTTCCCCTCTCTTGCTTTGGCTGGTAATGGTTTCGCCAGGAATTCTGAGGTTAGTCTCAAACTTGGATTTCGAGCTCCTGTTCCATTTTCGCGGATTGCACCTGTTGATCTTATATCCCGTTACAATCTATTACTTTGTTGTCGCTTTGCTACGCGTGCATACGCCGAAGCAAACGACGGCGGGTAACAATGCGATGCACGACGAGTCGCCGAGTCGTGGTTCTTGAAGTGGATGATCACTCGCGGCGACCGCGTGATCGCTGTCGTTCCCCGATTGAGATCCCACGAACTCAACACGAATCCCAACACCATGGCCATTGATCCTGACGTCCTCGCATCTTCCGTTTCCGCCGCGCTGGCCGAAGGCGAGATGGACGCCCTGCGGATACACGAATTTGAACTCGATGGCGACGAACACGATGACGAAGCTATCGACAAACTTCATGACTCCTTCCACGCCGACTTTGACACCGCTACGGCTCACATATCCAAAACATACGGAAAGCCAACACGATCGGAATCCGATAGCGATGACGACGCTATTCCCCTGTGCGGCCTATGCCGATTCGCGGTATGGGACACCGACGAAGGACGTTTCTTTATTGCCGTGTCACACGAGGATCGTGGTACTCCAATCTTGCTGATGGTCGGTCCTGCCGAATGACAAGACGACGGGGAACCAGACGATGCACGTGAGTCGCCGAGTCGAGTTTTTTGAAGTGGTGCGTTGTTCGCGGCGACCACGTGATCGTTACCGTTCACCCACAGAGGTTCATAAATGCAACACTCCCCTGAACACGATGCAAAGCGTCGACGGCTCATCCGCGTCTCCGGTGGATTTGCGATCGCGGTAGCATTCACCGCGTGCGTTGTTGGATACTTACGTCCCTCCAAGGCGGACATTGCTGCCGAACAGCGGTTGTTAGGCAAATGGGGAATGTGGATTGAGGGCGCTGACCAGACACTTCCGACACAGCGAATTGTTGAATGGCTTCCCAATGGCCAAGCCGCCCATTATTCCCCAACAATGGAGCCTTGGGGGAATACATCTGAGATGGATGATCGTTCATCTGATTGGCGTATTCGCAACGGGAAGTTGATAATCGAGATGCAGGCACCGGAAACAGAGGATGACCCCGCACTTGAGGAGTACCAGCTAGACTGGCTAGACGAGGACTCCTACACACTGACTATTGATGCCGGAAGCGGTAAACCCACCACTGTGATGTATAGGCGTATCGAATCAGACAACGCGACGAGCATCTTGGACGGGTGAACCAAACGATGCAACCGAGCGGCGAAGTCGGGCGTTTTGAAATGGTAAATCTTCCGTCGCCGCCGGCTGATCGTAGACGTTGAACTGGCCTTCGGGTTGAGCTGCAAACATTGATTGCGAGGTGCCGATGGCCATCACGCTTCAACAGATCTTCGGACGCTATTTCGACTCCTTCGCTTCGCGTTTTCGCGTCTCGCG
>NZ_JANZKV010000316.1 GCF_025060895.1 Stieleria sedimenti | reverse complement strand
GCTCGATCAATGAACGCTTCTCGGGCATCTGCGTCCACGCGGACTGGACAAAGCTATCGCCAGCTTCTCGAATCAGGTTGGCCGCAGTTCATCAGCGATGCGGGCGGCTGATGCGTCTTGATCTCACGGGTGCCTTCTTTGAATCAAAGGGCGCAAGACTCCCAAGGCCAGTGGCGTCTTGCGGTCGAGCTGATTGTTCTTCAATGAAAGAAAAACAACCGTGAACTCAGGACGCTCTCGGCGTGGGAGTCGAAGGGCTGTGGCGTCTGCGAAGGGCCAGATGAGATCAAGACGCCTTTAGCAACTGGACGCCGACGACCTACGGCCAGCCTGATTTTGAAGCTGGCGATAGCTGACAGTGTGACCCACGACGCACGTCGCCGGACGCATTCACGCTGGCAATGACCGCAGCCGGCAATCGGTCGCCATGACTACGGCACCAATTATGCCGTATGTTCGAGCCCGCGTGGTCGCGGCGACAAATTCGCGACGCCGGGACAATGGTGCTGCTGGGCGATTACAGAATGCGGTACTCTCTTGGGCGCCTTGAATAATGGTGTAGACGATTCTGCTCACGCCAGCTGATTTAGCCGCTTCGATCACGTTGCGGTGTTGCGTAATCCGTTTGTCCGGCGCATCCATTCCCGAGATCAACAATACCGAATCAACTCCTTGCAGTGAGCGTTCAAGATCACTTCGCGAGTTGTAGTCTCCGGGCCGAATTTCGATGCCCAGCGATTCCGCTTTGCTGGGCGTTCGAGCCAGCCCAACAACATTCTCCTTACCGACGATCTCGACAGTGGCTTTAGCGATTTCTGAACCAAGCTTGCCACTGGCTGCGGTCACGGCGATTTTTTTCATGGAATGTGCCTTGACGATGTCGGAAGTGCGAGCGGATTTTTTACTTGAGAACGAATCGCATCGGCTTACTCAAGCAAATTCGCCACTTGCTCGGCGGAGTACTTGAAGGCTTTGAAGGTAGGAGCAGGACCTTTGTAGCGAACGACGACATCCCCATTAGACGCAACTTCCCAGACCCTTCTTCCAACCGTATCGGTCAGAAGAGTATTGCCATTGGGCAAGCGGCGAGCGCCGCCTTGAAAGGGAGCGAAAAAGTCTTTGTGTTCCCAAAACCAGATTTGCTTCGCTTCAAACGCTCCACCTTTCCCTATGACGTAACGTCCATGATCAACAGTGGGACTAATCTCATGGACGTTGCTCATTCCCTGCAACTGCTGCTGGGCAGCAGCGGCTGCCGCGCCACCAGCGCCTACTCGGGCTATGCTGCTCGCGCCTGTATTGTTATTGAATACCAGGATATTTCCGGCTCCAGGAAGTCCTTCGTCAACCCAGTTGGCGTCGTGTTGATTCTGGAAGAGCCGGTCTTTCTCCGCGCCCCTCGCGTAGGCAGCGGGATTACCGTATCGGAACAGCAGATCTCCCCCTTTGCCTCTTCGACCGCCTGCGGAGCCCGCGGCTTGTTCGATGGTCGTGCTGTGGTCGATCACCCAGATTTCGTTATAGATGAAGGAGCTAACAACGATCTGGTCCATGCCTGGGTGATAGTCGATCGAATTCAAATGCTGCCGCACAGCACTCATTGGCGCATAGCTTTTAGGGAAGTGGCCATCGATCTTTTCCGGATGATCGGCGATGACACCGTAGTTGGCCGCTTTGGCATTTTGATCCTGAATAATGTGGTCAATAAACCGCCAATACCAGACAAGTTCATGGGAACCCTTTTCAAGGTTGGGTTTGATCTCCAACACTCCATCAGACCAGACCGTATTCTTTTTGCCGGCCGACCAACCAGCCGCCGCCGCTTCTCTCGGGCTGATTTCTTCGTAGATCAAAACCAGGATATTGCCGTTGGGCAAGGGCAACAGATCGTGGTGAAAGGTGATCTTGTTCCCGCTAAAATGAATATCCTTGGCACTCAACTCCCAGACTGCTTGTCCAGTTGCGTCTGTGATCTGAAGAGTGTCGGTGGCGGCCACTGGCTGCCCCGTAACATATTTTCTATCCCTGATGCCAGTGCGCAGCAGGCCACCGGATTTCAGCAGGTACGAGGTATGTCCCCCTCCGGTTAAATCGGTATCCCAGCGATGAGCGACCTTTCCCTCAGGATCGAGAAGTATTGCGTAATTATCGACATCGGTGGCGAGTTCATCCGCCTGGTGCCAAAACAGGTAACCTTGATACAGCTCGTCAGGCAACGCCAGATCGATCTTTTCCATAACCGCATCACCGATTGATGCGATTGTCGTAGTTTGTTTCGGCTGTCGAGGACGTGTTTCTGCTACTCCTTCTGCTTCTGACACCTGTTCACGGAGTTCGCGTGCGACGGTGAGGTAGTAGTTTCTTGCGGTGGCATTGACCATGCTGCGGGCCAGCTTTGTCAATGCGTCGGCTTTGACCTGCTTCGCATCGGCGTCCGCTTTGTCGATTGCCAGCAGATGGTCGGTAAGCTGCGCGGCCCACTGGTTGTCATCCTTCGCGAGTGCGTCTCTGGCGGCTTGCAACAAGTTGTCCTTTCCGCCAGCGAGTTTGACCATTCGCTCGGCTTCGGCCTTGGGCGGCAGCGGAAACAGATTCGTCGCATTGCCATCGAACCAACCCAGGTAGCCGCTGAAGACCGTGCGGACGCCCCAATCTGGATGACCGTAGAACGGTTGCAGGTAATCCTTATTGGCTAAACGCTTAGGCAACTGCACGTACTCGACCAACTCGTCGGGTGTCAGACCTTTGTTAATGCCCTCGACGGTCTTGTCGTGAATGAATTGCACGGCGTCGCGGTAATCGGTCAGAACCTGTTTGACCTGCTCTGCACCGAGAATCGGATTCGTGTGACCGCCGACTAAGGCAACCGCGTCGTTGTCGGCCATTCTGCCAAGACTTTCCGCCCACAGTCGGACGTTGCGATTGGGGGTACCGCGAATGGCATACAGGTTTGGAAACGATCGGTAGAAGTTGTCGCCGGCGAACAGGACTCTGCTTGCCGGATCCCAAACGAACAGTCCATCGTTCGTTTCACCGGGCGCTGCAACGAGTTCGAGTTCCACACCGGCGACTTTGATTGTTTTGCGTTCGTCTTCCAGAAAGTGAGTCGGATTCGTTGCCTGACTCGATGAGAATACTTCTCCGCCACGTTTCGGATAGCGAACCGGCGCAACACCGTTGTTGATACGCTGCTCCAGCGGCAGTTTAAATCCTGCTTGCCTCGCGCCTCGCACATTCTGGTAGGTCAGTCCGCCGGCCTTCCACGGGCGAGCCTCACTTCCGAAGTTTACATGTGCCCAGATTTGCGGGCGTTCGGGACCCAGAAACACGGGTGCTCCGCCAGTGTGGTCTCCGTGCGAGTGAGTGTAGATGATGGCCTTGACCGGCTTGTCGGTGATCTCACGAAACTTCTTTGCAATTCGTTCTGCGGCTTCACCCATCATTCCTGTATCAATGATAACGACACCGTCATCACCAACGACCATCGAGACGTTGGAGACGCTGTACCCAACAGCGACGTAGACATTGTCAGCAACGTTGACGATTTGCTCAGTGAACTGCGCGTTCTGATTTCTAAGCCGCTGCGTTGCGTCGTTCGCTTCCTGGGCTTGAAGTAGACTCGCACCGAGGGCCAAGAGGCAGAGCGTGCCGATGAGCTTTTTCACGAGACTAATCCTTTGAACGGTGTTTGATTAGATAAACCTGTATCTTCCGCAGCCATCCCGGATCGGAACAGCTAGCCAACCCGTCCAATCCCAAAGCCAGGTGATGATTCAGACCCGAAACGCATTTGTTTCGTCGTACGAACAAACCAGGAAATGCCAGGCATGTAGCTGTAGGGTACAGGGGTTTGTCTTCTCGTCAACAGTGACAGGACAATTCAAGTCAATTGAGGAAGGTTTTGCTACACCAAAAACGCAGCAAAACCTGCTTGGCCACCATTGGTCCATTTTCAGCAACGGGCGGTTAACCAGGGAGATGTGAATGACGAGGCGAAGACCATTCTGCGCAGGGAGACGTGACGTTTGCCCATTTCTTGAAGGCCAATAGCTTCATAAACGCCTCCCCCATGTCGAAATCGGCTGTTGAGTTTTCTGGTATCCCGAGCACTAAAATGGGTTCGCCCTGTCGACCGGCGCACGCGTTATTAACATGGTCGCTGCGTCGCCGTTTCCTAACGGTTGAGGGCTGCGCGAGGTAATTGCAGCCACTTTGGTATTTTGGAAGATTCTCTTGGATGCTCTCTGAAGAAGTCGTGTTTGCGAAGTTTTTTGGGATTTTTCTTCAAATATCTGATGCCCCACCTAAAGTCACCGAGCTTCGCCCATCCGACAAAAGCGAAGTTCGGATTCACCGTCAACTGTCAATCGATCGAGTTCGACAACTTGGTGGTTCGGCAGCTGAAGTCCGACACACGGGTTGGCATGTTGCAGTCCAACGGTGAACCACGAACGCCGGCCGGCTTTCGCGAGAAATTTCAGAAACTGAACTACGCTCCGGACGCCAACGATGGTCAGATCACGCTGCCAGTGATTTCAAAACAGGAATCACGCAAATAGTGAATGTGAATGAACGTCACGGAAAATTGTCAACGAGTAAAGCAAGTTAAGAGAATGCGATTTATCATCAACCTTGCCGTGCTGATCACCCTCTGCCTGACGACGACGTCTCGGGCGAACGATCGCCCCAACGTGATCCTGATCGTCACCGATGACCAGGGGTACGGCGATATGTCGTGTCACGGGAATCCCTGGCTGCGAACGCCCAACCTCGATCGACTGGCAGCCGAAGGCGTTCAGTTAGAAGACTACCATGTCGATCCAGTATGCACGCCCACCCGAGCCGCGTTGATGACAGGTCGGTACTCTTCGCGGGTCGGCGCGTGGACGGTGACGCAGGGGCGACAACTGTTGAACCCCGATGAGGTCACGATGGCTGACTTGTTTGCCGCTTCGGGCTACCGCACTGGAATGTTTGGCAAATGGCACCTCGGCGACACGTGGCCATACGCTCCACGATATCGTGGCTTTCAAGATGTCGTCCGCCATCTTGCCGGTGGTATCGACGAAATCGGCAATCCGATCGCCAACGACTATTTCGACGACACCTACTATCGCAACGGGACACCTGAACAGATCGAGGGGTATTGCACGGATGTTTTCTTTCGTGAGTGTCAGCGAATGGCCTCGCAAGCGACCGAACAGCCGTTCTTCATCTACTTGCCGCTTAATGCGATGCACAGTCCCCATACCGTTGCCGACAAGTACTCGGCTCCGTTCAGGGCCAGCGGGCATTCGCAAGAACGTTCCAAGTTCTTTGGGCAGATCGTCAATTTTGACGAGAATTTAGGACGACTGTTGGACTGTCTCGAATCGCAGCAGCTTTCCGAGAACACGATCGTCATCTTCATGGGGGACAACGGCACAGCGAAAGGGGCCGGCGGTGGAGACCCGCAAGACGGTTACAACGCGGGAATGCGTGGGAAGAAGGGATCAGTCTACGAAGGCGGTCACCGCGTCGCGTGCTTTGTACGATGGCCTAGGAAATTGAAAGCTGGACGGAAGATCGACAACCTTACGTCGTGTCGGGATTGGCTGCCGACCCTGATCCAGTGGTGTGGGCTAGACGTTCCCAAAGGCATTCAATTCGATGGTCAATCGATGGCGTGTTTATTGGAAGGTCGCGGCAACGAGTGGTCTGATCGCACGTTGATCGTTGAGCGACAGGACGATAGGCCCAGGCTGGAACTTTCGCCGAGAAAACATGGCATGCCCCATTATGCAGTGTTGACCGAACAGTGGCGTTTGGTTGATGGTGAACTTTATGACATCATCCGCGATCCTGGTCAAAAACAGAACGTCGCCGCAAGACATCCGGATGTCGCTCGCGAACTGCAGTCTCGATACGAAAGTTATTTCGCAGATGTGTTCGCAACGGATCCCGACTACACCCGTTTTCAGCTCGGTGCAGCCGAAGAGAAACTCACACGACTTACGGTACGAGATTGGCATCCCACCGAAGGAAATGTGATTTGGAAGCAAGCTCAACTCAGCGACGATTCAATCGCAATCAATGGATTCTGGGCCGTCAACGTGGTTCGACCCGGCCGATATCGAATCCAGCTGTCGAGGTTTCCTGAGGACGCACCAGCGCCCATGGGGGCTCGAGAAGTTCGACTGAAAATCGGCGATGTCCAACGGACAAGTCAAATCAGCCCCAGTCAAGCCATCATCGCTTTTGAAATAAACCTACCGGCCGGTGAGATGTTGCTGCAGAGCTGGGTGACCGACGCGCAAACCAACACTCAGCGAGGTGCCTACTTCGCAAACATCGAGTTCATCAATTGATCTTTGATGGACGCCGCTTTGATCGCTTTGGCGGATCGAGGGGTTCGCTTCACATTCCTCGGTGAACCTTTCCGAAGCTGGAAAAAGATTCCGAACGAGGACGTCGTGGATGTCAACTTCAACCAGCTGGAAATCAACGACGCTGACGTCGAACCGCTGCTGTCGCTAACGAATCTGGACGGGATCAGTTTCTGGAAGCCTGCCATCTCGCGGCATTCGGCCGCGCACTTGCGACATGCCGTGGCGCAATCCAGACACGCTTCAATGCAGTTTTGGAACTTTTGTGGAGCCATTTCGTTTTCCTCAAGCGGGACAGGTTCTTCGCGGATTTTAGT
>NZ_JANZKV010000315.1:3593-5698 GCF_025060895.1 Stieleria sedimenti | reverse complement strand
GCGATTCCCACCCGAACGAAACGATTTTTTACGACGCGCCTGATCGACTAATATCCGTCTCATCGCTTCCGCGGCGGCAGCGAAGAAATGGCCCTTCGAGTCCCATTGCTGGGGATTCCCTGCTTGGACAAGCCGCACATACGCCTCGTGAACGAGTGCAGTCGCCTGCAGCGTTTGGCCGGGTTTTTCCTGCGCGAGCCTGGATGCTGCCAACTTGCGCAGCTCCTCATACACCAACGGCAGCAGTTGATCGGCCGCCGACGGATCGCTCTGTTCGATCTGAGCAAGAATCTGGGTTACATCTGACATAGGCCCAACATAGCGATCCTGCGCGGCAGTCTACAGCATTTCAATCGGGGAAGCGCCTCCTGGCATCAGGACCAACAGCCATGCGTGCGTGGACGCACACGAACGTCGGCTGACTCAGGATCTGGAGCTAGAAGCAACACTGCTCACGACTCGCCGTACGTCAAAGACAACACTGCAAGTCGTTTACGGCAGAGTCCTGGCCTTAGCCTCGTGGGGCTCCCTCCTTTTCGAGATCCCACGTAATGGCTACTCAAAATGATCTTGAGGCTTTCCGTCAATGGCGGGTCTTGCCTAATTCTTCCTCTTGCAAACCGTGGTCGTTTCCTCGACCGGAACGCCGTCAATCATCCGCTTTGTGTCTCGCCCTCGCCACTCGTCATTCGACGGCCACGTAAAAACACGGTGGGACTCAACATGAACACGCTTTCCGTCAATGATGGTGGAACCCTTGGTGGGACTCGTCCAATCACCGTTTTCAAGAATGTGATGGGTCGAACGATAAGTCGATCCGTCAGCATCGATCTCCAATTCAACGACCAGTTGCTTTACTGCATCCCAACCAAGAATCCCCGATCCAGAGTTCGTTTGGCCTGTGACGATATCCGTGCCCGACCAGTTGTAGGTGATGCTCGATTCATCAGGCGACCATTGACACTCGAGCTCCCATTTGACTGTTTCTCCGTCAACCGTCGTCTCGCAGGACCATTCGCCAACTAGCCTGCCAATCGCGTCCTTTACATGTCTAGGCGTCTCGTTCGCGTCCGCTCGGAACCAATAAGATTTTTCAATTCCACCCTGGATCGAAGGCGTGGTTATTTCAAAGGAGTTCTTGTCCAGAATCTTGTTCTGCCAGGGGCCTGAAGCGACTTTGCCATCTCCGGATGTAATCACCGCTTTCCCCTTATAGACGCCATCCGCAAACGACTCGACTTCCAGATAGCCGTGCGTTCCATCCGATTCGAACCAGTTGTGAATCCACAGTTCTTTCTCTGCATCCCAACCGGCCATGGAGAAGGACGGTTGCCCCTCCTGCTTACCAGAACCAGAAACAGCCTTGCCACCAGCCACGCGACTCCATTCGACTTCGCCGCCGACGTCGCCATCAGCCGTTTTGATGATCCACTTGCCGGGAAAATAGCCCATGATTCGTTCGGCTAATTCTCCAGCCGATAGCGAAGACGACGAGCCAAGACAAAACACACCGAATGCCACAAAGGCCAGTAAGCGGGATCGGATTCGAGGTTTTACAATCATTGGGAACTTTACGTTTATCGAAGGGATGAGAAACGGACTCTGGTTGCACTGCCAAGCATTCGGGTTTGCGATTGACGGCATTTACTCGGCATCTCGGTAGTTCCAAGCGTACGGCTTCGGCTCCTCGCCTTCGGGCCCAATCTTCGATCGATAACGCAGCCAATCACCATCGACAGAGAATTCGCCCTTGAAGGTAAGCTGGTCGCCATTGGATCGAGTGTGATCGCCAGTAATCTTCGTTCCGCGATCGTCGTACGAGATTTCGCTAATCGCCCCAGTGCTTGAAAATTCCCAACATGCAGCCTTGTTTGTCTTCGGGTCGATTCCGGCGATGAACAAGTGGCTCCACGCCGTTTGATCACTGTATCTGTTCCGTGGAGCCGACTTGCTGGGCCGGGCAACTCACCGAGTAAACACTGCACACAACAAACGGCAACAGCAGAATTCTCAACATGACGAACCTCATTCTTTTGTGATTAAGTGATGAGCCTGAACAATAAGCAGCCGGTGTCAACCAAACGCCGCCGTCTATCAGCCTGACA
>NZ_JANZKV010000315.1:0-3543 GCF_025060895.1 Stieleria sedimenti | reverse complement strand
AAATCTTCGCTTCAAATAGCCATCAGTCGAAAAGTCCGTCTCAAGGAAGGCTTCCTGATCCTTATGCCATCCGATGACGCCGGCGATTGAAAAGTCCTTCGTCTCTCCGGTAAACGATAGGGCGGGAGTATCGCCTGCTCGAATCCAAGTCACGTCACCGCGTCGTTCATCCTCAAATTCGAACGTCCAGCTTCCCTCCATGTAATCGATCCAAGCCTCCTGCTTGGTCGTGACTCGTTTCAGCTCAACCAATGGCCAGTCGGGAAGTTTCTTGCCAGCTTGAAAAACATTAACCATCTGCCACTCAAAAGAATCGTCGCTCTTTGGCCGGTGAATCGATGTCCCAGCGTATCCACCATTGGTGGTGGAGGATTTCCACTTTAGGAGCCAGTCACCGTTTTCATGATGCCAAGATCCCCCGCCGAGAAATCCGCTTCCGCTTACCATGAAGTGAGAGATTTGCTCCTTTTCCGGATCCCAAGCAATGATGCCTCTCGATGGCGGTTGCGGCCTTCCGTCGATCACGCTTTCCGTCCTGATCTCGATTGCCGCACCACCCAAGATCCAATCGATCGTACGAGTCTCGCTAATCATCGCCCCTTTCTTGGATCCGACCTCTGGGATCGCCGCAGGAAGTTCGTGTTCCGCAGTCCATTGGCCAATGAGAAACTTGAGCGGCCGCAGCTTTTCGTGCGCTGTATCGTCAGCGACGGCTGGATCAAAGATGAAAAACGAAAGGGCGCAAATCACTACGGATTGGAAGGGCCTGGTCACTTCGGTGCTCCCGAGTTATTGGCGTTAAAACATCTGAAAGGATTTAAGAGCCGCCGGGTGGCTAAATTGTCACTCATCAGTGGGTCAGGTTCAAGCGATCGGCGGCAGTCTGGTCATTAGTTCAGTAGTCCGATGATTTGGCAGACTTGGCTGCACGGTCAATCATTCCGCCGGACTTTCGAGTTTTGTTGCAAACCTCTGCAGGAACGCTTCACGATACCACTCCCAATATCGATTCATCCACTTCGCATCGCATTGTTGCAAATGCTCAAGAGCGATCTGATACTCCTTCTCCGAGTAGCGGAGCAGTGCCAGTTGCATATTCGCGAAGGCGCTTGCTCGTCTATCCTCCGAAGAACAGGCCTCCGAGCATTTTTGCTCGTCAACGACGTAGTCCAACTTGTTTCGACTCCATACGATCGAAACGTCCTCCGATGATGCTTCACTCGACCACAACTCTGCTTGCTTCGCCGCGACGTCGCGATTCTGTAGCAGTAGCGGAATCTGGATCACCAGGAATCTCTCCGATGCCGTTTGAGCTCGTGGCACCAACTGCCGATAGATCTGCCACGCCGTTCTTCGATGTGCTTCATCCTCGGATAGCGCGTAGGCGTACGCGAACGCTGAGAGTTCCTCTGGCTCATTCCATTGCTTGAGATCAGCGTCGTATAGATTCTGCTCATGACCGTACTTCAGCAATCCTGCCGACACCCAATGAAGCTGAATCCCGTGTCCTGAGTGCAAGACTTCGAGCCATGCCAAAACAGCGCGCTCTGAATCATCAATGCGATCGTAGTAGACGGATCTGATGACGCTTCCGATGGAGTACGATGGATATTTTTCAAGTTCGACGGCGTATTTCTCTGCCAGTTGTTGGTATTCCGGGTCGGGTTCATCCAAGACGATCAAGGCCGTTCGGTAAACGTAAAAGCAGCATGAAAGAAGGAACCGGTTGTCGTCTGTCAGCAGCAATTCAGGGATTTTGATTTCTGCGATTGCTCGCATCATGGTCTCCCGGCTATCGGTTTCTTCGGCCAGGTGCGCAAGGGTCCCTGCCAGCATCGCACGAGCCATCAGCCAGGTCGGATTCCGCTCGACCACATCTCCGATCAGTGTGGCTGATTTCTCCAGATCGTAATAGAAAGATGCGTATCCCAAAAACAGCTTGTCGAAATCAGCGTATTTCCTGCTGGGGTTTGCGTTCTTCAGCTTCGCCGCAACGACAGCCCACTCATCGAACCGTCCGGTGTAGACAAGCGCGAGAGTGAGCATTGCGCTGGCCGAAAGATTGTCTGGTGATTTCGACAGAGCCGCTCGCAAATCTTCAATCGCCAGCTCGTTCTCGCCCCGATGAAAGTGGGCAACGCCGTTCAGTGTGAATTTCCAGTACAACGGAAACACATCATCACTCACCGACCCCGTCAATTGTTCCACTTTTTGGAGGTCACCGTGCACGGCGTAAAGGAGGCAAATTTCAACCAGCGACTTTTCGTATTCAAGGTTTGCTCTCCTCAGATCCTGATTGAGAACGTCAGCTTGCTGCCGAGCTTCTTTCGCGACTTTTTCCTTCTCCTCGGCCTCAGAAGCTTCCCGGTTGGCCCGCATCCTCTGGCTGTTCGTACTGGCCAGCCCCGCTGCTAGGACGGTAATCAGCAATGCAGTGACAGCAAGAGGCACACGGTTTCGCCTCACATACTTGGATGCGCGATAACGCAGCGTTGGTGGTCTGGCATCGACGGGCTCATTCGCTAAGTGCCTGGCGACGTCTTCGGCAAGTCTCTCGGGGGACTGGTAGCGTCGGCTACGGTCTTTCTCCAGTGCCTTCATTACCACCCAGTCAAGATCGCCTCGAATGATCGCGGAAAGACGATCTGGTGAAACGCTGCGATGTTTGGCAATCGCAGTGAGTTTTTCGCCAGAGGTACTCAGACGTGTGCTCGGCTTCAGTGGCTCGGACTCCTTGATCAGGCGCTGGATCTCGGCGTAACCCGCTTTGCGAAGCTGCTCGGATTCCAGCGGTGTGGAACCGGTCAGAAGTTCGTAGAGCAACACGCCCAAGGAATAAATGTCGCTGCGTGCGTCGACGTCCAGCCCGCTGATCTCGGCCTGCTCGGGACTCATGTATTGCGGCGTGCCGACCATTTGGCCGAAAGCTGTGAACAGTGTTTTCTCTGTGAGCTGTTGATTGATCGCCTTCGCCACTCCAAAGTCGATCACCTTTACAATGGGCTTGCCGTCATGCAGCGTCACCAGGATGTTGGAGGGCTTTAAGTCGCGGTGGATGATTCCCTTCTGGTGGGCGTGCTGAACTGCTCGGCAAACGGTCTGGAACAATGCGAGCCGCTCGTCCGTGGACAGTTGATTCTGATCGCAGTATTCCGTGAGGGGCACACCCTTTACCAACTCCATCACGAAGAAGGGTCGGCCCGATTCCGTCGCACCGCCATCGAGCACCTTGGCGATATTAGGGTGGTCCATCATTGCGAGCGCCTGCCGCTCGGCCTCGAATCGGGCCACCACGGCCTTGGTGTCCATCCCTGGCTTGATCACTTTCAGAGCGACCTTGCGGCGAACGGGGCGGTGCTGTTCTGCCATGAACACCACGCCGAAGCCGCCTTCGCCGATCTTCTGTAGCAGCTTGTACCGCCCGATCTGCTGACCCGACGCGATGTTCAACTCGCCCATGACTTCCGTTGAGGGCGGGTTGTTATTTGACTTTAGGAAGCTCTGTTCTTGCTCGTGCACCCGAAGCAATTCCTCGACCCGCTC
>NZ_JANZKV010000314.1 GCF_025060895.1 Stieleria sedimenti | reverse complement strand
GCTAAAGCCTGGACACCAGCACATCCTATTCAAACCAGCGTCTGTTTGGCGCCACCGAGCAGATGAAAGTGCAGGTGCGGTACTTCCTGTCCTCCCGCCTGACCGCAGTTGACGACCATGTTGTAGCCATCGGCCAAGCCTTCCCGGGCGGCAATCTTGGCGACCGCCAACACGCAGTGACCGACAATCGATTCATCTTCGTCGGACAAATGTGCCAGCGATTCAATCTCTTTCTTGGGGATCACCAAGACATGAACCGGCGCCTTGGGATTGATATCGCGAAACGCCAAGCACACGTCATCTTCGAACACAATGTCGGCGGGAATTTCGCGGTCGATGATTTTGCTAAAGATCGATGGCATGGTCGACGGTGTGAAACCTGATCTTGGGAAGTGAATGAGCTGCTACGATTCCAACCAAGCTTTGACGTCCATCGCCTCGGCTTGATCGGGCTGGCGAAACTTGCTGATTCGGCCCGCCGGTTCATCGTACAACAGCATCGTCGCGGCGGACAGTTCGCTGGCGATCGGAGAATCGATCAACAAGGACGAATCAGACGCGTTCAATTGCCCTAGCACACGCAGTTCGACATCATGCTGTGATTGCCGGGGCAACCAGCGGGTCATGATTTCCACGCCGCCGCACACCAAGATGCAGTAGACGTTGGCGGGCGGTCCGTCTTTGAGCACTTCGCGCATCGCCTGGCCTCCGGACATGCTGCCCTGCGTCGCATCGAGCGAAAAATTAAACGCGTCTTCGTGGCGAAAGTCTCGGAATCGATCCAACGGATCGATCACGATCACGATCGGATGAACCCCCTCGGCCTCGTCGCCGCGTTCCTTCACCAACTCGGCCAACTTGCCCATTTCCGGTGCACTCTCACGCGGCTTCACCTCACGGACTTTGATTCCCGCCCGCTGCAACCACGGAGACAGAGACTGGGTTTCGTTGGTTCGGTTGCCGTTGAAATAGATCACTTCCAATTCCGAGTTCGACCTCGCAAACCCGGAAAGCATCGTGGAGAGCAGACCGGGGCGGGCTTCGGGCGCCGGAATCATCACCACGTTGCGACCGGCGTTGCGAGACAATTCGATTGCAACCGGCGGACCGATTTCGACGGACTCTCCCAACAATCCGTGCAACTCTTCGCCCGACTGGGCCCGATCGCCGATCGCGGCCGCAGCCAACCCCGGCGACCATTTGCAGGGACGATTGCCCTCGAACACCACTGGCGGAGGTAGTTTTTCGAGAAACACCTTGTCCCGCTGCGTGATCTTGGACAGCAACGTTCGATGCTCGTCGTTGCTCAGCCAGGCAACCTGGAACGGTTGATTGCCTTCGATCAAGCCGCCCGCATCGTTGTAAATCGCTTCACCGGGACGCGTGATCAATCGCGCCGCGGTGTTGTCATCGGACAAAATCAACGCCGCGTCGGACTCGCTGCATTGCATCGCGATCCGAACGGCCATCTGCCCCAACGTTGCCCGCGGCAACGAATAGGCCCCCGCCAGCGACTGGCTGCTCAAAATCACGTGGATCCCAAACGACCGCCCCTGACGCACCAGCCGGTCCAGCAACATCGAGCACTCCGCGGCCACCTTGTCATCGCGAATGAACAACTCTTGAAATTCATCGATGATCAGCATGATTCGCGGCATCGGCTGACCGCTTGCCGATCGATAGTCCGCCAACTCCTGCGTCGACTGCGCACGAAATCGTTCACCACGCTGTTGCAGTTCCTGATCCAGCCGCTGCAAAACGCTGCGACCGAATTCGCGTTCGCTTTCGATGCCGATCACCCGTGCGTGCGGCAACCCGCTGTCGGCATACGTCTTGAATTCGACACCCTTCTTGAAATCCAACAGGTAAAACTGCAATTGTTCGGGTGTGTAGTGATGCGCCCCCGAGGTGATGATCGAGTGCAGCAAGGTACTTTTGCCCGACCCGGTTTTCCCCGCGATCAAGACGTGCTGGCGGACGCCTTCGCCCAGGTCCAAGGCAAGCGTCCGTTGCCCGCCCTGGCTGCCGATCGTGATCTCGATCCCCTCATCGGTCCGCGCCTTGCCGCCTTGTGCCGGCAGGATCGACTCCAGCGGAATTTCCACCCGCGCGGCCATGGTGGCGGCCGTCCCGATCTGGTTGGCCAGTTCCCCACGCAGATCGGCCTCGACATTCTCCGCCGGCACAAACTCCAATCGTTCCAGACCCTCGTGCCGCACGCTCCAATGGCCGTCTTTGTCGACCGACAATTCCAACACGCGGCTGTCGTGGGGCAACGGCAGATCGCTGGGCCAGACTTGATTCTCGTTGCAGACCATGAAAACGAAGACGCCGCAGCGAACACCACTCTCGATCAGCGCTTTGAGGTGTTTGTACCCGCCGCGGGTCAAGCCTTCGGGAAACCCGACCGCGGCGACCGCTTGATAGGGCTCGGCCATCGAACCGGCGATCTGGTTGTAGTCCTCGACGCGTTCGAACTGGTCCCGCAGACTGGACTGCAAGACATCCTCGGCGTGCTGAGCGATTTCGCCCAACCGTGTTTCGATTTGATTCTCGGTCGTCCAGACACGATGGCTGACGAGGGTGGGATCGTGATCGGCCAAGGACATGAACGAGGTAAAGTTCTGGCCGCGACCGATCGGATCGATCAGCGTCAATTTGGTTCGCCCGCCGGAGGTCCCCGAAAGCATCCGCCACAAGACCTGATGAACCAGCTCGACCGCCTTGGTCATCTGGTCCGGGGCGGCGTGAACGATCAAACCGTCGTGCAGCCGCCGATGGAGCGCCACCGGCATTTCGTCGGGAAGATCGCCGCTGCGAAACAGCGGTTTGACTTGATCGGAGTGGTTGCCCGCCCCGTCGGGGGCATCCCCAATGCGTTCGGACGTCAGCGTCCGCGCCAGAAACTCGGTCACTTTCAGATGCCCCAGCGGCACGAAATCCAATTCGTCGCACTCGGTGTGCGGCTGGTCGGCGACCTTGTCCCAGTTTGGAAACCGCATAACGCATGCCTTTCCGGCCGACTTGATGCGTTCCAGACCGCCCCGCACCCCGTCTCGCATCCGATCGGTCACCCGTTGCAATTCTTCGTGCCGTCGACGCGCGTTGGTTTCCCGTTGCCGGTGCAAGGCCTGGTCGGTGTCGGCCAACTGTGCCGTGATGGTTGCCGCGACCTGCTCGGCACGATGATGCATCTCCGAATTCACCTTGCCATAGCCGGACAGGAAATCGTCACCGAGCTGCTCCAATTGCTCGTTCAATTCTGCCCTGGCCGCTTCCTGCTCGGCCGCCAACTGCTGCGCCAAATGCTCCAACTGCTCTTCACGCCATTGATCGGCCGCTTCAAGGTGCCGATCACGACGATCTTCCAAGTCGGCCAACGCGTCGCGTGCGGTGTCTTTGGAGATCTTGCGCCCGGCCGCGGCAGCTTCTTCGGCGGCTTGCCCCGTCCGAATGATCTTGGGGTACATCTGCCGGGTTTGCCGCCGCAGGGGAATCAGCAACGCCGCGTAAATGCAAAACCCGATCACGGCGGCGGCCACCACGCCGGAAACCATGTACAGCCAATACGCGGCCGGCTGGACGACCTGCACGCCGACACACCACAACACGACCGCGACGGCGACGCCACCAGGCAAATAAAACGAATCATCGAATTTGGCCGCCGCACTGTTTTGCAGCTCGGTGACAAAGCCCCGACACGCTCGCGAAAGCCGATACACGGTGTCGACGGCTTCGGCAATCGATTCCGGTGGCGGCTCGCTCATGTCCTCTTCCGGAGTCTCCGCCGGTGGGACGTTGGGCAACCGATCCAGTCGCCGAATGGTCAAATCGCGTGCCCAAGCCACGTCTTCACCGATCGGAACGAGCGAAGCATTGATTTGCTCGATCTCTTTTTTGCTCTGCTCGCCGGGCTGGTGACGCCGCGCCTCGAATTGATGCAGGATGGCTTCGCGACGCGCTTCGACTTTTCGCTCGATCGCGGTTTTTCCCTCGGCCGCCTTTTTGCGATACAGCGAGGCGAGACGATTGACCTCCGTTCGCAACCGAACGGTTTCCTCTTCATAGCCGGCGAACACCTTCTCCTCGGCCGCATCCCATTGGCCCAGTGTGATCCGCCGCTGCCGTCGACACTCGGCCGTCACGCCACTGCGATCGGACAGTAACTGTTGCTCCTCTTCGTCGCGTTGGGCGGCGTGCTGGTTGATCAGTTCCTGACGCTGGGCTTGGCAGGTTTCAAACCGCGTGACCAACGCATCGATCAGGCGGCGTTGTCGCTCGGGCGAGAACAGCCCCGCGGGTGCAACCGAGAAGTCTTTCATGGTGCGGATCGGAATCGAGGAGAAAAGACGAGGGAGATATCCCAACCGGGCAGACCCGTCGTTTCCATGGCGTGGGGTCCTCTCGTCTCGGACCCGCCGACAGTCTGTCTGCCAAACAGGAAGAGCGTCCGAAACTCGTCGCCGGTGCCGCTACCCCAATCATTTCAGTTCAGGAGACCGACTCTAGTATAGCTCGCGGGAACGTTGGTCGGTGTCGTTGATCGCGGCTTGTGATTTCCGCAATGTCTCGGTGAATTCGGCCAACGTCGACGCAAACCGCGACAGGCTCGGCCCCAGAGGGGCGAGAAACTCCCGCTCGAATTCCGCCGCGCGATCGTCTCGCCAGTCCTGTTTGGTTTCCTGCCATAACCGGGCGAAATCATTGAATTCGCGCCGGAATCGATTCTGGGCGTCGGTCAGGGGGGCGAGGTTCAGGGGATCAAGTGGCATGGCTTCAGCGTTTGATCTGGTCGCGTGCGTGGCGGGCGAGTGTTTCCTGGTACTTCTTCTTGCCCTCTTCGACACTTTTGCGAATCGCCCGCGTGCTCTCTTCGCTCTCCTTGCGTAGTTCGGCGATCATCTCCAACGACTCGATCTGAAAATCGCTGATCGCATCGACCAGTTTTTGCACCGATTCAGGATTGATCGTGCTGCCGTATCCGGCCTTCAACGCGGCGCGTTCCAGTTCACGCCCCAAGTTGGCGACGTCTTCCAACCCCTTGTTGACGCCGTCCTTCATCGCTTCGGTCGCCTGGGTGACTTCGTGTAGACCGTGCTGGCTTTGATAGACCGTGCCGAGGATCGTGAAGACATGTTCGTTGGTCGTGAAAAACGTGACCGCGCGGCGGTAGACGCGTTCCTTGACATCGTGCGTCTGTTTCAACTTACTGATCAACGTTTCACCGACGTCGTAACCGATTTCCAAGTTCTCCGCGATGTCTTTGAGTAACTGGTACGTCTCGTCCTCGTCTTCAT
The DNA here is from genome assembly GCF_025060895.1 of Stieleria sedimenti. Lineage (GTDB taxonomy): Bacteria > Planctomycetota > Planctomycetia > Pirellulales > Pirellulaceae > Stieleria > Stieleria sedimenti. The sequence goes on along the minus strand of NZ_JANZKV010000314.1, from coordinate 2,967 downwards.
ATTTCTGGCGCGACTCGTCACGTGCAAGCTCCAACTGGCTCTTGCCCCCTTCGTCGCTGCCGGTGTAGTTGTCCAATGCCTCTTGGGCATCCGAAAGTGCCTTTTGAACGGCTTCCAACCGTGGGGCGTGGGCATCGAGCAACTCGCGGGCCAGCACCTCGGCTTCCTTGAGCGCAAATCGAAAGTCGATGTACGCGTCCATGATCCGGTCTTCGCTCTTGAGTGCCTCCTTGGTGTCCTTGGCGACGTCGGAATAGATTTCGACGATTTTTTCGAAGCGGTCGTTGGGGGTCCCCCGGCGGATCTTCATCCACCAGTTGGACAGTTTTTCGGTGCCGCTGATGCGACCGTCATCCAGCTGGGCGATCAACCGCTTGCTGTCCTCACGGACGGAGTCGAATTCCTGAGAAATCTGCAGGTACCGGTTGCCGACCTCGATGCTCTCGACATTCTCGCGCACCAACGCGTTGAACGCCCCCATGTGCTGAATCACATCCGCGATCGCCAACACTTTGGCCTCATCGAGATGCTTGACGCCTTCGAGCAAGGAAATTAATTCCTGTGGGGCTCCACTCTTGCTGTCGACGCCGAAATCCTTCAACACCTGGACCGCATCGTTGAGGTATTTTCGCATCTTGCTCGTATCGCGTGGCTGAGACTGGGATTGCGATGCAGACGCTTGAGCTTGCTGGGACATGTTTTTGGGTCTTTGACGGATGTATGGTTGCGAAAGAAACCGACGACGGGCGTCAACACGCCTACCAAGTTAGCGCACCGATGCCCCAGACGCAATCGAGACGGTATCTTGTATTCTCGGGCACCGCCCCCACGCCCTGTTTTCCCACATCAAACACGATGAGCCAAGCACAAGCCAAACAGACCCGAATCGAAGTCCCCGGCCAACACCTGACGCTGCAGGAAACGTTGCGGGTGATGGACGTCGCCCGGGAAATGCGGGACCAACGCGAGAAAGCCGAGGAGATGTTTCGCCGAGATGACCTCCGCGTCGCCCTCCGCGAAAAATTACTGCGGACGGCGCGATTGTCCGGTGACAACGTGACCGAGGCCGAAATCGATGCGGCGATCGGCCAGTACATGGAAACCCTGCATACCTACCAGGATCCCGCGCCAGGGTTGAAACGTTTTCTCGCCCACTGCTGGGTGTGGCGGGGCAAGATTCTTTGGTCGTTGGCCGGTGCCGCGGGATTCGCCGGCGGCCTTTGGTTCCTCTTCGGTTAGCCCAGGATTGCGTGCAACATGACGATTTCCGGTCCGGCAATGCACCGTCTGCTGATGGACGGGTACAGAGACGTGCAGCAACGCATCGACCAGATGCGGTCCGAGTTCTCCTCGATCGATGCCCAACGAGACCAACTCGCTGACGATCGCAGCGACGCACTCATCAATCTGGCGGAATACTACCTGCCCGAGTTGACCCGTGAATCGATCGAATCGTCTTGGGGCGAAGTCCGTGATCGCGTCCGGCAGGTCTTGATGCGAAAAGAAGACCATCGGCGCCGCGTGTCGACCGCGCTGGCCGACGCCAACGAGCGACGCGATCTGCAAGAGGATCGCTTGTTGGAAATCAATGCCGACTATGACGAAGCGAAATCGAAACAAGACGCACTCGCCTCGCAAGTCGAATCTGAATTGGCCGCCGACGAAACCTTTGTTTCACTTTCCAATCAAGCGGCGATGGCCGAAGCCGCCCTGGAGCGGGCCGAAGCCAACCTGAACGAAATCGAACAGGACGCCGCGCGAAAACTGCCGGGCTACGAAAACAGCGCGCTATTCACCTACCTGAGAGACCAGCACTACGGTACCGACCAGTACGGCAAACGAGGCTTCACACGCCGGATGGATCGTTGGCTGGCGCAATACATCGATTACCACAAAGCCAGACAGAGCTACCAGTTCCTGGCCGATACCCCCGACCAAATGCGCAAACTCATCGGCGAGGACCGCGCCGCGCTCGACACCGTGATGGAGGAACTGGAAAAGCGACGCGACCTGGTCGTCAAGCGACTCGGGCTGACCGCCGCCGTCTCCAAAGCCGAACAGTTGGGCGATCGCCGCGAGCGGCAACTCGTGGAACTCGACAAGCTCCGCGACGAAACGGAATCGCTCCAGCGCGAGCTGACGGATCTGGAAGACACCCGCGGAGAATACTACCGCGAAGCCGTGGCCGCGATTCGCGAACGGCTCGCCGAGATCGACGCGCGCGACTTGGCCTCCAACGCCCGTCGAACCCCTTCGCTGACCGATGATCAAATCGTCGCACGGATCCAGGGGGTCGACCAGAAACTCGACGATCTGAACGGCGACACCCGCCGACATCACGACGAGATTCGTGACATGCAGCGCTGCATCGAAGCACTCGGCCGGCTGATCCAACGTTTCCGAGCGGCAAAGTTCGACGCCGCGCGTTCCCATTTCGAACCCTCGCTGGACATCCTGGACCTCCTGCATCGGGCCAAGAACGAACGCGACATCGACGACGCCTGGGATCGACTCCGCCGCGCCCAGCGCTGGGGGCCGACGCTCAGTAAGCAACTGGGCAACGTCGCCTCACACCCGATGTCCCAAGTCTTGATCGGTGCGATGGCGCTCGCCGCCGGGGCAGCCAGAAAGGACCACACCGACCGAGCCGCCCGCCGCCGCGACCAAAACCGCCGCTAGCCACAAAAAGGGGAAAGGGGCAATAGTGTTCGGCCCGGCGTTTGCATCGCGCGAGCATGAGATGATAGCAACGGGTGCCCTTGTTTGCAGCGGACGTGATCGGCCGGATGGCCAGCGGAGGCTAACGCCAGCTTCTGAGATGTTCTGGCCGCAGGTCATCCGCGCCGAACCCGTTGCAGCGTTTTGAGCTCGTGTGGCCCACGCGTTGATCATCAGCCCCACGACTCCCATGTGACCGGCGTTGCGTGATCGAATCGGTTTTTCTTTTACTAAAAGACCGAAATCGTT
>NZ_JANZKV010000313.1 GCF_025060895.1 Stieleria sedimenti | reverse complement strand
TAACTTAGCGGTATTGGGCGCAAGCCAGAACCTTGCCTGGAATCGCAAGCTGGAAGCTTACGCCACAGGGTTAGGATCCACGTCTCGATACGCCTGGATCACCGCCGCTTCGCCGTCGATCCCCTTGCCGGCGTTCTTGTGTTCCATCCCCATGATGCCGCTGTACCCGCGCCCGCGCAGATGCGCGAACACGTTTCGGTAATTGATCTCGCCCGTGCCGGGTTCGCGTCGTCCCGGATTATCACCGCATTGAAAATACGCGATTTCGTCCCAGCAGCGGTCGATATTCGGAATCAAGTTCCCTTCGCTGATCTGCTGGTGGTAAATGTCATACAAAATCTTGCACGAGTCACGGGCGACGGCTTTGCAGATCAAATAGGCTTGTGGGGAGCTGTGCAGCAGGACGCCCGGATGGTTCGTCTTGCGGTTCAGAGGTTCCAACACCATCACCAAACCGTGCGGTTCGACCACGTCACAGCACCGCTTCAGCAGATCGATGCAATTGGCCATTTGATAGTCCCGCGGCAGTTTGGGATCGACCAATCCTGGAACGACGGTCAAGTAGGTTGCGTTGACGCGTCGAGCCACATCGACAATTTCTCGCATGGTTTCCAAGATCTCGTCGCGGGCGGCTTGGTTGTCCCCGGCAAAATTGACCGCATTCCAGACCCCCTTGAGTGCCGAGATGACGCCCATCTTCATCTCCAGCCGTTCCATTTCCTTCGCGATCGCCGCTTGTTGCTCGACCGGACGATCCTTCATCGGGTTGTCCTCCCAGGCGCGGAATCCCTGATCGGCCGCAAAGCGAAGCTGGTCCAACAGATCGTCGCCGGCCGAATGGGCAAACATGTCAAAATGCGGCGCGTAGTTCAACGTGAACGGCCGCAATCGCTCCGCGGCAACGGCCTGTTGTCCGTGCATGGTCGCTGCGAGCGTGGCGGCCACGGTCGCTTTCAAAAATTCACGTCGATCCATCACAGCACCTTCGTTTCACCGGGTTTCGCAATCGCATAAGAACCGTCGTCCAGCGGTTGGATCGGCGCGGGCGCGTCCCAGGATTCCGCATCGGTCGTCATCACCTTTTCACTGGCCATCGCTTCGTCCCATTCAACGGTCTTGCCAGAATAGGTGGCCAGCCGGCCCAAAATCGCCGTCATCGTGCTGCTGGCGCTATAGTCGACTTCATGATGCGGCGTGTCTTCGACCACCGCTTTCATCAACGCGTTCCATTCGACTTGATACGGGCTTTGGTAATCCTTGCCACGTCTCCGCGGTGATTCCCAAATCGTTTTGTCACCGCTGGAAAGCGCACACCGCGTGGTGCTCAACTCTGCAACGCCTTGGGTACCGACGATCTGTTCGGCGACCAACTTGCTGCAGCCTGGGATCTGGCGACAGTAGCTGTGCAGAATCGTTCCATCGGCGTATTCGTAGTTGACGGCATGGTGGTCAAAGATGTTGCCGTACTTCTTGTCGGTTCGCACTTGCCGCCCGCCCATCCCTTCGGCCCGGACGGGGTGATCACCGAACGCCCAGTTACAGACGTCTAAATTATGGATGTGCTGTTCGCAAATATGATCACCGCTCAACCAGTCAAAGAAGTACCAGTTACGGACCTGGTACTGCAATTCAGTCATCTCCTCACGCGGCATCGCGGTTTTGGCGGGAAAGCCGGTGTTCCAAAAACAACGCATCGAAACGATTCGTCCGATTTCGCCCCCGTGAATCCGCTTCATCGCCTCCAGATAAATGTCTTGATGGTGCCGTTGCAGCCCCACGCCGACCTTCAGGTTCGCTTGCCGAGCTTTTTCGCCCGACGCTAAAATCCGTCGCACGCCGTGGGCATCGCTGGCCAACGGCTTTTCCATGAACACGTGTTTGCCCGCATTGACCGCTGCTTCGAAATGCAGCGGTCGATAGCCGGGAGGCCCGGTCAAGATGACCAGATCGACGTCGGAATCGATGATCTTTCGGTAGGCGTCCAAGCCGACGTACTGGCGTTCCGGTGGGACATCGATGGCGTTGCCAAAACCGCTGCCCTGTTCGACATTCGACTTGCCGGCTTTCCCACGCATCAGCGAGCTGTGGCTGATCCGCAAGCGGTCCGGAAACGCATCGGCCATTGCCCACAGCACCGCGTCGCGGCCGGTGGACAGGGAATGTGCCGCGGCACCGGTGCCACGGCCCCCACAGCCGATCAATCCGATCTTGATGCGATCCGATCCCGCTGCATAGGCCCGCGTGGCCAGCGCCGAGGGCACGACACCGGCCGCCAAAGTCGATGCGATCACCCCCCGTCGTGTTAATCCGCAGGATGAAGACTTTGTGTTGGGTTCCTCGTTCATTTTCCGTCCCGCCTTTCTGTGGGGAAGAATTCGTTTGGTCGTCCCAGCGTCGTGCTTGGTCTGCTGTGGATCGGCTAGTATATCCAATGGCAATGCCCCCCGCGCGATCCCACGCGCCCGTTCCAACACGTCTCAGGTCGAAATGAAACGATGGACGAACCCTACACTCCGATCAGCTGTGCCTTCTACGATCAACTCGAAATCCTGGCGATGCGCAAATCGCCGACCACGATCCGCTACCGAGACGACGAAGAACACGAGCAACAGACCAGGGCGGTGGTGGTCGATGTTTATTCCAAAGACAAACAGGAATGGGTGAAGCTCGACGACGGGACGATCATTCGCCTGGATCGCCTGATCAGCGCCGACGGCCATCCCTCGTCCGGTGAATGTCAGTCCTAGCGTTTCGTCAAGAATGAAAAGTGGGGTAAGCTTCCAGCTTGCCATCTCGTTTCACTCGTGAAACGCAAGCTGGAAGCTTACGCCACTCACGACGACGCGCCTCGATTTCGTTGGTGTCAGCAGAATTCCAGAACCGCCTTCACGCATCCGTCTTTTCCGCCGGCAAACGTCTGATAGGCTTCTTCAGCGTCTTCCACGCCGAACCGATGGGTAAAGCACCACGACAGATCCATCGGCTCTTTCAACAGCATTTCCGGCAAGACATCCATGTAGCTCCGTGCGGGACAGCGTCCGGTGCGATAGGTAAGATTTTTGTCATACGCTTGGGCGGGGCTGAAGGCGAATTCCGGCGTGCAATGACAACCGATCACCGACATGCGACCTCCGGGGCGAATCAAGCGATACGCCAACGCTTGGGCCTCGGGTAAACCGACAAACTCCATCACCCCATCGGCGCCGCGTCCATCGGTCGCCGCATGTACCGCTGACACGGCCTCGTCGGCATTTTCAAACACGGTCGCACCGAGTTGTTCGGCAATTTGCAAACGTGCCGTATTGGGATCGACCGCAAACAGGTTGCGCGCTCCCATCCGACGTGCACACTCAATCGCAAGCAACCCGACGGTTCCGCATCCGACGATCGCATAAACCTCTCCGTCGACCGACTGCGGATCGATGGCCATCGACGCACCGAAAGACCCGGTGCTTAAATTGTCGCCGAGCAACAGCGCCGCTTCGCCATGCAATCCCTCGGGGACTTTCATCAGCGTGCCATCGGCCAGCGGCACTCGGACCCGTTCAGCCTGCGCGCCGTGCAGCCCGACCGCGTTCTGACGCCATCCAAACAGTTGCCCGCTGGGACAACGTGACGACAATCCACGCCGGCAATAAAAGCACGTTCCGCAATTCGTCGTGAACGGACTGAAGACACGATCTCCGATCGCAATCCCCCGCACCGCTTCGCCCACTTCGACCACGCGGCCGACGAATTCGTGCCCCATCACCGTGCCGCAATCCAAGCCGACCTCGCGACCGAAGTACGGATGCAAATCACTGCCACACAGCCCGGCCAGCTCGACCTCCACCACCGCATCAGTGACCGCTTCCAGTTTCGCATCCGGAATGCTTTGCACGGAAACGTCTTTGACGGATTGAAAACAAACGGCGCGCATCGATGGGGATCTATTGCCTAAGGAAACGTTAGACACGGGGCGAACAAGGTACGCCGCCGTCGTGTCCGCATGACCAGCACGCAAGTTATCAGCAAAAGCAGAACACAGGAAGAAGGCTCGGGGATCGCTGCCGGACGGAACGCCAGCCCGATCGGGCTGGGCGTCAGTCCCAGGCTTCCGACGCGAGTCGCATTTCCCGTCGTCTTATTCGTCTATAGACTGGACGAATTGCCGTCGGCCAAAAACAGCACCGGCTCGGCATACACTGCGAGCGGTGAAACAACCCACCAGGCAACGACACAGCTGATACGTCGCAACAAGCATTGATTCATCTCGATCGTGTTCCTTTCCAGCAGTGGCAACGGCACAGCTTTTCCCAACGAATCTCTCACCAAACGGTGCGCTCGATCGCTTGGCTGGGCGCGGTTTCCCCGCATCCCTTCTATCCCGGCCTTGCCACTCTAACTCCAATTCACGCAGGCATCAACAATTCGGAGCCGTCCAAACGGCTACAATGCAAAAGGCCGACGAACAACACGGATGACGGAAACACAAAATGAACCACTCCAATCCTGTCACCTACCACCTCGGCAATGATCCACAGATGCTCCGCGCGTCGAAAGCGGCGCGGGAATCGTTTCGACGATTCTTCAATTGTATCAGCCAGGACTTCAACCGCATCGTCCCGGCTTGCGAACTGTCCTGTGTGAAGGTCCCTTTTTGCGACGACTTTTCCGATCCCGACTCTGACCTGGAGCACATGTGGATCGAGCAGGTTGATTTTGATGGCATCCATGTCACCGGCGTGCTGCTCAACGCTCCCAACAAACTGCGTTCGGTCACCGAGGGCGCCGACGTGGAGATTCCGCTGCCCCAACTGGACGATTGGCTGTGCGTGATCGATGATGTGGTCTATGGCGGTTTCACCGTGCAAGTGATCCGTTCGCGAATGGATACGGTCGAGCGTCAGCGTCACGACAAAGCGTGGGAATTGGATTTCCCGCCTCCGGAATCCGTCAACATTCCCGCAACCAGCGACGCGTTCGAAACCACGATTGCGACGGTGCTCGCCCAACAGATCGCAGCCGACCCCGCCGTCGTCCACGAAGTGTTTGACGGCGGCCGAACATTGCTGCACATGGTCTCTTTGTTCGGGAGGGAAAAATCAGTGAACGTGCTGCTGGAAAACAATGCTAATGTCCATGCAACATGCGATCGTGGTTGGACGGCGTTTGATTACGCCCGATCACTCGACTGGACAGACGTGATGGAGTCACTAAAACAAGCCGGCGGCTGATTGCCGTCCACCTCCCAAGAACCTAGTGCCCCGAAGGATCGGCGGACGTTGATGTCAAAGGCAAAGATGTCGAAGGCAAAACAGTGCCAATCGCCGGGTCGTGCGTGCCGCTTCGCCGTGCTCCTGCCCGTCGTCGCCATCCTGTTGATCGGATGCTCTCCTCCGGCACCGACTAAGCCGACGCTCCGCATGATTCGCATCGGAGTGTTGCCCGATGAAAGCCGCGGCATGTTGCAACAACGGTACTTGCCACTGGTCGCCTATCTGGAAGACAGCACCGATTTGTCATGCAAGTTGGTGCTGCATGAATCCTACGAGGAATTGCAGGCCGCCTTTGAAAAGGGCGCCGTCGAATTGGCATGGCTGGGCGGCTACACCTTTGTCAAACTGAACCGCTCGCATCATGCCGTCCCCTTGGTTTCACGCGACCGCGACCTGCGTTTCACCAGCTACTACCTGACCCGGGCAGACGAATCGGCGACGGCGTTGGGCGATTTTCGCGGCCGTCGATTTGCCTTCGGCTCGCGTCTTTCCACCTCCGGGCACCTGATGCCCCGATACTTCATGCGGGAATCAGGCATCGATCCAGAAACGTTTTTTGAATCGGTCATTTATACCGGCGCCCATGATGCGACGGCCATCGCGGTTCGGGACGGCGAGGTCGATCTGGGCGTTGCCAACGGCCCGATCATCGAATCCATGTTCGCTTCGAAACGGATCAGCCGAAACGCAATTCGCGTCATGCGGGAAACGCCGCCCTATGTGGATTACGTCTGGGCGTGTCAATCCGACCTGCCTGCAGCGGTTCGAACGAAACTCCGCGACGCGTTTCTGAACTTGTCCGAGGCCGATCCCGCAAACGCCACTATCTTGGATCACCTGTTGGCCAAGTACTTCGTCCCCGTCCACCCCGACGATTTTGATGCGTTGCAAAGCATCGTCGACGAAATTGCCCCGTCAGGAGAACCACGATGAAACGTGCTCTCCCCGCGACCAGGGAATCATCGCGAACCATTTTCACCTATATCGTTCTGCTGGTCGTGATCACCATCCTCGTCAGCTGGGCGATCGCCGGAACCCTGATCCAGCGACGCATTGCGGTCAACCGACTGAGCCGAAACTCGAACAGTTATCACTCGGCCACGCGTCTGTCGCTTTCGAAAATCCAGTCCGAACTGAGTTTGCTTCGACAACATCGTTACCAGGCCCTGCTCGAACCCTCTGATTCCATCCTCGCCGAGGAAGTGCGTCGGGAAACGAGACGTTCGGCCTACATCATCAATCAACGCCTGAGCAAGATTCAGCGGATCCAACGCCAGTTCAACGAGCACCCATTCGAAGCCACCACACGGCGTCTTGCCGAAGCCGTTGCCGCGTTGAATGAAGCCGGCGAAAGCCCGCAAGCGTCTCCGCTTTTGCAGGCGGACGCTTTGGAGAGAATTGGGATTCGTTGCATTCAACTCGATCGACTCCACGCCCAAGCGTTTCGCGACGACGCACGCTTGATGCAGAGCCTGGAGGATTCGCGAATGTTCCTGGCATCGGTCATCAGCCTTTCCGGGCTGGGACTTGCGGCGATCGTCACTGTACTGGTGTTCGCCAAACGCGCCGTCAACCGTCGCGACGAAATGGAACGAAAACTGGCCCAGCGGGCGATTCAAGCCGAGTTGCTCTATCGCGCCGTGACGATGTCCGAAGACACCTCGTCGTACCGTGAAGCCCTGGAGAAATGCGTCAAAATTGTTTGCCAGATGACCGACTGGAGCGTCGGACACGTGTATTGGCCGTCCCCGTCTGAACCGTCACGGCTGGTCTCGGCTGACATCTGGCACTTTTCCAATCCCGCTCGTTTGGAAAGTTTCCGCCAGGCGAGTGAAAACACATTTTTCATCACCGGAAATTGCTTGCCCGGCCAAATCTGGGAATCCGGACGACCGGCTTGGATCGTGGATATCCAACAAGATCCAAACTTCATCCGCAAATCATTGTGCGAATCCCATGGGCTTCGCAGTGCGCTCGGATTTCCAATCGTCATCGACGGACAGGTGGTGGCGATTCTGGAATTCTTCAGTGAACGCACGATTCAAGCCGACGAGGTGATGCTGTTGATGGCGCGCAGCGTCGGGGAACAGGTCGGACGTGTCTTGGAACACATCCAAGTGAAGGAATTGCAACGTCGCCATCACGAACGTGTCCAAGCTGAACTCAATGAAGCGAAAAAGGAACTGGTCGTCAAAACGCGTCTGGCAGCGATCGGCCAAGTCTCGGCGCAGGTCGCGCATGAAATCCGAAACCCGTTGGGCGCCATCAGCAATGCCATCTACTACTTGCAACGCAATCCCCAAATTGACCAACAGAAAAAGACGCAGTATCTGAATTTGATGAATCACGAGATCGCGACGTGCAACGAATTCATTGACGAATTGCTTGACGTCACGCGTCGCAGAAAAATGGATCGCAAACCGATCCGTCTTTCGGACCTGGTCGAACGGGTTCTTTCCAGGTCGAATCTCCCACAGAATATCGATCTTCAGGTACATTGTAGTCCTGACACCTTCGAGTGTTTCGTCGACGAGGACCATTTCGTTCAGGTGCTTCAAAACCTGCTGAATAATTCGATAGATGCGTTGCTGGCGACGGGCGGACAGATCCAGATCTCCGCACGGCGGACCGATGATCGCGACGTCATCGCCGTTCGCGATTCCGGGCCCGGCATTCCGATGCCAGACCGCGGCTCGGTATTCGACGTGTTGTTCACGACAAAATCCTCCGGAAACGGCTTGGGGCTTGCCATTTGTAAACAAATTGTCGAACAACACGGCGGAACGATCCGGGTCGCGGAGGGCGAATCAGAGGGGACGGAGTTTCAAATCAGCCTCCCCTCCGTGCCGGCCACATCAAACTCACCCCCGTCCCAGACTCACTGAACCGAAAATGCCCCGAGCCCCAAGCAGCGCATCATGATCGCCGATCACGCCCACGAAGCCTGCGTGATGTCTGGCGAGGTGTGCTCAGGTGAACAGTCCCCCGTCATGCGTTTGCAAAGGAGTTTAGGAAAAGATCGTGAGTAATGCGGCCGCCGCACAATCGAACTTGCTGATCGTCGACGACGAGCCCAACCAGTTGTTGACGCTGCGCGACATCTTCGAAAGCGAAGGCTTTCAGGTTTGCACCTGCCAGTCCTACGACGAAGCGATGGAGCAATGTGGCAATCAAGTCTTTGCCGTCGCGATCCTCGATTTGCAGCTGCACGGACAAGACGGCATCGGCTTGTTGCGGCAGATGCAACAGCTTCAACCGGCGATGCGAGTGATCATCCACACCGGCTACGGGTCGTTTCACTCCGCCAAGGACGCCGTCAATTTGGGTGCCTTTGCCTACGTCGAAAAATCTTACGATCCCGCCGAACTGATTCTGCGGGTGCACCGCGCGGCCAAAGATCTTCTCTCCGAAGCGCTCTCCCACTCCGAACAAAAGTTTCGGGAGCTTCTCGACGACGTCAAGGCGATCGTCTGGGAATGCCGCCTCCCCCAACGTCGCTTCACCTTCGTCAGCCAACAGGCCGAATCCATCTTGGGATTCCCCGTCCATCGCTGGATCGATGAACCGACGTTTTGGGACGAACGGATTGTTGAAGAAGACCGATCACGCTACGAAGCGTTTTTCACCGCCGATGCCGCTAGGGCGGATGGCTCCCGCGACGGTGACCTGGAATTACGTGTCGTCGCGTCCGACGGACGCATCGTCTGGCTGCACATCGTCACGCACCTGGTCCTGGATGCCGACGGCAATCCCCAGATGCTGCGCGGAGCGATGTTTGATGTGACCCACCAAAAAGTCTCCGAGCAACAACTTCGGGACATGGAAATTCAGCTCGAACACGTCTCTCGGCTGACCACCCTGGGCGAAATGGTTGCCGGGATCGCCCACGAAATCAATCAACCACTCGCCGCGATTGCCAACTTTGCTGTCGCCGCCAAAGTCGCGATCGCCAAAGACAAATGCGAACATTCCATGCCCGTCGAATCGTGGCTGGAAACCATCTGCGACCAAACCGAAAACTGCGGCCAGATCATTCGTGGGCTGCGCAGCTTCGTCAAACGCGGCCATGGTGACCAACAATGGATCGACCTGAATCAGATCGTTCGTGATTCGGTCGACCTGGTCGAATGCAATCCGCACAACCAATGCGCCGAATTCGTCTGTCCCCATCCCGACACGCCACTGATGGTCTTCGGTAACCCCGTCCAGTTGCGACAAGTCTTGGTCAACCTGCTGCAAAATGCATGCGATGCGACACGGGATCGCGTTCATCCCACGATCGCCATCAACGTCGCCGTCGGTGGGGAACACGCCCGCGTCTCCGTCCGTGACAACGGCACGGGGATCGCACCGGAACAACAGGCGAAAGTGTTCGACGCCTTTTATACCACCAAACAGGAGGGGATCGGCATGGGTTTAGCCATCAGCAAGTCCATCGTCGAAGCCCACGGTGGAAAACTCTCGTACGATTCGTCGTCCGACGGATCTACGTTCTACATCGCCCTGCCGCTGTCCAACGACAGCCCCCAAACCGACGCCCCACCACAAGAACACTCGCTCTCATGAATCCCCAGCGTCCTGCCGGCCAGCAAGCCTCCTTCGTCACCGCGACCGACCTGGAAGTCGACCGGGGGCTCGGCGGCTTCGGTGCATTCGCCGACCCCTACGATTCTGAAACGGTCGCCGACAAACGCGATCAATGACTCTATACTATCCAATCGCCGGCTCCCCAAGACACCCGGCGAAAACGACCAACCACTCCCTTGACCGGCACAATGAAAACTTTCTCAACCTATCGATTCGCCTTCGTCCTCGCTCTTGCCTGCTTCTCTGTCGCACCCAGTGTCCGCGGTGACGAACCGGCGACGGACACAGGCGGCGAGTCCGAATGGATCCAACTGTTCAACGGCAAAAACCTGGACGGCTGGATTCCCAAGATTCGCCACCACGCGCTGGGCGAAAACTATGGCAACACGTTTCGCGTGGAAGACGGGCTGCTGAAGGTTCGTTATGACGAATCGGCCTACAAGACTTTCGACGAACGCTTCGGGCACCTGTTTTACACCAAGCCGTTTTCGCACTACCGATTACGCGTCGTCTATCGCTTTGTCGGCGATCAAGTCAAAGGCGGCCCGGGCTGGGCGACCCGCAACAGCGGTCTGATGCTTCACGGCGAAGACCCAAAGATGATGACGATCGATCAGGACTTCCCGACCTCGATCGAAGTCCAACTGCTGGGAGGCAACGGCAAAGACGAACGGACGACGTTGAATCTCTGTACCCCCGGTACCAACGTGGTCATGAACGGAAAGCTATTCCTGCCCCACTGCACGTCGTCCAGCTCCAAAACGTACCACGGCGAACAATGGGTGACCGCCGAAGTCGAAGTCCGCGGCTCCAAACTGGTCCGACACATCATCGAAGGCGAGACGGTGCTCGAATACACCCAGCCACAACTGGATGATCGCGACCCGCACGCGGCAATGCTGGCAGACAAACAAGGCGGCAACCTGCTCGACCAAGGCACGATCTCGTTGCAATCGGAAAGCCACCCCTGTGACTTCCGCTCCGTCGAACTCATGATCCTGGACGAATGATCCAGGCTCCATCCCCAAGCTCCCCACTGGTTCCCATGCTCCGCGCTACGCCGTGAACGATTTCTTTCCTGTGTTTTACGAGGTGTTAGCGGCAGGGCGCGAGCCCTCCGGCTTGCGCCTCTTTGCCGAAACACCGGAGGGCTCGCGCCCTTCCGCTAATAAATTGTTCACGGCGTAGTGATCCGCGTGGGAACACGCCAATATCCCGAAGGGATCTCAGCGAGTAGCCGGAGGTCAGCGCAGCGCCACCTCCGGACCAAGCCCCCATGCTCGCCTCGACCCCGGATGGGGTCGCAGCGAACGCTCAGCAACGCACGGAAAATAAATGGGATAGGCCTCCAGCCTGTCGACGCCGGAATGACAGGCTGGCAACCTTTCCCACTTGAAAAATCCGACACTTCTTTTCCGTTCATTTCTCATCCGCCGCCCAGCGATGCCTCCGGTGAAGCGGAACGATTCGTGAGTGCCTCTTCGCTCAAATCCGCACCGAAGCGAAAAACGTCGTCTTCTCTTCTTCAAACGCTTCCAGTTTCGCCTTCCCCTCCTCGCTCGGTTCGGGCAGTCGCCCCTCCTCCAAGTCTTCCTCGGTCCACTCCACCCGTGGCATGCCGCATCCGATCAAGATGACCTGATCACCGACCAGGTAATACTCCACCGCCATGTCGGTTAGCGTCATCCCGCCGCTGCTGTTGCCCTTGCTGCCGGAGTGCCCGTCGCGCTCGACGCTTTCGCCTCCGTAGACATCCGACATGATCATCCTTCCGGCGCGCAACGACAATTGCATCTGACTGGGGTTCAGATACTCGTAAGTATCGACCCCGACGAAAAACGTCGCGCCGGTCGCGGCGCTCTCGAAGACCTGAGCCTCGATCGATGTCGGCGGCTTTTCGACGGACTGGCCTTCCGGGACGACAAAGGACACGCCGCTGACCGAGCCGGCTTGGAAACCCGCAGGAACCTCGACCGCCCCTGACGACTTCGCCGGGCTCGACTTGGCCTGCTTCGATCCCTTCGATTGGACCGCCAACACGGCCAGACCGATCACCAGTCCCAAAACGACGACGGCTCCCGAACCGATCCCGATCCACAACAACTTCTTATTGACCGCCCCCTTGGGGCCAGTCCCCGAGGAGCCGGTGGCCGGTTTGGACGTCGGCTGCGCCGCCGCGGGCGCCAGCGCTCCGTTGGCGGCGGGGAACGCGGATCCACCGCCGCCCGGAAGTCCGCCCACGGGAAACCCGCCCGCCGCAGGCGCAGCCGCGGGCAGGTCCAGGTTGCCGAAATCGAAACCGCCCGACGGCGATCCACCCGAGGCCGGGGCTTCGGCAAACGGGTCAGCCGCAAAGGGGTCCGCTGCCAATGGATCCGTGCCCGCCGCCGCGGCACCCGCGGTATCAAAGCCGCCGCTGGGCAGGTCGGCGAAGGGATTGTCGTCGGCAAACGGCGACTCCTCCGCAGCCGGCGCGGTGACCTTTTTCGCCACAGGCTTCCGCTGCGCCGCCGCTTTGGCGACTGCCTGCTTGCGTGCAGGTTGTTTTGCCCCAGGTTGTTTTGCCGCGGATTGTTTTGCCGCGGATTGCTGCGCCCCGTTTTTCGGCGCGGGCTTGGCTGACGGTTTTGCCGCCTGCCCAGTCGGCTTCGACGCCGCTTCCTTGCCGGGCACTTTCAGCACCGTCTGGCACTTGGGACATTTTACTTTTACGGCGACCGCTTGCTGCTCTAGCTTCATCAGCGTCGCGCACTTGGGGCACTTAATCGTGAGCATGTTGTTTCTCAAGTCGGTCGAGTTGCTCCTGGGCGTACTTTTGCGCTTCTTCCAGCTTTTTGGGGTCGATCAGGTTTTGGACCTTCACTTCGCAAAACCACTCCGACCCGTTGTTCTTGACCTTGACCATGATGTCGTAGGGCGCGTCGGGGCAATAGGCCGCCGCGATGTGCGTGTCGTCATTTTGCAGCGCGTGGCGGAACCCGCGCAGGATTGCGTCGTCGGCGACGTTGTGCCAGGGGTTGGACGACTCATCGGCCAGCGCGGTTTCCAGCGCCATGCACAGGTCGACTTCGTCGAACGTTTCCGTCGGCGGCTTGATTTGCAGTTGAGCGCTCTTCTTCAGATAGTTCGCCAACCGCCATTCGGCCTTGAACGGTTTGCCGTTCCAGGTGTGGTCGATGTTGTAGATCGCGCCGTGGTTGGCGTGCTCTTCGAACAGCAGCTCGTTGGCTTCGCGAAACGAGAGCATGCCGTCCAGCGGCGGCGCTTCCGGCAGACAGCCCGTGGTGTTGGCCACGACCAACAGCGTCGTGATCGCGACCGACAATCGATCAACGTTCCTTGTCCAGAAACTCCGCCGTTTGTGAATTTGCATCGCATCGCCCGATTCAGAATCATTCTCAATGAAGGTGAAACCGCCATCGAGAAATGATACTCCAATCGGATCCCACCGTGTTGCCAACTGTCCCTCGACACCACGCAACCCAAAAAGCTACCGATTCGACCCGCTACCGATTCGACCCGCTGCCCACCACGCCAAATCGGTCGCGATCGCCGCGCCCCATTGCGGCGACATCTGCCAACCAGCCCCGGCACGGCACGGCGGATACGCCATCTCGCCACCGGCCACCGACCTGATCCTCCTTGCAGACCGAGCATCCCGCGGTCCAGCGTCCAGCCGGCACCGGATCCCGAACGAGCACTGGCATGGAAGCAACTGCGAAACGGAACGGTCGCCTGCGCCGCCGAACCCGCTCGATTACCGGCGGGACGCCCCAACGCGAGGGAGGAGAAATTGAAGTTGTGAGAAACCGCAGGGGTGGGCCGAAAAGAAACAGTTGGCCTGATGGTACGGCAAGCAGCGAAAATCCCGGCCCGCCCCCGCGAACCTTCGCAGACCACTGAAAGTCTAGGCAGAGTCGGCCTTGCAAAACATTTTCGGTTCGCTAAACTTCCTCGTCTCAACCCCGCACCCCTAGCTCAACTGGATAGAGCATCGGTCTACGGAACCGAAGGTTAGAGGTTCGAATCCTCTGGGGTGTACTCAAAAACCACGTTTTGCCAATGCAAAACGTGGTTTTTTTGTTGCCGGGACCGCGGCCTCTTGCCAGTCGAACCGGCCGCCTTCGATCCCCTCAAACCCTGGACCGATCAGGCTATGCTGGAGGCAAAGCCATCGCTTCTGGCAATCGATCTGAGGACCGCTGAAAAGTTGATCCCAAACTACACCGCTCAGGACTACGCGACTTCGTCCTCGTCGATCCCGACACCAAGTCCATCGATCGCGCCCGAGTGCAAATCTGCGACGACTGCATTGTCGAATTCGACGCCTCACTTCTGGGCTAGCATCCAAGCCAAATCGGCCGCGAATCGTGCGCGTCCGGTTCACTCATGAAGCATCGACGCGCTGCGTTCGAATGCGAGCGACCTACCTGACGCTCTCCGCGACTCCAGCTTTGGGGTATCGCCCTTTGCTTTCGCCCCGTTTGCACTTCACGGCACAACCATGCATTGATCCTCTCATTAGGCGGGCAAAATTTTCGTTGTCCCAGGGCACCAAATCACCAAGTCCTCGATGAGCGCCAAAGCCTCCGTCAGGCCGCGGCGCCACGTTGCCTGCCAGCGGTCATGGATTCGCCGAGGGTTGTTGTGGAGGCAACAGCGAAGGCCTGTAACGAGCTTCGCCCGAGGCCGCAGCCAATCGTTGGGGGCGAGCGAATCGCCGTCGCAGACACTCCGGTGGTTTGCTCGTGCGTAGACGATGGTGAAAGCCGACAAGCCCCTGCGGTGAACCTCAGGCAAAGCGTTGGTGAGAGCGTTTGAGCCGCCGGCGAAAGAGCAAGGTCGGACCGAACAACATGGCCACAGTACACATAGATGACGGTTCGGGAACGGCCATCGCCGAGAACGTTATGCCGGTGACGTGAGAGAATCCGAGGGGGCCAATGCTCGTAGCGGCGCCGTTAGTCGTATCAATGGAGTACAACGTGTTACCTGCAGCGTCCGCAGCGAACAAAACACCGTTCGGATCGAAGGCCAAAGAGCGGAACTGTGCACCTGGCACTCCGAATGCCCCCACCGTTGTGAGAGCTCCCGAGGTCGGGTTGATCGTAAGGAGATTTCCATCGATGAAATCGCTTGCGAAAAGCGTTCCATCATCGGCAAAAGCAAGTCCGCTGATATTAGTATTGGAAACGGTAGATAGAGCCGTCGCCGCCCCTGTCGTCGTGTTGATCGTAATGACACTGTCTGTGCCGTCATCGATTCCGAAAAGCGTGCCGGTGTTGTCAAATGCCAAGCCAATCACGTTGGGGAAGCCCCCGAAGGAACCGACAACTACTGCTGCTCCGGTGTTCGGATCGATTGACAAGAGTTCGTCTGAGTCATACTTGGTACCAAACAGGTCACCGGTGCTGTTGGCAGCGATCTCGCCGACTCGACCGAAACCCAGTGGACCAATGGAACTAGCCGCGCCAGTGCTGGGGTTGATGTCAATCAGCTGATCCGTAGTCTCGTCAAAACCATATAAAACCAAACCGGCATTCGCCGGCGTCGATGCGAGCAACGCAAGTAAGAAACTAAAGAGAAGGGTTCGCATGGATGACTCCTGTTGTTACTTAAAATGGTGTTTTTTTCGGCTCTGAGATATTACGGATCGACGAAAATCATAGCAGCTTCGGTCACTGCACGTGCACCTTTGAATACATCCTTTCGGTGGGGTGGGTGTTTTGCCGCACCTCTCGTCGGTTGAAAGGCCGGATCAGGGGCATTGAGCGGCGAGTCCACAGCAGCATCGTCAATGGGGCTAGGAGATGTCGACGAGCGGGAATGAACCGGGGGTGGGGTGGACCAATGGACCGAGAACTGGAGTTACATCCCCCATCGAGAACGCGTCAGAAAAACCACCCCGCCCCAATAATGTTCGGCCCGGCGTTTGCACGGCGCGAGCATGCTACGATAGCAACGGGTGCTCCTGTTTGCAGCGGACCTGATCGGCCGGATGGCCAGCGGAGGCTAACGCCAGCTTCTGAGATGTTCTGGCCGAAGGTCATCCGCGCCGAACCTGTTGCAGCGTTTTGATCTCGTGTGGCCCCACGCGTTGATCATCAGCCCCACGACTCCCATCTGACCGGCGTTGCGTGATCGAATCGGTTTTTCTTTTACTATAAGACCGAAATCGTTGAACGCACGACGCGCCATTGTTTGGGAGTCGTGCGGCAGTGACGTTTCGAAAAGTCCCCGTGAGATCAAGACGCCGATTGCCATGGGACGGGGATGAACTGCGTGCAGGAGACTTCAGAAGCTGGCGTAAGCTTCTTCGGGAAGCATCGCGTCCGATAAGATGTCGACGCGTTTGAATCATTTCCTGGCGTTTCTCTGTCGTCCGTGAAACATCAACAACGGTCGCAAGGCCAAGACGATTCGGTTGATGTTACCGGGAAACTGCGACGCCCATTGCCGGCTTTTCGATCAGGGCACTTTTCTAACATCATCAGGTTGCGATGCTATGAGCGTGACATGGCAACCGCGACCAAGAAACGACCGAAGCGACGAAAACGCAGGCAAGCTGCTACGGCTGATCGTCCGGAGAAGGCGAAGACGGAGAAGCAGCCCGACCTGAAGATTGAAGGGCTCAAGTACGTCGAGATGCTCCAGCAGTGATCTGGTGTCACCCACCAACTGCAACCGATGCCACCCGGCTACGGGCATGCTAGCAGGAGCGTGCGTCTGCGTTGCCATGCTGGTTTGGTGGTGGCACCAAATTACACCCTTCGTGGATTTTAGTGGCTAATCGCTCAGGACCCAGGTTTTTCGAGGCATTGCTGCGATGTCCGAATGGGGGTTCGAGGACAAACGCTCGGTTCAAACGACCCTCCGCCGACACGGGGGCCGGCGGAGGGCACGAAGCACCTTCGGCGCATCGCAGACCAGGTGGGTCGGATGCTGGTGTTTCAATTCATGCTTCGCGGCGTCTGACGCACGGCATTGAGGGTGTCAAATTGGTGTTCGACACCTTTTCCAGGGCCTAAAACGGTTTGGCCGCAAGAAGACTCGATGATCGAAAGTTGTTTTTTTGTTTCAGGGGAGAATGCGACGTATGCTCCTAGGACGCCAAGCACAACGTTTGACAATCGCTCTCGGAGCCAAGCTATGCCCATCAGACTCGCGAGTACCCTATCCATTTCGCCACACGAAATGGCGGATCAGGAGAGGCGATCAGGGGAAAATGAACAGACAACACAACTCTTGTACCAGAGCATGGTTAAGTATGGGCTCATGTTAAAAGATGCGGGAAACTTGGCGAGCAACGACCGCAGCACTGCGAAGCAAAAGTTGTCAAATGCATTTGGTTCTTGGGTTGCGTCTCTCGAGTTTTTCCTAAGAGTGAAGCAATGGACGCGGCGTATTCCCGAAGACTTTCTCGGCATCTATGACAGGGCGTGGGAGGTATTTCGCCCACGGTCTCACTGGTACGCTTTAGGAGCGGCCCGCGAACCTTGGCTGATTGCGGCTTACGGTGGCAGGCACCATGGGCATATTTTCAGGATCCCCCATCACCATTGGTGGCCTGATGAAAGCAACCTTCGGATTCTGACCGATCCGCAGGAGGCAACCCCCAACTTCGTCGTGGGATATAATCGCGTCTACGATGAACTCATTGGTCTTCCGCAGGTAAAAGCACAGGTAAAGCTGCGGAGGCTTTCACCAATCGGCGGCTAAGAGTGACATTAAGGCCGGAAAAAGGTGTCCGACACGCGGAGCGACAAAAAGGGTCAGGAGCCTATTTGGCAGTTTGGGGGACTTGCGTGGTCGACTTCGCTTTCTCAGGGTCGACTCGAGGTTGTCTTTTCGGGCCGTCGTTTCGACCCATCCGGGCTCGCCGAATGGCTGACTGCGAGCGATTGCTCAATGCAGTCGTACCCGTTCGTTTTCGCTCACAGGTTCGTTCACCCGTTTGATCCATCCAGACGGCAGTGATCTGGTGCCACCCACCAACTGCAACCGATTCGGAGGTTCTGCCATTTAAGAGAAGGGTGGTCCGGCCATTTGGTGAGGTTTACGATCGAGGCCCGTCAGGGCTACGCTCGTAGGGCAGGACAGCAAAATCGCTTACCCGACGTGACGCGGCCCAGTGATTTGGTGTTTGGTGTCTGCGGCATTTGGGAAGGCTAAGGCACGCGATAAGAATATTACCTTGACGGAATATGCAGTGCGTGTAATGATTGCGGGGAGTGAGGGCAGTTGAGTTTCGACAAAAAAGGAGCGGTTTCAGGAGTTTGTCCGGAGATTGGAATCTGCCGGGAACTTGGCGACGGCGAAAGAAGCCCTGTCGCTACTTCGTGAAATGCTGACTGTGGTGGAGGACGAAATGTCCGGCATTCCAAACGATCCTGCGAGATGGCAGACCGATGGGCGGATGTATCCGCCTCAGGATGACAATGCTTGGGATGTTGAGAATCGCCCCGATTTGGTGCGGTATCGTTCGCGTGGCCACAATCCTTTGATTCGTGACAACGGTGCGATCGAGATTAGGGATCTGCAAGGTAACATCCTTCTTAGCAAGCCTGGAAGCGACGGCAACGGAGTTGATTTTGAGTAAGAATAAAAATCCAATTCAGATCCTTGGGGAGCAAATAACCAAAGAGTGCCCCGGTGCGTCGGTAACAGTCGACAAGCCAAAAAATGCGAGCGGTGTTTGGTTTCTCGACATCCTCAGGGATGGGCACACTGTCAATGTGCAGTGGCAGACAGACCGTGGGTTTGGAGTATCGAGTTCTCCTGATGCCGACTACGGCGAAAAGACAGATGAAGTCTATGGTGACGCTGATGCCGTGCGTCATCGCGTGCTTTCGTTACTGCTTTCGCGAGGGCAGACTTCGCCACCGGTTGCGGTCAGTTTGTCGCAACTGCGGCGTGAACTTGGTCTTTCACAGATTGAAATGGCGGAAAGACTGAGCGTTCAACAAGGGGCCGTGTCGAGAATGGAAAGGCGCGGCGACATCAAGATCAGCTCCTTGCGTGAGTATTGCCAGTCGCTTGGCGGAACGCTGAAATTGATGGCACAGTTTCCCAACGGATCTGCCAAGTTAATTCAACTCGAAGACGAACAGGAAACAGCATGAGTCTTGAGAATGGAATTGCTGGTGTGCGGTGCAACCTCTTGGTGATTCGATCTCGTCAGGTCGATCAGGCAGCCAGTTTCTACGAAGCCCTGGGCCTACATTTCACCAAACATCGCCACGGTGATGGGCCGGAACACTATGCGTCTGAGTCTGCCAGCCAGACGTTTGAAATCTACCCACTGGCAGAGAATGCTACGCCAACCACAGGGACACGAATCGGATTTGCCGTCGACGAAATTGACGCAGTTTTCCAGCGTCTTGTTGACGCCGGTGGCAAAGCAGTCAGCCGCCCCAAAGCTTCACCATGGGGGAAGACGCGCAGTCGTCTGCGATCCCGATGGTCACAAGATCGAACTGACAGCGACGACATAGGACGAGCTGGACTTGATTTCTCCGCCTACTGCGGTGCCTCGTCCGCCTCAGCCCTGTCTGCCGGGATGTATGGGATCAAGCCCTTCTTGAAGGCCGCTTGTTGAAGTTCCCGGGGGGCGTGCCGAACATCCATCATGATGCCGTTGACCTCCAGCATCCAGACCATCGGATTGTCGTCCATCTTGCTGGGAAGTGTCCATTTGGGATCGAGCTGCCGAATCCTAAGCATCGTCCGGATCTCTTTCAGCTTGGCCGCACCGGTGCTCTCCGCGATGCCGAAAGCTTCGTCGATGGAATACAAATTCAGGTGAGGAGTTTGGCTTGGATCATGAAGGAAGTTGGCCCATCCGATGGTTCGCACGACACCAGAGGCCCAAGTTTCCCGTCTACCACGAAGAAGCGGCGATGGTCGCTTCCTCGCCAAAACCGAAACCAACTCGCGGCACAGTACAGCGTATTCCTCGTTGAGGAACTTCCGGCAGAAGGCATCTGTCATTTGGGCCAGCTCCTCGGCAATCGCTTTGGCCTCGTCGGCTGCGGAGCGACCACCAAGGGCTGCCTTCACTTTCCGTGGCTGCTTCTTGGCCGTTTTCTGCTTGGGCTTTGGTGCAGCCTGATCCCCGAGCGACGTGACGATGCCGAATTTCTCTTTGGCCTGCTTGTACTCCTCGTTGAGCGACCGCTTGATGCCGCCGCCGAACCTGATGTTGTACCCTGCAAGCATGCCGTCATAGATGATCCTGCCCTGGTAAGGTAGCAGGACGGTTGCAACCAGCTGTGGCAGGTAGGGACCGATGACATCCACCATCGGGTCCGCCAGTCCCAGTACGCCATAGGCTTTGTTGGGGGAGTCGCCACTGGACAGAAAAACCGTGTACTTTTTCAGGTAGCGGAAGATATAGAACTTGCCCGGCAGAGCGTGTTTCCAACTGCCGACGATCTCCAATGCCTCGGCCCCCAGCCTTGCCGGGTTCTCTTTGACGAACTCGTCGATCAAATCCCGATGCTCGAACAGGGCATCGCGTATGGCCACCCTGATCTCGGGCGGCGTGGTCGTGTACTCCCGAGCGTCTGAGAAAGTCTCGGAAGACACGTCCAGCCTACGGTTCACGAACGATAGCAGGGCCGCATACAGGTCGTAAAACAGCTTTCCCTCGTCAGGTGTCAGGTTCATGATGATCGTCAGCTGGTGATGGTTGGTAGTTGAAATCCAGGCCGGTAGGTTCTGCCCAGGAAGTGGTTTGCCTGGGGGTGATTTACAAAGGTTTCTGTCGTTGCGTCGAATTGAAGTGTGGGACCGATTCGATAAGAAGCGTTCGCCAAATTGACTCCGGCGGCGTCCACCAGATGCCGTTTCATTTGTTCAAAGGATTCTGCAGCAACCTGATTTTCAGAAAGCGGTTGAGGCTGGTGACGGAAGGAAGCCTGATCACCCAGGCGGTACGAAAGATTGCCCAGGTGTGCCACCACGGCCGTGCGATGCCCATCCAGAACATCCGAGGCCAGATCCTCGCGTTTGCGGCTACGGATGCAATCGATAAAGTTCCGCAAGTGATCGCGTGATTCGTTTTCGGGAAGTCCACTCGCAGGGGCTCCCGCGATCTCTTCTCCCTTCGTCTGTCTATGGGGATAGAATTTACCGTCTTTGACGACGCCTGCATCGGTGTGGAAATCAATGCTCATTTTCAGGCGAGACCTCTTTCAGGTAAGGCCGCAAGGCGTCAAAACGCATCTCTGCCGCCGCGATCTGTTCGTCGGTGAGTTTGAGTTCGGAGACGATTGGCGAGGCGGGGATGGATCGCCCGGGGCCGTAATTGCGAGACAGCATATTCTTGAACACGCCTCGCTTCATCCAAATGCTCAAGTTGGCCCCACGCAGACTGCCCGGTTTTACCTTGACCATTTGAACAAACTTGTTGAACACGTCTTCCAGGGTTTTCGGGTCTTCACCACTTTGCTGCAATTCCCAGATGCGGGTGAGCACATCCGCGTACGCCGCGCGTTCGGTGATCACACCTTCCGATCCAAGCTGAGACTCTCTCAGCCAATGAAATCCACCTCGTGCACTGAACACCCGTCGCACGGGAGGCATAGCAGCGATCGACGTACGCATTCGTTCCAAAACGTCGCCAGCTTCCTCTTTGATGTACCCAAAATGCGGGAACTCCTTTGCCAGTTCGATCATCAGCTCCGGTGACGGGAGTGGCCCTTTGTAGGCGACGCCGCCGGTTGTTTGCAGAATGACCGGCCGCTTGGCCACTGCGGCCAGAGCTCTCCAGTACTGCCGCAGGTCCTGCTCTGATTTCCCCGAATCGGGAGGCCGAGAGATGATTGCTTCCGGTTCCAGTTTTTCAGCGTGCTCTGCGAAAGCGAGCATCTCTTCGGTATCGTTCCCCTGGACTCCAAGGCACAGCGAGGTGGGCAGGCTGCGCGCCGTCTCGGCCAAAACCTCCATCCCTTTCATCTTCTCGTCCATCGTCAACAGATCGACGCTATCTCCCGATTGAGGCCAGATCATTCCCGGGCAACCACCCCACGCAACGAACTTCGCTTCCTGCGCCAAGACGACGTAATCGACTTCGCCCGATTCAGTGAACGGAGTTGACAGAATCGGAAACGGTCCACGAATCTTGGGATCGGCTTGGGTGTTTGCCCCGTTCTGATCGGCCCACAAGGAACTCCTCGACAAAACCGTTCCCGCAACGACGCTCGAAACCCCAGCCAATGTGTCTTTGATGATGGTCCGCCGTGAACGACGTTGCTGAAATGTCATGGTGCTGCTCGGAATTCAAATCAAAAATGTAGATGACGGTAGCGTGGCCCCTCGGTGCCGACATTGAGTGCGACAACATTTGAGTGTTTCAACAATTGAGGGTGCGGTGAGTTTACATGATCGCAAACACCGACGAAACAGAATCGAAAAATACTGGGGTGATGGAGTGCGGCGACGGATCGCTTTCCGATTAGGCGACCAGCAGTGCCTCGAAGTAGAATTCCTACGTATCCAACACTCTTCAGAAGACTAGATCCAAAGGGCCTAATCCATGATGCGTCCCGTTATCATTTTCGCGTTTGCACTGTCCTGGTCCTTCGCTGCGTCCAGTTCGGCAAATGCACAGTCCCGTCTGATCGTCATGGCCGACATGGGGAATGAACCCGACGCTCTACGCAAAATTATCAAGCCAGGGACTGCCGTATCCGGCAGTGAAATTGCCACGCCGAATTTGGATGCCTTGGCGGCAACGGATTGAAGTTCACTCAGTTCTACAACACAGAGCAAAAGGGGCCACCCACGAATGGCACGGGCATTAGACAAATGGAACGCAACAACCGTTGGTGTGCAGGCT
>NZ_JANZKV010000312.1 GCF_025060895.1 Stieleria sedimenti | reverse complement strand
CGGCCAAGCAACGCCCCTCACGCACCCGTCGTTCTCCCATTCGATCACTCTGACTTCCCATCAGATAACGCTGTGAAGCAGTTGTTAGCGGTAGGGCGCGAGCCCTCCGGTCTTTCGGTAACGATGAGGAATCGGAGGGCTTGCGGGCTGTCGATTTAAGCCCGCACGCGTTAGCAAGGAGCCACGCGGCGCCCCTCGCTCACGCGTCGGGCTGTCATCATGGCATTGATTTCGGAACATCGACTAAATCGACAGCCCGCTTGCGCCCTGCCGCTAACACCTCGTAAAACACAGAAAACAAATACTTCACACCGTTACCCATCATTCTGCCACCATCATTCTGCCACCATCATTCTGCCACCATCATTCTGCCACCATCATTCTGCCACCATCGTTTTGCCCCCATCGAAACGCGGTCCTTCGTGCTAAACTGACAACTTCCGCCACGATTGCCCCAGGCACGACCGAGAGCTTCATCGCATGCCCGCTTTCACCGTATCACGAACGGCGCAGATCAAATCCGATCCCGAGACCGTGTTTGCCATCCTCAGCGATTTCGCGACGTGGAAAACATGGTCCCCCTGGTTGCTCACCGACAAAGACGCCAAGGTCACTCTCCAGGGCGATCCGACCGCGGTGGGTGGCGGATACAGCTGGGACGGCCCCGTCGTGGGAGCAGGCGAAATGGAGCACCAGGACCTGCATCGGCCGACCGCGGCTCAATCGATCGGCACCATGCACGCGCAACTGCGTTTCACACGTCCCTGGCGGTCGCAATCCAAGATCCATTTCGAGGTCAAGAAATCCCGGGACGAAGACGGCCAAGAAGTGACGCGGGTCCGCTGGGAGATGCAGGGGTCACTTCCGTTTTTGATGTTCTGGATGAAGTCGATGATGGTGAACGTGCTGAGCATGGATTTCGACCGCGGGCTGCGGATGCTGAAAGAACTGATCGAGACCGGTGACGTCGCATCACAAACCGTGGTCAACGGAATCGCTCAATCACCGCCCTACGTCATCGTCGGAAAATCCGGTCGGTCGACGTTGGCAGACATCGGTTCCTCGATGGACGACACGTTCAAACAGGTCCACCAATCGCTTGAGGCCAGCGGCGTCGCGACCGACGGCCAGTGGTTGTCGGTTTACGACGACATGGACCTCAAGACAAAAACACTGTCGTACACCAGCGGCATGGTGGTGGACGAAGGCACGGCAACGCCGCCGGGCTTGATCGCGCGATCCCTGCCAGACTTTAGCGCCATGCACGTCACCCATACCGGACGCTACGAACATCTGGGCAACGCCTGGGCGGCGGCCTACCAGAATTTGCGAGCCTGCAAACGCAAGGTCAACAAAAAACTGCCCGGCGTGGAACTCTACGCCAACAGCCCCGAGAACACTCCGCCCGAGGCGTTGGTGACGCAGCTGTACGTTCCGTTGAAATGACGATCGCTTGGGGCGGGTCAATGGTGGCTCGGCTGCGTCATCACTCGCGCAGGATCGTCCAGCGGTCGCCTGTGACCGGGCCGAACCGACGCTGCACTACTTGCTCGGGTTCATTTCTTTGAGCGATTTGCCGAGGCGTTTGCGGCCGGCTGCGGTCGTCTTGCGGCGTGGGGTCGTCGTCGTCGTTGCAGAATCATTTCCCAGCAACGCAGCAAGGGTAGGCTGGACGTCCTGTTCCGTCTCCGGTAGACCGATTTGCTCGACGGCATCGCTGACGCCGAGAACCACCGACTGGCGCACTCCTTCCCGAAGCCACTGAAAAAAATTCATATTCATGTGTTGAATCCGTTCATTATTCAAAAAAGGGGACCGCGCGGGCGGCTGACGATCGGTTCATCGGCATCGCATCACGCCGGTCTTGACTCTCTTGTCTGCCTTCTAAGATCCCGACGTCAACGGCGTCCAGACTGATTTCAGTGCGAGGGGTCGTCGGCGGGCGGGTCAACCCACTCGAACTCCGCAAACGGCAGCACACGGACGCTATCCTGACGGTTTTCCGAGCGAACGCCGATCATCCGCGGCAAATCGGGATCGCTTTCGGCGGCCGCCGTGATCGCGTCGATGCCGCAAACAAAATACGCGGTGCTGCACGCTTCGGCGTCCGTGGCATTGTCGGCAATCGCAGTCAACGCGAGCAGGTCGCCGGCCGGATACCCACTTCTGGGGTCGATCACGTGGCCGTAGCGTCGCCCGCGGTGGTGAAAAAATTGTTTACCCGAACCGCTGGTCGACAGCGCCTCGTCGCGGAGACGAATGCCGGCCAAACGTAGCTTGGGCTTGGTCGGATGCGAAATGCCCACGGCCCAGCCTTGGCCGCTGCCGGCGACCTGGTCCCCGCGGGCGATCACACTGCTGCCGCCGCCGTGAATCAGAAAGTTCTGCAGCCCCCGAGCGTTGAGTGTTTTGGTGAGTTCGTCGAGTGCGAATCCTTTGCCGATCGCTCCCAAGTTGACTTCCATCCCCGGCCGCTCGAAGGCGACCGAGCGTTGTTCGTCGTCGAGCCGGACAGCGGTGTAGCCCACCTGGGCGACCGCGGCTTGGACCTCGGCAGCGGTCGGTTTTCGTCCCCGCCGTTCGGTGAACCCCCAAACCCGCACCAGCGGGCCGGCGGTGATGTCAAACGCGCCGGCCGTCTTTTCACTCCATGCGATCGACCGTTGGATCAAACGGTACGTGCTTTCGGATACCGTGACCGGACGCTCACTCGCGACGGCATTGACCTGCGAAATCTCGCTGTCTTCGCGATAGACCGTCAAATCAGCTTCGATCCGGTCGAGCAACTCCAGGGCTTCGAACGCCGCCTCGACCAGATGGGCGTCGGATTCAGCCAGCAACACCGAGAAGTCTGCCGCCATCGCGTGGTGTGAAATCGTTGTCAGCATCGTGGCGTCGGTCGTCAGCGGGAAAACGCGGCAAGTGTGGGGTTCAGGTCGTCAACACTGTTGGCGATCGCCCGAACCGGTCAAGGTCAACTCAAAAAAACGTCCAAACACGCAATGGGACGTCCCAAAATGGCCCGAACCCGGCCGGCCGATTGAATCTCTATGATTTCCACCCGGGGAAGGCCAAACGATGGGTTGTCAAGAATTGATCTATCACGCACAATCTCGCCTCAAGAAAGACCCACCGAGTCACCGAAAAACGGTGGGTACGGAGCGGTGGCTGAGTGGTCGAAAGCGCCGGTTTGCTAAATCGGTGAACGGGTCAAACCGTTCCGCAGGTTCAAATCCTGTCCGCTCCGCTTGAGCGTCTCCCACGGAGACACTCAAAAAAATTTGGTGGCCGTCAATTCCTTAGCATTTTTGCGGTCATCGATGACAGACGCGGGCTACACCCCACGTCGCGATGAGAGTGTAGCTCAGTTGGTAGAGCATTCGACTTTTAATCGAATGGTCCTGGGTTCAAGTCCCAGCACTCTCACTTTTTCTTTTCCACAAGTGAGACAGGCTTCCAGCCTGTCAGGCCGGAACCAGCCGGCCATAGCCTGATGCCACTGACGCCTGATGCCACTGACGTTGACGGCAAGCGGGTGTCTTTCTTAGCGGTAGGGCGCGAGCTCTCCGGTCTTTCGAGCCGAAACCGGACGGCTCGCGCCGTTCCGCTAACACCATCATACCCACCATCATACCCAACGTACGTTGCACTGGACGGTAGTCTGCCGCACTACCGCAGTGCAAGCCAACGGCTTGTCGATCGAGCGGGATCTGTTGACTCAATGGCAACCGCTGGCCGTAAGGCCTCGGGTAAGCGCCAGGATGCCCGGCCGCTTACGCGTCACGGCTCACAACAGCAATCACTCTCAGCCCAACAGCACCGCCATCGCACTGCCATCGGTGGTGTGGGACAGGCACAGCACATAAGGCGACGTCAGCGGCCCCGGCATCTGACGAAATTGAATTTCTGGATGTGTGCCGTCGTGCCGCGTCGGGGGAATGGTTTTACCGGCTAATGACAGCACGCCGGTCGCCAGCTCGATCACTCCCGAGGCCGCGCCGGTGTGTCCGATGGACGCCGAAACCGCCACCAGCGGGCACGCCACCCCGACTTCGGCCAGCGCGGCCGCTTCGCCCGCATCGACCTGACGGTCCCCGACCGCATGGCTGGCGACCAGCCCGATCTGGCCGGGCGATACCCCCGACCGATCCAATACGGCCTGGATCGCCAAGCGGATGGCGGTACCGGCCTGCCGCGAGTTCGGTGGATCGAGCTCCGAGACGCGTTGACCGCTGCGAAGGGCGTCGGTGGCACTGAACCGCGACGCCGTCGCGAGCACGGTGGCCAGTACCGGTGCACCGCGGCGATCGGCGTGCCGACGGGTTTCCACCACCAACGACGCGGCACCTTCGCCACCGACGACGCCGGGCGCGCTAGGATCATGCGGCCGAGACAGATCTTCGATCGCAAGCTCGCCACGCACCGGGACGGGCGAATCGCGATGGTACAGCATGCGGGTCGAGCCGATCCGGGTCCCGGTGGCACCGACCAGCACCACGTCGGCAATCCCCCGCTGCAAATACGATTCCGCCTCCAGCAGCGCCGCCGGGCCGGAGACGTCGCCCAGGACCAGCGAGTTATTGGGACCTTGAGAATTGATCGAAATCCCGACTTGGCAGGCCGGCATGTTGGGCAGGTATTTTAACATCCACAGCGGCATCACCTCGCGCCGCGCCACTTCACCAAATCGCTCCGGATGCAACTGCCCCGACTCATCCAGGCAGCCACGGATCGAATCGGCCAGTTCTTCCGGCGGATTAAAAAAAATCTCGCTGCCGAAGACCGTGCCGAGTCGTTGCGGGGATATCTCGCCGGCATCCGACGCAGGAATCGAATCGGAGAGCCCGGCGTGCTCGATCGCCAGCTGGGCCGAAGCGAACGCCGTCTGGATTTCACGGCACATCACCTTGAGTGCCTTACGCGGCTTGACGTATTGCTTGGGCTGAAAATCGACGATCGGTGCCCCGACCCAAACGCCATCGATCGCATCGCCGGCCCCCGGTGTCGCCTCCCCATCGGTCCTGTCGGCCAGCGACCGGACCCCGCTGCGGCCGTCCAGCAGTGCCTCAAAGAAATTGGCTTGCCCGATGCCGATCGCGCTGACAATCCCTACCCCAGTGATCACGATGGGTTCGTGCGGCATAGCAGTGGAAGGTGGCATTCGAGGAGAAGCGGGTGGAAGGCATAAATCGAGACGCGAGTATGATTTGTCATCAACTCGATGGCTAGACGTGGGGTGAGCATCCTGCTTGCCATCGCGGGCAGTGGGG
Organism: Stieleria sedimenti; assembly: GCF_025060895.1. Classification (GTDB taxonomy): domain Bacteria; phylum Planctomycetota; class Planctomycetia; order Pirellulales; family Pirellulaceae; genus Stieleria; species Stieleria sedimenti. The sequence continues at coordinate 21,583 of NZ_JANZKV010000312.1, read as the reverse complement.
TAAGCATCCTGCTTGCCATCGCACGGAATCGCAAGCTGGAAGCTTACGCCACGGTTTCGCAAGCTGGAAGCTTACGCCACCTTAGAGTTTTCGGTCGTAGATCCGCTGAGTCTTCATCTTTTGCGCCCCGCCACGCTCGATCGTACCCCGGGACAGGCGATTGCTCTCCAGAACCCAGGAGAATTCGCCGGTATGGATTCCGAACTCGATCGCGTCGGGCAAAATCCGAGCCAACGTCACCAACCCCAGCCCCCAACTTTGGTACTTGGGCAAGACGTTGGTGCTGACCAACCGCAAGCGGTCGATTTTGCGTTTTCCCCGCAGCAGCTTGAGCCATCCGAACGGCAACAAGTGTCCGTTCATCTGAATCAGCAACTGGTTGTAGTCCAACAATCCGAATCCCGCACCGACGGGCTCGCCGTCGATCTCCGCGATACTTGTCAGTTCGGGAACGATCAACAGTTTCAACTGCTTGGATTGATGCTCCAGTTCCTCCCGGCTCATCGGAACGTAGCCCCAGGTCCGCTGTAGCGACTCATTGTAAATCTTCAGAAACGCCTGAACGTCTTCGTCGAATCGGGCGCGATCGATGGGGCGGCACGTGACCTTGAAACGCCTCGTCGACTCCTCGATGATAAACTTCAACTTGGGATCGATGGTCGCCAGTTGATCCATCGTGGCGTCATAACAAAACACGTCTTGGCATTTTTCGAACCCACACGCTTCGATCAACTTACCGTAGTAGGCGTGGTTGTAGGGAATCAGAAACGTCGGCGGCGTGTCAAAACCGTCGACCAGCAATCCGACTTCGTAATTCAGACTCGGATTGACCGGGCCACGCACGTCCGTCATCCCCTGCTGCCGCAACCAATCGGCCGCGGCGTCAAACAGACAGCGACTGACATCGACGTCATCGATGCATTCAAAGAAACCGAAAAACCCGCGTTGTTCTTTGTGGTGCCGGTTGTGGGCATGGTTGACGATGGCGACCACGCGTCCGACCACCCGGCCATCCTTGCGTGCCAAAAACGCCTGGCTGTCGGCATCCTTGTAAAACGGGTGCGAACCGAATCCGCAAAGCTGCTTGCGTTCACTCCACAGCGGCGTCACCCAATTCGGATCGCCCGCATACAGCTCGCGTTCGAGTTTCAAAAACGCACGGCGGTCGAACCAGCTCCGCACCGGGGTGCACTGAATCGCTGAAGAAGAGTTCGCTGTGGAAGGCGTCGTTGTTGAAGCGTTCATCATCCGTCCCGTAAATCGTTCCGCTCGTTACCGCTTGGCGACATGGCCCTACCGCCCGGTGACATGGCCCTGTCGTCGCGCCGGATCCGTGATACTATCTTCCCGGCGCGGCCGGGCACACCCGGATGCCTCGGTCCCGGCCCCCGATTCGATCCGTTTTTCTTCTTGCCCCTGCCTCGACACTTGCTGACCAGCACCAGTAACCCGACCGTCAAACACTTGGTCAAAATGCGGGACAACCGCGCGCGGCGGAGAGCCGGGCGGGTGCTGGTCGACGGCTGGCGCGAGACGCAGCGGGCGATCGAATCGGGGCTCGATGCGATCGGCATCTACGTGGTTGCTGGCCGCGGCGATGCGACGCCGACTCACGGGCAATCTGCGCACCCGCAATCCGACGCCGAACGCTTCGTCACCGAATCGGCGGCGCGGGCGTTGGTCGACGTCAGCCCAACGGTGATGCAAAAAATCGCTTATGGTCAATCCGAGCGCGGCGTGGTCGCCGAATTCGCCGCCCCCGAGTGGGGTCTGTCCGAATTGCGGCTGCCGGACGCTGGACTGGTTTTGGTCCTGGACCAGATCGAAAAACCGGGCAACATCGGCGCTGCCTTTCGCTGTGCCGACGCGGCCGGAGCCGATGCCGTCATCTTGTGTCCCGCCGCAGCCGATCGCTTCAATCCGAACGCGATTCGCAACAGCCTGGGCGCGGTGTTTTCGGTGCCCTCGGCCACGGCCGACGAACCGGACGCCAAAGCATGGCTGGCCGAGCTCGGGTACCGAATCTGTGCCGCACGCGTTGAATCGTCGCGTCCCTTGTGGCAAGCGGATCTGACGGGACGTCTGGCGCTGGTGATCGGCAGCGAAGCACGCGGGCTCGGCGATCACTGGCAGAGCGACGACGTGACCGTCGATGCGATTCGAATTCCGATGGCGGGAAACGTCGACAGCTTGAACGCCTCCGTCTCCGCCGCCGTGTTGCTGTACGAAGCCAAACGTCAGCGTCAGGTCGCCGGCCCAAACTAGCTGCACAGCGCGGGTGAAAGTTGACGGCGGCAGCGTCGCAACCGTCCGCTCGCTGCGAACGTATTTTCAAAGGCGAAAAGACAGAATGGTTTGAAGTGGCAGAATCATACGGGGCAGAATGATGTTCCGACCGCTCCGACTCGCCGAGCCAGAATCAGACGGCTTTCCCATCATTCTGCTTCCCCCATCATTCTGCTTCCCCCATCCCGCCGAGGCTGCCGTCAGGCGACGCCAGCGACGTCGGAACAGTGGAGCATCGCAATCACTCGCCGATGCGGTACAACGCGTGGCGGGTGCGTTGCAGCAAGCCGCCCTCGACGGGCACCGGGCTGGCCACCGTAAACGGTTCGTTGTCGGCTAGGCGATTGGTCTGGACGACTTCGGGGCTGCTGGAATCCAGCGGACCGACCACGTATGTCGTAGCGTCTTCGCTGGTCACGTACAAATGGTTTCCGGCCACCAGCGGTGAACTGCTGAACCCGATCCGGGACTTCGGCAACTGCACCGTCCAAATGGTCTTTCCGGTCTCCAGTTCCACCGCCGCGACGGTGCCTTTGGCGGTCTTGCCGTCGGCGATGAAGTAGACTCGATTGCCATCGATCGCGGGGGTCGGCACGTCGCTGCCGAGATCGTCGCGGTGCCACACGATGCTGTCGCGTCCCTTGCCGGCGACGACGTCACTGATTCGACAGGTCGTGACGGTGGCCCCGCGTGAGTACGGACAAACGATCAAATCGCCTTGCACCACGGGGGACGCGATGGAACGAAAACGCTTGTCTTGATCAGGGTTGAATCCACCGACGCGCCCCAGTTGACGACCATCGCTGGCCGCGTGAAGGGTCAAGTGGTCGGCGCCCATCACGGCGATCAGATCGCGATCTTTCAACGCAATCGGCGTCGCATAACTTTGTGCCGCCTCTTCGGGTGCCCCCAGTCGCCGATCGACCTTCCAGGCCACGTCACCGGTCGCCCGGTCAAAGGCCACCAGGTAGCTGGGACCGGACTGCATCACCGCGACGACGACCAGATCGTTGATCAAGGTCGGGCTGGAACCCAAGTCCCACCACAGCGTGTCCTCCCCAAACTTGTCTTGCAGATTGACTTGCCATTGAATCTCGCCGTCCAAGTCGACGCAGGCCAAATCTCCGCTGCGGAAATAAGCGTACACGGCCTTGCCATCGGTGACCGCCGACGGGTTGCTGCCGCCGCCCTTGCGATGTTTGTTTCCGCGATCGTTGCCCAATTGCATCTCCCAGACCCGCTGGCCGCTGTGCACATCAATCGCCAGCAGCGTGTTCTGCCCCTCGACCCCTTCGGTCAGAAAGGCCTTGGAGTCGGCCAGGACGGGCGTGCTGCCGCCCAGACCTGACAGAGTCGTCTTCCACGCGATATTGGATTTCTCGCCCCACTTGATCGGATAGGACTCCCCCGCGGCGACGCCATTTTGATTGCCGCCACGCCATTGCGGCCACGGACTATCGTCTTCGGCCATTGAGTATGATGGGACACCGATCGATAAGGCCGCGGTGGCAAAGAGAACGAACGCGATTCGAAACGACCGCATGGCGGGATTCCTCTAAACAGCTGGGAAAGCGGAGATGGGGGCGGGGGTGGGGTAATCGCCTGAGAGATCAGGGATTCATCTGTTATGATGGACGTGGTGAAATCATACCAGAGGAACCGCTGGTCGCGGTGCATTCCAGGCGGAGCAGTCGAACGAATCGGGCCGCAAACACCGGCTCATCCACTCCCAATTGATGACGATCGTCGAAATGAGACTCCAGCGTTTGCAAAATTCAAAGCGATTCGGCGGAGCGTCGGGGCTGGCCACCGGCCTGCTCGCCGTCGTCACCGGCCTGCTCGCCGTCGTCACCGGCCTGCTCGCCGTGGCCATCGCGTGGGCGCCGCTGCCGGTCCAATCGCAAGACACACCCCCGGCGCCACCCGGCGCCACCGAAACACGAGCCGAAGCGGACCGCGGGACGCGGTTTCCCGGGTCACTCGACCAGCCCCGCAATCTGGCCCGAGATCGTTACGTCGATCGCCAACGTGCGACCCTGGAGATGTGGCGTTTGCGGACACAGTCCCGACAAGCGGTCCAAGATGCGGCTCGCCACCCGGATCCCGAAGTCGCCGAGCGCGCCGCTTGGATCCTCAAACAGTGGCGCAGCGCCTCGCTGCCCGGCGTCGCCCAAGGTCCCGCCGAACTGCTGCTCGATCGAGGCAACCCGTCGGCGTTGGCATCGGTTTTGGAACAAGGCGCCTTTGATGCCGTCCTGGTCGCGGTCGAAGAATCGGCCGGGACGATTGAGTTCGATCAGATCAAGCAACGTGTCGTGACGCTGTTGTCCCAACGCTATCCGTTCTACTGTGACAAAGCGTTTGCCGCCGGGACCGAAGCGGATCTGTTGAACCTGCTCGACGCGGTCGCCATCGATCGCAACGTCGCGACCGCCTGGCGCGACTTGAAACACTACCTGCACCCGGCCGAGCCCAAGCCCAGCAACGACGCCAAACCACTGCCCGTGGCCGATTCGCTGCCCGCGGCCGATTCGCTGCCCACGGCCGCTTCGCTGTGGAGCCCGGCCGAACGAGCAACCTGTCTGGCACAGTTCGCGATGCTGCGTGGCGACGTTGATCAAGCGATCGCCCATGCCCGAGCGACCGGTGATCCTGTCGTGTTGCGGATCGCTCGAATGTTGGGAGACCGCTGGGGAGAGATCGCAGACGACGCCTTCGAAAACGCAAAAACCGCCACGACCCCGGAAGCGCGCATCGAAGCCTACGCGTGGGCCCTGGCCGCCACCGCCCGCACGGGTGATCAAGTCCGCTTTGACCTGGCCCAATCGCAACTGTCGGCGATCCAGCCGAACGAGCCGGACGCCCTCGGTGACCTCCGCTGGCGGGCCCTGGCCATGCACGCCCGCGTCGACCAGGCGATCGACGTGATGGCCGCGCGCGACCCTGCCGCCGCGGCCAAAGTCGCTTGCGCCGCGTCCCGATTTCGACGCGCCGAACAGCTCTGTGGGTATCCGCTGGAACAAATCGCCAGCGACCTGGACGGCTGGATCAAGGACGCATACGTCGATCAAGCCAACTTGCCGGCCGGGTCCATCGCACCCTCGATCGAGCGTCTGTATTCCTTGGCGCGACTGCTGGTCAACATCGGTGACACGGACAACGCCTTGCGAATTTACCGTCGTTTGACGCCCCGCCAAGTGATCATTTCTCCCTACGGTGCTTCGCTGCGAGAGCAGACGCTTGTCGAACTTGATTTGATCAATCGCTTTGACTGGATGCTCGACATCGCGGTCGCGCCCGGAGAAAATGCGATGACCCAGCGAAGCCAGTACATCATCGCCCAAGCGCTCAACACCGAATCCGAGGCATTTCGAAAGGTACTCGATCGGATCAATCTGATCCGACCGGCAACTGATTTCCGCGAACGATTCCGAATCACGTTCCAATTGTTCCGGGGCAAACAACCCGACGGGTTTGGTGACTCGAACGACTTTAAATCGTTGTTGGAACTGTTGCTGCACGATGAACAGAGCAAACGCAGCGGCGGTCGCACGCTGCAGGTCGAACAGATCTCACTAGATCTAGACATCGTCGACATGTTCATTCGCCAAGGCCAAGTGGAACTCGCCCGCGAAGGCCTCGCCGCGTTGACGCGTGCCCGTGAATTGGACGCGTTGATTTCGTCTGCCGAAACAGAAACCGAACAGGGTGACAATCGGGCCGCGGAAGAACTTTGGCAACAAGTCGCCCGCCAATCCGCCCAGTACACGCCGACCAATGCATTGATCACCGTCGATCACGGGCTGTCGTACGCCAAATCGATCGTCGGCAGTTGGATCCTGGCCAAACGCGCCGGCCATCACGAAATCGCCGACCAATTGGAAAGCCGACTGCGTCTGATGCTGACGTCTCCTTCGATGAATTTCCGCAAAGAACTGGCGGACCATTTGCGACAAACCGGACAGCACGACTTGGCCGTCGAAACGCTCCGCGAACTCGCCGTGTCGGCAAGTTTCGGCGGTGAAGACGCGCCCGATTTCTTTCGCGTCGCGGTCACCTACGTCGGCTTGATCGAAGATCTGAAAGAAACCCATCCGGCCGCCTTGAACGAGTTGCAGATCGATTCATACGATGCGGTCAAATGGAGCGACCTGGCTGTGTTGGGATTATTAAAAACGGCCCGGTACCACGACACCGCCTTTATCTCCGTCCCGTTGAGTGTTCGCAAAACGTTCCTGCAACACGCGATCGAAACCGCGGACGAATCGTTGGCCCGTCATGCGATCGAGCAAATCGAATCGTACGATCCGATCAACATCGATTACGGCGAACGGATGCTGCCCGAACTTCGAAAAGCGGGTTTGGATCAACTCGCCGATTCGGCATTTGATCGCCTGATCGATCACGGACTGGAACAGCTCCGACATTTCCGCACCGATGCCACGGCGTTGAACAACTTGGCATGGGCGGCGGCGATGAACGAACGACGCCTCGACGAAGCCCTGGAACTGTCCGAGCGCGCCGTCCTGCTGGAACCCGACAGCGTGATCTATCGCGATACGCTCGCCGAAGTGCTGTATCTGCTCGGCCGAACCCAGGAAGCGTTGGCGATCGAGTCGGCTTGTCTGTTGGACGAACCCGACGAATGGCACCTGCACGAGCAAATCGAAAAGTATCGAAAACTGCTGCAGCAATAGCGTGGGGGATAGGCTCCCAGTGCTCCGTCAACCTTTCACCGGACGGCTCCGCAGAGATTTGTTAGCGGCAGGGCGCGAGCCCTCCGGTCGTGCAACACGGACATCGGACGGCTCGCGCCGTTCCGCTAACTTCCGCCGATATTTGTTAGCGGCAGGGCGCGAGCCCTCCGGTCGTGCAACGTCGCCACCCCCCATCAAACGGCGGTCACGATTCGGCGATCACGTGGGCCACCGCGTGGGTGCGACAGGCCGAGACGCTCAAGTGCAACTCCGCGATGTCGTTTTCGTTGGCGCACTGCAGCGCGTTTCCACTCAACACGATCTCGTGGCCGGCGCCGGGGCGAACGACCACTTCGATCTCGTTCCAACGGACACCACGTCGTCGACAATGCAGTGCTTTCATGACCGCTTCTTTGGCCGCCCAACGCGTCGCAAAGTGGCCGGGCGCGTCGGCGGTTTGGACACAGTATTCAATTTCGTCGGCGGTATAGACGCGTTCGAGAAACTGCTCACCGTGCGTTTCAATCATTTTGGCGATCCGCACCGTTTCGACGATTTCAGTGCCCGTGGCAACGATCGACATGGGGATGGCTATCCAGGCGACAAAAGGATGTCCGGACGAAACTCCGGCGAATGGACACCCCTGTAGTTTACTTCAGCCCGGATGCCTGTTGGGCGCGCAACAAGACCTCGGCGGCCACCGTTCGGGCACGCTCCGCACCGGCCTGCAGCACCTCGTGGACGTAGTCCAAATGTTTCTCCAAATCGACACGCCGGGCGCGGGCGTCGGCAAAATAACTCTCGCTCGCTTCGGCGATCGCCTTTTTGACTTCGCCGTAACCGAAACCGCCGCGACGATACATCCCCGCCATCTCGTCGCGCTGCCCCTGGTCGGCGAACAAGCTGTACAGTTGAAACAAATGATCCCCGGCCGGTTCCTTCGGCTCTTCCATCGGCCGACTGTCGGTGGTGATCCGCATGATCTGTTTGCGAATCGGCTTGACCTCACCAAATAACGGCAACGTATTGTCGTAACTCTTGCTCATCTTTTCGCCATCGGTTCCCGGTACCTTGGCGCTGTCATCGAGCACGTTGGCCTTGGGCATCACGAACGTCTCACCGTACTGGTGGTTGAACCGTCCGGCGATGTCCCGGCAGACTTCGATGTGCTGGACCTGATCGGCGCCAACGGGCACGAGTTGGCTGTCATAGGCCAAAATGTCGGCCGCCTGCAAAACCGGATACGTGAATAACCCTGCGTCGGCGGGAATCCCCTTGTCGACCTTCTCCTTGTAGGCCACGCAGCGCTGCAGCAATCCCATCGGGGTGCCGCTGAGCAAAATCCAACACAGCTCACTGACTTCGGGAACATGCGACTGAACAAACAACGTCGCCTGCTTTGGGTCCAAGCCGAGGGCCAGCAGATCGAGCGCGATGTCCATCACGTTTTGCCGCAACTGCGCCGCATCGCGGACCGACGTCAACGCGTGCAAGTCCGCAATGAAATAGAAACCGTCGTTCTCCTCCTGCAGTTGGATGTACTGACGGATGGCACCAAAGTAATTGCCCCAGTGCGGACGACCGGTGGGCTGGATCCCCGAGAGCACGCGTTTGGGTGTTGCAACATCGGTCATCGAAAAGAATCCGTCGGAGAAAACTGGGGTGGGAAAATCACGTCCAAGGGGAATGCCGGCAGGATTGTGTTCGATTGGGTGAATCCTTTGAAGAAGGGCCCGTGATTTTTAGATCCACCGCCAAGCGAGTGAACACCCGTTTCATTCCGAGTGGCGTTTCCCAACCGCCGCTGTCGGCAGGTCGCCGCCGAAGCCGATGTGCGATTGCGTCAAAAAGCACGCAGACCTCAAATTTTACCTTATCTGCTTGATTGCCCCATTTGTACCGCTATCCTACCACGGTCTGCCGGAGAGTCCGGCAAACTTCTATCAGCGGGATCGGAGGGTATTTACAACTATGACGCGTTTTCGATTTTCGGTCTGTTTGGCAGTGTTGATCGCTGCGGCAGGCTTTTCTGACCTAGCCGCGGCCGGCGGATCTTCGGGAGGCTCTTCCGGAGGTTACGCGAGCTCGGGCGGTAGCAGCGGAGGGCAAGTGGCCCTGTACGGTGCTGCGTCGTCCGGTGGCAGCTATGGATCCTCGGGCGGCTACGCCAGCAGCGGCGGTTCCTCCGGCGGCTACGTCGGTCCCTTGCGTCGCCTCGCGGCCCGCATCCATGCCAACCGCGACGCTCGGCGTGCCGCGGGCAGCAGCGGCGGCTCCTCCGGTGGCAGCAGCGGCGGTTCGTCCGGTGGCAGCAGCGGTGGTTCATACGGCGGCAGCAGCGGCGGTTCGTCCGGCGGCAGCAGCGGCGGTTCGTCCGGTGGCGTCGCCTACGCGTCTCCCGCGGTCGGCTACTCGGTCCCCTTGACCCGCCTCCGTTCAAGCTCCGTCGCAATGGCCGGTTACGAGTCCTCATCCATCGAGTCGTCCTATCAGCAGTACACGCCGCTGGAGAACTCAGTCGCGAACACCAAGTCGAACAACGAGCCGGGGACGACGGCCGCGGACGAAGATCGCTACGAATCGGTCAAACCGGCGCTCGACGACGACGCAGCCTTACTGACCGTCGCCGTGCCCCACGACGCAGCCAGCGTGCTGGTCAACGGCCACAAGACGACCAGCGATGGAATGGTTCGCCAATTCATGTCGCGCGGTCTGAAAGAAGGCTACCTGTACACGTACGTCGTCGAGGTCTCCTATGACCACGAAGGCGAAACGAAAACGGAAACCCGCGAAGTGAAACTTCGTCCCGGCGACAACGAACGCATCGTGTTCGAACCGCCGACCGAGGCCCAACCCGCCGCGGATGACTTGAGCGCCAGCGTTGCTCCGGTTCAGCCGACCACGGTCACCGTCGTCAAATTGCACGTGCCCTCGGGCGCCAAAGTCAATCTGGCCGGCAACGACACCAACGGAAAAGGCTCGATCCGAACGTTCCGCACGACTCAACTGAAGTCCGGCGACCGTTGGAGCGACTACACCGTGCGCGTCACCGCTGAAGTCAACGGTCAACGGGTTTCGCGTGAACGAACGATTGACGTCGTCGCCGGTAGCACGAATGAACTGACATTCGACTTCGATACGTCGGCGGTCGCGAAACGCTAGACGCGGCTTCGAAATCAACGACCCGTTTTTCTCAGCGCCTGATCGGCCCCGTCCGATCAGGCGTTTTTTTATGTAGATTACTCGCCCCGCCAAGCCCGGCGTCTCTACAAATCCGTGCCGGCTTGGTTAGTCTGTAGCGTGTTTTTCGACGTCCCCTTCCCCCCGGGACGCTCCCGTCTTCTCCAGTTTCCATGATCCGGATGTCCAAGCGACGCAGTCCGAGCAACCGCACTCAACGAGACGCTTCGTCGGGTCCCGAGCCCCTCGCCGGCCACGACGAGGCTGATGGACCGCTCGATCAGCCGGCCGACGAAGCCGCCCCGCGACGCTGGAAGCTGATCGCCAGCGGGCTGATCCTGTTCCATCTGATGGCGGTCGCGCTGCCACCGCTGGCATTTCAAACCTTCAGCCTGGATGGTCCCTCGCCGTTGGTCGGCACGTTGATTCGACCGTTCGCCGGTTACGGCCAATTCCTGCACATGGACCGCGGCTATGCGTTCTTCGCCCCCGATCCGGGACCGAGTCACCTGATTCAAGCAGCATCGACCAACGCCGACGGCACGCTGACCGAGCGGATGTATCCGGATCGAAACGATCAATGGCCGCGGTTGCTCTATCACCGACATTTCATGTTGGCAGAATTTCTGAATGATTCGTACTGGCCTCCCGGACCTCCCAATGAAATGTTCGAATCGGATCGCGCGGCCGCCGAACTCTGGCAACAGCGCCGCGGACGCTACGAATGGATCCGACAATCGATGGTCGATCATTTAAGAAGTGTCAACGAGGGGCGCGACGTCGCCATCCGTCGCTTGGAGCACGGATTGCCTGGCCTGCAAGAGTTCACCGAAGAACCGATCGCGCTCGACGATCCCCGACTGTACAACGTCTTGCTCGACCAACCGGTCTTCAGTGACGAAATCGCCCCCGCCCCGGTGACCACGGAAGTGATCCCCGCCCCCGAAGTCGGCGACGGCGGCGGCGCCACTCCCAACTCCCTTCAGGGCCAGACCTCGGATTCGCCAGCTTCGGACGCAGCATCGTCCGAACCGTCCATCAACAAACCGGAGCCCCAATCATGAGTGGCAGTGCGGCGACGGCAGGCTCCACAGATGAAACATTCGGCGACGCGCTGGGCCGATGGGGCGATGCGTGGGAGCGATTTTGGTTTACCCCGACGCGTCCCCACACCTTGTGCGTGCTGCGAATCCTGACCGGAGCGATGTTGCTGTACTGTCATGTCGTCCTGGCCAGCGACTTGCTGGCGTTTGTCGGACCCGACGCTTGGATGAGCAATGACATGGCGCGTCAACTGCACGACGGCGCCTTCGGCACCAGCGACTGGGCACGCAGCTACCTCTGGTACTTCGACAGCCCCACGGTGATCTGGCTGCATCACGGCGTCACGCTCTTGGTGACGGCGATGTACATGATCGGACTGGGAACGCGGATCACCATTCCGCTGGCCCTGTTCTTCCAATTGATGTACCTGCATCGGTTGACCGGCGCATTGTTCGGGCTCGACCAGATCGTCACCTACACGACGATGTACTTGGCGTTGACGCCGTGCGGAAGCCGATTCTCGGTCGACGCCTTGATTCGAAAACGATGGGTCGACAAATGTGCGACCTCCGCGTTTTGGCGGTTCATGTTGCCCGATGATTCGCCCAGCATCGCGGCCAACATCGGTACACGGTTGCTGCAATTGCATCTCTGCGTGATCTATCTGTTCGGCGGGTTGTCCAAGGCGCGCGGCGAAACCTGGTGGAACGGAACGGCCGTCTGGTACGCCGTGTCGAACTATGAATACCAGTCGATGGACATGACCTGGATATCACGCTACCCGGCGATCATCTCGGCGCTGTCCAACGCGACGCTGTTTTGGGAAGTTTTCTATTGCGCGCTCGTCTGGCCACGGGTGACGCGTCCTTTTGTGCTGGCCGTTGCCGTCGGCGTGCATGCCTCCATCGCAATCTTCTTGGGCATGATCACGTTCGGTTCGATGATGATCTTTGCCAACGGGATTTTTCTCTCGCCACGCCTGTTCCAAAGTAAAGCACAACGACAGGCCGACGACGAGACCGCGGCACTGATCGAAAATGACGAGGTGGCAGACGTCGAAGCAGCCGAACAGGAATTGACACAGCAGCTTCAGAATCCAGACCTGTCGGCCAGCGAACGGGCCCGGCTGAAAGAGAAACGCGACAAGATTCGCGCCGCCGCCGCCCGCGTGAAGCGCCGCTATCGGGCACTCAAAAAACGCGAAGAAAAGTACGAGGCGCGGGTCAAAAAGCTGCGTGAGCGGGAAGCCAAGATCAAGACGATCGTGCAAAAACGCCGCGAACGAAAATCCCAAGACGACGGCGATTCGACGATCGAATGAGACCGCGCAGACGCGAGCGTGAGCGTCCCCCGGAGTACATCATCTTCCCTCGCAGCGAGGTCATGCAGTTTTAAAGCCACCCTCCTGGCAGGAGGGTCGAGCGGTCATTCTCTATTTTCCATACGGAATGCTCTCCCATCTGAACCGGCCGATTCTGTTAGAATCGTGTCTCGCTTTTCACGCCCCGAAACGAGTCGCTTTCATGGCCGATCCGGCCCCTTCTGACTTCACCGACCCGGCCTTTCTCGCCGCCCGCGAAGCGGCGATGCGGGCCGTGCCGGCGCCGCCCGACGCCCCGCCCTGGCGTCCGCCGTCGTATGCCGACGCGCTACGGGTCAGCGAAAAAATCACGTCCGATTACCGCGAACTTCACCGGCCGGATTCCATGGATGTTAAACCAAGCGAAGTCTGTGCGGCGCTGCAGCAGGGTGGCGTCAAAAACTGGGTGCTGATGGGGCTGCACGGGTACGTCGGCTACATGAGTGACCCGCGCGCGACCCAGGACGTCGACGTGCTGGTGCCCTACAGCCAAAAGAAAAAAGCCGTCAAAGCGATCTTGGAACGCTGGCCGACGTTGGTCGTTGCAGAAATGGAATTCGTCGTCCGCTTCAAAGATCCCGGCGACTTGGACGAGAAAGCCCAACCCAAGGTGGTGATCGATCTGATGTTGCCGTGGGGTGCCCTTCACGAGGCCATTATCAAAAACTGTGTGTCAACGGACGAGCGGACCCAACTTCGGATCCCAACCGTCGAGGCTGCGTTGGCATGCAAATACGCCGCGATGATCTCACCGCATCGGTTGCGAAAGAAAAAGCTGCTGGATACAGCGGACTTCACCAACATTGTTGAAGCCGGTGAGAAACCGTTTGACGAACCAACTCTTCGACAATTAGGCGATTTGGTGTGGGAAAAGGGTGGCGAAGAACTTGTCCGCTTCGTAGAAATCGCACTGAACGATGGACAATTCCCTCTTTAAAAGCGGTCCGTTTAAGAATGAAAACTTTGTTGCACGCGATCCGTAATCTCTATGCCGTTTTATTCTTGATTTCAGGTCTAGGACTCGGTGGCAACGTCCATGCCGACCCCGCCGCCCGCCCCAACATCCTGTTGGCGATCGCGGACGATTGGTCCTACGGCCACGCCAGCGCGTACGGATGCCCGTGGGTCCAGACACCGAACTTCGACCGCATCGCGCGCGAAGGGTTGCTGTTCCACAACGCCTACACCCCCAACGCCAAATGCGCCCCCTCGCGGGCGATCATTTTGACCGGGCGTTATTCGTGGCAACTCGAAGAAGCCGGCAACCACATGTGCTACTTCCCGGCAAAATTTGGTGGCTATGTCGAACGCCTGGCCGCCGACGGCTACTTTGCCGGGTTCACCGGAAAGGGCTGGGGACCGGGAATCGCCAACGACGCCGACGGAAACCGCCGCGCGATCACCGGCAAAGCCTATTCCCAGAAAAAGGCCAAACCGCCAACGCCGAAAATTTCCAACAACGACTACGCGGGAAACTTCGAAGCCTTCTTGTCCGATGCGCCCGAAGGCAAACCCTGGGTGTTCTGGTATGGGACCACCGAACCGCACCGGGCGTATGAATACGGATCAGGCGTGCGACTGGGAAAGAAACTGACCGACATCGACAACGTGCCCGGCTACTGGCCCGACAACGAAACCGTCCGCAACGACATGTTGGACTACGCCATCGAAGTCGAACACTACGATCAACATCTGGGACGCATTCTCGATGCGCTCCAAGCCGCCGGCCAGCTGGACAACACCCTGATCGTCGCAACCAGTGACCACGGCATGCCGTTCCCACGTGCCAAGGGCCAAGCCTATGACGAGTCGAATCACATTCCGCTGGCGATCCGTTGGCCTGCTGGGATCAAGACGCCCGGACGTGCGGTCGATGACTTCGTCGATTTCGCCGGCCTGGCGCCAACCTTTTTGAAGGCAGCGGGCGTCACTTCGCTCGGCCCGATCATGCAACCCACCAGCGGTCGCGACTTGTTCGACGTTTTTCAAGCCACCGGTCCCGTCGCCGGTCGCGATCATGTGTTGGTCGGTAAAGAACGCCACGACATCGGTCGCCCCAACCGTGGCGGTTACCCGATTCGCGGGATTCGAAAAGGCGACTTGCTGTACTTGCACAACTACGCCACCGATCGATGGCCGGGCGGCAATCCCGAAACGGGTTACCTGAACTGTGACGGCGGGGCGACGAAAACAGAAGTCTTGCAACTGCGTCGCAGCGGGACCGCGACCACGTTCTGGAATCTCTGTTTCGGCAAACGTCCAGCCGAAGAACTCTACAACGTCGCCGCGGATCCCGATTGCATCAACAACCTGGCGACCAGTCCGAAGTTCGCCGATCAACTCTCCGAACTCCGCCAACAGATGCAATCCGAGTTGAAAGCGCAAGGCGATCCACGGATGTTCGGCAACGGTGACATCTTCGACACCTACGAGTACACGTCCCCCAGCACTGCGGGCTTCTACGAGCGCTACATGTCCGGCGAAAAACTTCCCGCCGGATGGGTCAACCCAGACGATTTCGAAAAGCAGCCGCTGGATTGAGGGGCAGGGATAACAGAACGATTCGGGGCAGAACGATGGCGTGCCCGTCGGCTGGCGCCCCATGCCATCAACTTTGACGCCAAGCGGGGTATTTTTTGTTAGCGGTAGGGCGCGAGCCCTCCGGTCTTTCACGGTGTTTTCGAAGCGCAACCGGACGGCTCGCGCCGTTCCGCTAACACATTTGGAGCCAAAGTAGATGGCATTGGGCTGGCGCCCAATGGCTGATCCCACGAAGAATCGAAGCACGGAAACCGTCAAGCCCTCGGATTCGAGCGGCCCCACATCCGTGGGTTCGCGCTGCCATCCGTGGGCCCATTCAATCTCGGTCCGCGGACAGCCCCGTGCGGTCGCTCGAGTTTCCAGCCCCTACGCACCAAGTGAAGAAGCAACCCTCCCTGGCAGGGAGGGTCGAGCGCAGCGAGGGGAGGGTCGATTGATGATCCTTGAGCGAATCCTTGCCACAGCGAACCCTCCCCGTCGCGCAATCTCCTTAATCGGAAAAACCCGCCCCGGGCTTGAAAACGCATCGGATCCTCGTCGTCGGATCCTCGTCCCCACGATGCAAGAGCGTAGAATTCGGCTGCGGCAATCGACTTGTACCGCGAATCAATTGATTCAGGACCCTCGCACGGGCTTTTTCGATGACTTCCTCCTCGACCGACCCAGCGTCTTCGCTGGATGTCAGTGATGATGATTTACCGCACACGGACCATTCGACGTCGATCGAGTTCGAACTGTCCCGCAGCGTCAACTTCGCCAGCTACCAAAATTCTGTCCCGGTTCTGCGTCAGCTGCGTGTCCACAATCGGTCTCAAACTCCGCTGGCTCAGATACGGTTGGAATTGAATTCCGAGCCCGGTTTCATCCAACCGAAAACATGGGTCATCGACCGCATCGATCCCGACTCCACGTTGACGCTCGATGACAACGAGATCCATCTGGATGCGGGCTATCTGAACCGACTCAATGAAGCCGAGCGGGGCGAAGTTCGATTCACTTTGTGCGACGCGAACACGGTGCTTTGCCAACGTGCGGCGGAACTCCGCGTGCTGGCCCGCGATGAATGGGGTGGCGTGCTGGCGATGGGCGAATTGTTGTCGGCCTTCGTCATGCCCAACGATCCCGCCGTCGCGGGACTGCTCAAACAAGCCGGTGAAATCCTCGCCGAGAACGGCTTTTCGCCGTCGATGAACGGCTACCAAAACCACGATCCCGAGCGAGCCCACCTGTTGGTCTCGGCACTTTGGTCGGCCATCGCGGCCAAACAATTGACGTACGCCAATCCGCCCAAGAGTTTTGAATCACGCGGCCAGAAGACGCGTCCCCCGTCGACGGTCTTGCGCGACGGACTGGCGACCTGTTTGGACAGTTCTCTGCTGTTTGCATCGGCGATCGAAGCCGTCGGACTTCATCCGGTCATCGTGATGAAACACGACCACTGTTTCGTCGGTGCTTGGCTGGTCGAATCCTGCTTCGGTCAGCTGCTCGAATCGGACTGCTGCGAAGTCCGCAAGGCGATCACCTCGGGAGAACTGATCGTCTTTGAAACCACGCTCGTCACACAACGACCGGCCCGATCGTTCGACGATGCGATCAAAGCCGCAGTGCAACAGCTTGCCGAATCCGTCGAACACCGCTTCGTCGCGGCGATCGATGTGGAACGGGCGCGGATGGTCAAGATCCAGCCGTTGCCTTCCACCGCCGAACTGGCCGATTCCACCGAGACTGGCGACGCCCCCTCTGCACCGACGCTCTCGCTGCCCCCATCGACCGCAGCACCGTCTGTCCACTCAACCATTGACGAACCGCTTGAACCGAAACCGACGACACCGGAAGGGCGCATCGATCGCTGGCATCGAAAACTGCTGGACCTGACGCTGCGAAATCGACTGCTGAACTTCAAGTCGACCAAGCAGACGATTCCATTTTTGTGTCCCGAAGTTTCCATGCTGGAAGACCGGCTCTCCGACGGAAAAAAACTGAAACTCGTTTCGTTGCCCGACGCCAACGTGGCGGCAGGCCGTGACACCGCCCACCACCAAAAAACTAATCTCGAAGACTTGGAGTTGGAGTACGCCAACGCGGCCCTGGCACGTAACGAAGTCTGTGCGACGATCGGCGGCGAAGAACTGGCCAAACGCCTGGTCACCCTCTACCGAAGTTCACGCAACGACCTGGCCGAAGGCGGTTCGAACACGCTCTATCTGGCCGTCGGATTCCTGCGCTGGAAAGAACGCCCCAGCGATTCACGCAGCTTTCGTGCGCCCTTGCTGCTCGTTCCCGCCAAACTGCTTCGTCGAAACGCCAATTCGGCTTACCGACTGGCACATCATGAAGACGAGGTTCGTTTCAACGCGACGTTGATTCAAAAGCTGAAACGGGACTTCAATTGCGACCTGTCGCGATTCGAATCGGAATTGCCCACAGACAAAAACGGGGTCGATGTCCAACAAGTCTTTCACTCGGTTCGCCGAGCGATCCGTGAATTGCCCGGATTCGAAGTCGTGGACGAATCCGCTCTCGCGTCATTCTCCTTTGCCAAGTACCTGATGTGGAAGGACCTGGTCGATCGCAGTGACCAATTGGAACAGAACCGCGTCGTCCGTCACTTGGTCCGTAATCCTGAAATCGCGTTCCGGCCCGAAGTGGAAACGTCGATACCGGACCAAGGCGAAATGGACGGGCGGTTTGAACCGCGTGAGTTGATTCACCCGTTGGATGCCGATTCGTCACAGTTGGCCGCCGTGATGGCTGCGGCCCAAGGCCACGATTTCGTGCTGGTCGGTCCGCCGGGGACGGGAAAAAGCCAGACGATCGCTAACATGATCGCACAGTGTTTGGCCAGTGGAAAAACCGTCCTGTTTGTCGCCGAGAAAACGGCAGCGTTGGACGTCGTCCAGCGTCGTTTGGAACAAAACGGCCTGGGTGATTTTTGCGTCGAACTGCACAGCAACAAAGCCGAACGCAAACGTTTTTTGCACCAACTTGACCAGGCATGGCAGAACGGCGGAATCAAACGTCGTACCCCGTGGAAAAAGATCAACGAAGATCTGCAACGTTCCCGCGACCAGCTCAACGCCTACGTCCAAGCACTTCATCGCCAGGCGTCCAATGGCTGGACCGCCTATCAAGCCATCGGGGTCTCCGTCGCCGGCCAATCGCTCGAAACAGCCGACTTGTCTTGGCCTGATCATGACCAGCATGACCAACACGCCTATCGGCATCTGGAAACGCTGGCCAATGAAATCTCGCTCCATTACGCCTCCGTCATCGACATGGATCCGCTCGACGCGGTCACGAGAACCGAATGGTCGATGCACTGGGAACGGGAACTGCTCGATCAATGCGAACCGTTGGTCGAGGCCATCGACGATTTCCGCCCCGAACTGCAGCGTTTTTGCGCCGCGTTGGGACTGCAGGAAACGAAACAACCCGCCGACGCATCCTTCTCATACCTACGCGATCTGCATCAGCTTGCGGTCGAGTTGGCCGAGACGGTCAACGATGACTTTCGCACCGTCTTTGACGACCAGCTGGATGATCTGCCCGAACACCTGAAGGAGTTGGACGATGCGATCAACGCCTTTGATCGCGCCGCCGCCGAGTGTGCCCTGACTTTCGACGATGACAACTTGCGGCGCATCCCCGTCGACCAGTTGGAACAGGACTGGAACACCGCCGTCGCATCGTACTGGCCGATGTCGTACCTGCGCAAACGAGCCGTCATCAAGTCGCTGCAGAGGATTGCCAAGCTCGGTGTTGCGGATCCGCCGAACGATTTCGCGCCCATCCGCGACATGCAGCAAGCCATCACGCGAATTGACCGGAACCCGCTCGCCAGCCGCGACCACCTCTGGCAGCACCGACATTCGGCGACCGCATCCATCGGCCAGCATCTGCAGCGTTGTCAGGCATTGCTGCAAGTCATTCGTCGGGTTGCCAAGCCCGACGCGGAAGCGGCGTCCCAGTTCCAGACACTACGTCAGACGCTGGAACCGTTTTTGCGCAAACGCTCGCCAGATGCTCCGTTGTTTCAGGCGGCAAAACAGTACGCGGACGACTTCGTGAAGCTCGATACCGCGGCGGGTCGATTCGAACACGTCGCCGGAAGTCGCGCGCACCCGACCGAATCGACCCACTGCTTGACCCATTCGGTCGAGATGGCGCGGCGGATTCAAGCCAGCCGCACCAAACTGCAACGCTGGACGGCGTGGCAATCCGTTCGCGGACGCGCGTGCGAAGTCGGCTTGGCGCCGATTGTCACCGCGACGGAAGAGGGCCGAATTCCCTGTGACGAAGTTGCCGATCGGTTTCGCCTGGCGTACGTCCGCTGGTGGCTGCCACAGATGATTGATTCAGACCACGTGCTGCGCGAGTTCCAGCGATTTCAACACGAGAACACGATCCGTGAATTCATCGAATTGGATGCCAAGGCCCGCAGTGCCGCGGCCGGTCGGGTGCGAAAATCGGTGGCCCATCGCTTACCCGATCAAAGCGAAGTGCCGCGCAAGTCGGAATTGGGCCTGCTTCGCCACCAGATCGGATTGAAACGTCCCAGCAAATCGATCCGCGAACTTGTCTCGATGATGCCCGAGCACTTCGCCTCGCTGGCCCCGTGCCTGTTGATGTCACCGCTTTCGATCGCACAATATTTACCCGCCGACCAACCGCCCTTTGACGTCGTGATCTTCGACGAAGCGTCACAGATCACGACCTGGGATGCCATCGGCGCGATCGCCCGCGGACGGCAAACGATCATCGTCGGCGACCCGAATCAATTGCCGCCGACGAACTTCTTTGGCAAATCCAACGACGACGAAGACGATGAGGAACTGGAGGATTACGAACGCGATTTGGAAAGCATTCTCGACGAGGCGAAAGCGTCCGGTTTGCCGACCTTGCAATTGAATTGGCACTACCGCAGTCGACACGAATCGCTGATCGCGTTCTCCAATCATCACTATTACGAAAATAAACTGGTCACATTCCCGTCGCCCGAAACCACCGACAGCGCCGTCACGCTGCGGCACCTGCCGCATTCGCAGTACGACCGCGGGAAGACACGCACCAATCCGATCGAAGCCGAAGCGATCGTCGCCGAGTCCGTCGCGCGGATGAAACGATGGCTGGAATTGCCCGAACAGGATCGCAAGACGCTCGGCGTGGTCACGTTCAATAGCCAACAACAAACCTTGATCCAGGATCTGTTCGACCAGGCCCAACGCGATGACCCGACGCTCGAATGGTTCTTCAGCGACGATCGAATCGAACCGACCGTCGTCAAGAACCTGGAAAACGTTCAGGGCGACGAGCGGGACTTGATGCTGTTTTCGATCACCTTCGGTCCCGGGAAATCGGGCAAAGTGCCGTTGACGTTTGGGGCACTCAATCGCGACGGCGGAGAGCGACGGTTAAACGTCGCCGTGACTCGGGCCCGCGAAGAGTTGATCGTGTTTTCGTCGTTCACCGCGGATCAGTTGCCGGCGGAGAATTCCAAATCGCGCGGGGTTCGGGATTTGAAAGCGTTCTTAGCCTTCGCGGAAAAGGGGACCACGGAATTCGAACGCATCGAATCATCATCGGTCCCATCGAGTCCTTTGTCGCAAGACACGGCCGGCAGTCTTCCGTCGCTGGAGTCCGCGATCGCCGATCGGCTGCGCAGCCGTGGCTGGGATGTGACGCGGCAAGTCGGCGTGTCCGGGTTTCGCATCGCGTTGGCCGTCCGTGACCCCAGTGATCCAGACACCTACTTGGCGGGCATTGAATGTGACGGAGCAAACTATCGCAACTCCGCCACCGCACGCGACCGCGACAAGACACGCCAATGGGTGCTCGAGAACCTGGGCTGGAACATCCTCCGCGTCTGGTCTCGCGATTGGTGGTACGATCCCGACGGCGCCACCGATCGTTTGGACCAAGAGTTGCGTGACCTGCTGACGAGGCGGCAATCCAACGGCTCACCCATCGATTGATCGAAACAGCTGTGAAGCAACGAGCGGACGATGGCTGTCCAATGTCGCGTCGCTGCCGTCGCAAAACGGCGGCCATGACGAGTCGGAGATGGCAGAATGATGGAGTGGCAGAATGATGGGGTAGCCGTTTGAGACTCGCTCTGCAATCTACAGCGGTCAGTACATCATTCTGCCCCGGATCATTCTGCCACTTCCAACTATTCAATAAAGGGGAAATCAATAAAGGGGAAAGGGGCAATAGTGTTCGGCCCGGCGTTTGCATCGCGCAGGCATGAGATGATAGCAACCGGTGCTCCTGTTTGCAGCGAACCTGATCGGCCGGATGGACAGCGGAGGCTAACGCCAGCTTCTGAGATGTTCTGGCCGCAGGTCATCCGCGCCGAACCCGTTGCAGCGTTTTGATCTCGTGTGGCCCACGCGTTGATCATCAGCCCCACGCCTCCCATGTGACCGGCGTTGCGTGATCGAATCGTTTTTTCTTTGACTAAAAGACCGAAATCGTT
>NZ_JANZKV010000311.1 GCF_025060895.1 Stieleria sedimenti | reverse complement strand
CTAAAGCCTGCACACCAACATTTGTGCCCGCGCCATTCGTACCCGACTCCTTTTCCGCTCATTCATGCGTTGGCGCAGTCACTCGCCGAGCGCCATCTCGGCGGTCGATGCAAAGATCACTTCTCCCAGCCCGCCGACGGTCCGATCGGCGCGGGTCCGAAAGACGGGCAATCGCTTCAGTGTTTGAGTGATCTCTCCAAACAAGCGGTCGGAATAAAGATTCAGGAACGCCGGGTCAAACCGGGTGGGGCTGGAAAAGCGTCCCGCTGCCTCGTCGTCCAGTTGGTCGGCGTGCCGCACCATGGCCGACGCGTTGCCCAGGATCAGGCTGCCGCGTTTCATCCCCACGGCCAAACCCTCGCCTGTTTCGCCGCCGACGCAGATGGTTCCCGCGACCATCGACGCGGCGAGCATCGTTCCGGTCGATCCGCTGATCAGCAGCGTGCCGCGTCTCATCCGATGACCGGCGTAGTTGCCGACGGACCCGTAGATGTTGATCACGCCGCCAGACATGCCCGATCGGCGGGCGCCGTGGGGGGCCGCGACGAAGTCGCCGGCATCGCCTTGGACGCAGACCGTACCGCCGGTCATGCCACACGCCGCGAAGTCGCCGACCGAACCGATGATCTGAAATTCCCCACGGTCGTGCATGGCGGCCAGCCCGTGAGCGTTTTTCAGCTGACCTTCCACGACCACTTGATCGGTCTCTGATTCCTCAATCGTCAACTCAAACCAATCCGCCAAGCGGACGCGCCGCCCGTCCACGCAGATTGCCAGTTCGTTGATCTCGGCGGCTTGCTTGCCATCCATCCAGCTGCGTCGAATGTTCGAGGCGTCGATCGAGTGGGGTGCGGCATCGTCGGCGGCATCCTCCGAGGCGTGGGCACGGTATTGGAGGTGCCAGCGTGTCATGACAGAATCTCGTGCAGGTGAAAGTGGTGGCGCCCAAGTTTGCCGCCATAGTTTCCTGCCGTGACGGCAACCAAGCCGTGTTCCCCACAGCTGGCGCAAGCGGCTTGAATGCCCGCGCGGATGGCGTCGGCAATCGCCTTGAAACTCAATCCGTCCAAGACCACTTCCAGCACCGCGTTGTCTCCTTCGCCCAATTGCGAGTCGGTGATGCCGCGGAGGGTGGGGCAAAACGCATCGTTGGTCGATGCGATCAGCGACTTGTATTTCGAGCCGATCTTGGAACCGCTACGTGCGACCCCACCTGGGAACGGCGTGATCACATCGGGCATCGATTCGATCGCGCCGATGGCGGCTCGGGCGGCGCGACTGGCCGCATGGATGTCGCGAGCGACCAGCAGGAAATTTCCGCCGCCGATCCCCGACGTACGCGGCGCGTCGTGCTGGCAGATGAATTCACCATCCATCACGGGGATCCGCCAGAATCGTTTTCCGTCGATCACCTTGCTGATCTGGTTGCCGTCGCCGAAGAACCGAAGCGTCTTGCCCAAGGCGATTCGTTTGTCGCGAGGCACGTCGTCGGTGAGTCCGGCGAACAGTGCGGTGGTCGGACAGGTGAGCACGCATTGGCCGGCGCGGCGGGTGATCTGTTTTTCCAGTTCGCCGCCCGACATCCCGAAGGCCAGCAAGGCGATCCCGGGGCGGCCGTCGGGGGTCTCTTTGGCCGACAGCCGACGTTCGATGTCGATTTCCAGTTTGCAGTCGATCACGCTGGTCCCGAATCCGCTCATCGCCATCGCCGCGTGCTCGGCCCAGATCTCGTCCAGCGCGGTAATAATCACCCGCGTCGCTTTCATGTCGAAGGCTTCGGCGAAGGTGGGGTCGATTCGGACACCGTTGATTTCCAACGGTCGGGTTGCTTCGGAATTCGCCCCGGCGTTGTCGTGTTCACTCATCGGGCGCGCTCCCGCATCGATTGCTTGGCCGGGCGGGAACGAAGCACCGAGTGCATTTCATCATCGCCGATCCACAACCGATTCAAGTCGAACGTGGACGACGCGTTGTATTCGCTGCGGAACCGCTGCACCGACTGCGGATCGAATTCGACGTCGGCGGTCAGCGTTGGGTGGCTCGGTTGGTCGGGCGTCATGGTGGGCGGAGTCCCCGGCGTGTAGGTTCCGCGGTCGATGACGTGGCGTCCCTGGGCAAACACGTGTCGGGGCGAGCGAAACATTTTCTCCAGGTCATCGTCGGCTTCATAGACGGTGACATCGGCGCCGGCCCCTGGAGTCAGCCGGCCGTGTCGGGACAGCCCCATGATCGACGCCGGGGCGCTGCGTGTCATCGTGGCGATTTCCGGCAACGTGTACTGCCGCGAAAGCCCGCCGAGAGAACTCGCCGCGGCGGCATCGGCATGAATTTCAGCCAGCGCCGTTTCGCGAAACGATCGATCGCCGAGCAACCGTAGCAGGTGCGGGTACGCGGTAAAGGGGGCACCGTTGGGATGGTCGGTGGTCAAGAAGACGCGCGATGGGTTGTCGATCATCAGAAACAGTTCCAACCCGATTGCCCATTGCAGCGAATGCACGAATTGCCGTCGGCGGTATCGAAAGGGCACGACACCACAACCGGCTTCGCATTCGATGTCGACGATCGCGGATTTGCGCGGCGAGGCGTGGTGGCGATTGTCGAATTGATGGGGTTCATCGGCGCTGATCGTCACGGTTTGTCCGAACATGATCTGGCCGACGTCGATCGTCACGTTGGGGTGTTTCGCCATCGCGGCAACCAGCTGTTCGGCTGCCGAGGACATCCCGAACGGACTTTCGTCGCCGTAGCAATGAAATTGGGCGTGGGTGAGATGGATCGGCAACCCGTCGGCCGCCTCCATGGTCGCGATGGTGGAGCGGATGTTTCCCGGTACGCCGAGGTTGCTGGTGTGAATGTGCAGCGGGTGCACGAGTCCGATTTCGTGGACCGCCCTGGCGAGTCGGCGGATGATCTGCGCCGGTGTGACGCCGTAATGGGGATGGGGCGTGTCGACGTCCAGTTCACGCCGACCGAATTTGAAGGCCGAGATGCCGCCGGGGTTAACGGCTTTGACGGCAATGCTTTGGGTGGCGCGGACCATCCAGGCGACGTAGTCGTTGATTTCGGCTTGGGGAGCCGCGCGGGCGAGCAGGGTTAACAACAGGTCGTCGTTGCCGAGCAAGCAGAATCCGCCGGTCGCCAGGTCGGGCATGTCCGCCATTTCGGCGTGGGCGGCGCGGGCATTGCAGGGGATGACGGCGGGTTCGAACGCGACGGTGTAACCCATTTCCAAATACCGCTGGGCGGCGACAGCGGCCGAGGGCAGGTAGTCGCTTTCGGCCGCGCGGCGGGCGGTCGCGCGGGCGTCGTCGTCGATCCGGTCTTGCATCAGCAGTCTGGCGATCGCCAGTTTTCCGCCACCGATATGCGTGTGGATGTCAATTCCACCGGCCATCACAACGCATCCCCGAGCGTCAATCACGCGATCGGCGTCTTCGGCGACCAACGCAGCCCCATCGATGATGGCGTCGTCGTGCAACCACAGGTCGTCGATCTGGTCAACGTCCCCGGCCGGGTCGATCAGGCGTCCTCCTTGAATCAGCGTTTTCATGAATCCTCTTTCTCACTCTCTGGCGGTGCGTCGTCCGGCTTCGGATTGTCTCCTTTTTCCGGGTCGCTTCCCAGGCCCTTGTCCGAGTCGTCGTCAGCCGGCTTTTCACCGCGTTTGCGTCTGGATTTTCGTTCGGCGGAGGGTTGGTATTCTCCGTAGACGCGGTCGGTGGTGATGGTGATCCGGTCGGCTTTGACTTGGTTCTCGTTCGGGGGTTGGTAGAAACCGGTGACCGAGACGGGATCGCCTTCTTGGGCCAAGGCCAGATTGTTGTAGCGGACCTCCAACGTGGTGTTGGCGTCCACCGGGACTTGGACGGGAATTTTCCCCGCTTGGACGGCCAAAACACCGTTGGGTGCCAGGCCGATTAGTCGTCCTACGATCGAGAGTTTGACGACCATCGGTTGATTTCGATTGCCGCGATTGGCGTCGGAGTAGACGCCGGGAGTGAATTGCTCTTTGGTCCGGCCGTGCAGCGATCGCAGATCGACCGGTTGGAACAGCGTGACCTTTTCGACCGGGGCCAGCGGCACGCCGCCGGGACCGAAGTTCGCGGAGAGACGGACCAGCATGCCGCGTTGTAAAAACGCCGGCGTCGCTTTGGCGACAAATTGGAAGGACGAGATCGTGTCTGGCAACGCGACCAGCGCCTCGCTGCCGTCCTCTTTTTCGACCACGACAATGTTTCGCCGCATGCCCTTGAGTGCGCCCTTGAAATTTGTGATCTCATTGGCCGGTAGGGTAGACGGCTGTCCGAATCCGGCCACCTCCGTTCCGGGCGGCTGGGCGGCCAGACGATCGCCGGAACCGCTGAAGGGCAGAATGCTGCAGGGCAGGAGGCTGAGGGTCAAGATCACCAGGGCTGGCAGGGGGAGGCACAGGCGGGGCATAGGACATTCGCTCGCGAAAGACGGGATCCAGGGAAAGGGAGGCAGGTACGGGTGGCACGGGTGGAAGTCATCAGGGATGCAGCAGACGTTGGTGTCTAGCCTTGAGGCGATTCCCGGTCGCTGCGACGCAGCGACGAAAGGCGGCGAAAGCCCAATACCGCT
>NZ_JANZKV010000310.1 GCF_025060895.1 Stieleria sedimenti | reverse complement strand
TCTCGCCATTTTTTAATTTTTAAAACCCTTCGACGAATTTCGTCGAAGGGTTTTTTTATGGGCCGATTGCACGCCCTCCTCCGCCGAACTGTACGCCGCCCCTTCCGCGCCCGCCGCCACCGCCGCGGGCGGTGCCCGCATTCGGGTCGCCGGTCGGGGTCTGTCCGCCGGTCGGGGTCTGTCCGCCGGTCGGGGTCTGTCCCCGGTTCGGCCGGTGCTGCCGATAGGACCAATGGGACAGATAGGACTCATAGGTCGCATCTGTCCCATTCGTCCTATTCCCCCTGGTCAGCGCCCGGGGTCTGTCCCCGGTGGGCGCGGCCGGTGCTGCCGATAGGACCAATGGGACAGATAGGACTCATAGGTCGCATTTGTCCCATTCGTCCTATTCCCCCTGGTCAGCGTCCGGGGTCTGTCCCCGGTGGGCGCGGCCGGTGCTGCCGATAGGACCAATGGGACAGATAGGACTCATAGGTTGCATCTGTCCCATTCGTCCTATTCCCCCTGGTCAGCGTCCGGGGTCTGTCCCCGGTGGGCGGCGCGCCCGGAGGGCCATCGCCCTTTGGTTGGGGCGACAGCTACAGCGAGCCGCCCCAGCCGAGTTTTTCTCGCAGGGTACGGTAGTCGTTTTGGCCGGGGACCGAGAGCATTTCAAACGTGCTGTCGGAGCGCCGCACCTGGACTCGGTCGCCGGGCAGCAACCTGCTGAGAATTCGCCCGTCGACGACGACGCTGGTGGATTCGTTCGGCTCGCTGACGGTGAGCTCGAACACGGTGTCTGCCGAATCGACCAGTGGGCGGTAGGTCAACGTGTGGGGGCTGATCGGCGAAATCACCACGGCGTGTAAGTTGCGTCGCAGGATCGGTCCGCCGGCGGACAAATTGTGTGCGGTCGAACCGACCGGTGTCGCCAGGATCAGGCCGTCGCAGCGATACCGTGTCGCCAGGTTGCCATCGGCAAACAGATCAATTCCCAGGATCTGGTACGGCGGTCCGCCGAGCACCGCGACCTCGTTCAAGACGAGCTGCTGGCAGATGGTGTGGCCGTCTCGAATCAGACGGACTTCCAGCATCAAGTGGTCGATGACTTCGAACGCACCGCAGCAGACGCGGGGCCAGACCTCCAAGAAATCGTCGGGCGAGAGTGCGGCCAGGAAGCCGAGGTTTCCGCAGTTGATGCCCAGCACGGGGATTTTCTTTCCGGCGAGTTGCCGGGCGGTTTGCAAGATCGAACCGTCGCCGCCGAGCACGATGACCAGGTCGATGTCGGGGTCATCGAAACCGTATTCGAAATGAAAGTCTTCGGCAACGATCTCGGCGTGCTGGGCGATCAGCGGCCGCAAGCGGATTGCTTCGCTGCGGACACGTTCGCGATCCGGAGCACCGATGATCACCACGCGGGGCACATTCCGGTCGCCGTTGGGCCAGGTTCGGTTGTTGGAACGCGGTTGGGCGGGGTTGAGCGTCATGGGTTGCCTAGCATAGCAGTGGTCGGAGTCCGTGTGGCGTAGGCTTCCAGGCTGGCGCCCCGGAATCGACAGGCTGGAAGCCTATCCCACTTTCGACTGACTTGCTCAGGCGAAGGTTGACGTCGCCGGTGCCGCTTGTCGGCATCGCTCGGCGATCGCTTGGGGGCTGAGTCCGCATTGGTGCAACAGTTCGTTGCGGTCTCCGTGCTCGACAAAGCTATCGGGAAGCCCGAGGGTCTGGACGCCGCGTGTGTCGAGTCGTTGGGCGACGGCGGATTCCAGGAACGCCGATCCGAAGCCCCCCATCACCGCATTTTCTTCCACAGTCAGGATGAATTTCCCGGTTTCGATCGTCTGTCTGACCATCTCGTCGTCGATCGGTTTGGCGAATCGTGCGTTGACGACGCACAGATCCAGTTCGCCTTCGAGCATCTCGGCCGCGGCGAGTGCGTTTTCCAGCATCGCACCGAAGGCGACGATCGTTCCGTCATGGCCGGGGCGAATGACTTCGCTTTTGCCGAGTTCGATGTCGGGGGCGGCCTGGTCGCGTTGCAGTGCCGAAGCTTTGGGGTAGCGGATACTGCAGGGGTGATCGTGATCGAGTGCGAAGCGAAGCATCATTCCCAGTTCTTCGGCATATCCGGGGGCCATCACGACGAGGTTGGGGAACAGACGCATGTAGCCGACGTCATAGACGCCGTGGTGCGTCGGTCCGTCCGGGCCGGTCAGTCCGGCGCGATCGAGCATGAAGACGACCGGCAGGTCTTGTAGCGAGACCTCTTGGAAAATCTGGTCGTAGCTGCGTTGTAAAAACGTGCTGTAGATGTCGACGATCGGCCGCGCGCCGGCCTTGCATTGACCGGCGGCGAAGGCGACCGCGTGCGATTCACAGATGCCGACGTCGAAGAACTGTTTGGGGAATTTTTCGCGGACCGGTTCCAGTTTGTTGCCTTGGCACATGGCCGCGGTAATCACGGAGACCTTTTCGTCGGCGGCCATCGCTGCGCTGATCGCATCGCGGGCGTGCACGGTGAACGGGGGCAGGCCGTCGCTGTGCCGGGGCACCGGTTTGCCGTCTCGGTCTTCGAAGGCCGGCGGGGTGTGGAAGAACACTGGGTCGGCGGCGGCGGGTTTGTATCCATGGCCCTTTTCGGTGACGACGTGCAGCAGGACCGGGCCCTTCATTTCTCGGACCATCGCCAAGTACTTGCGGACCAGCGCGATGTCATGCCCGTCGATCGGCCCGACGTAGCGGATGTTTAATTCCTCGAACAACATGCCGCCGACCAAGCCGGCTTTGACGCCTTCCTTCAACTGGGCCAGAAACCGCTCGGCCGGATCGCCGAACATCGGGATCTGTTCCAGCAGTTTGCCGACTTCGCTTTTCAAGCCGGTGTAGTACGGGTTGCTTCGCAGGCGGTCCAGGTACCCGGCGACGGCGCCGACACGATGGCAAATCGACATCTTGTTGTCGTTGAGCACGATCGTCAGATCGTCTTCCAGGTGGCCGGCGTTGTTGAGCGCCTCGAACACGATGCCGCTGGGGAAGGCCCCGTCGCCGATCACCGCGACCGTCCGGCGGTCGGGTTGGCCGACCATCAAGTCGCCGCTGCGCAGTCCGACCGCGGTGCTGACGCTGCAGCCGGCGTGGCCGGTCATGAACAAGTCGTACTCGCTTTCCTGCGGGTTCGGGTATCCCATCAAGCCGCCCTGTGTGCGAATCGAGGGAAAGCTGTGGTAGCGGCCGGTGACCAGTTTGTGCGGGTAGATTTGGTGGCCGGTGTCCCAGATCAGGCGATCGGTGCGGAAGTCGAATTCACAGTGCAGGGCCAGGCAGAGCTCGACGACGCCCAGGTTGGACGCAAAGTGCGCCGTCCGGGTAGCCAGCAGGTTGCAGAGCACGTCACGGATTTCGTCAGCGGCCGACTCCAATTGCTGGGGCGAAAAATCTCGCAGCCCTGTCGCGTCTTTCAAGCTTGCCAGCAGGGGATGTTTTGGGTCGTTCAATTTGGCTTCCTTTTGAGATGTCGGTCGAGCGGGTCAATCCGTGGTTACCGCATCAAGGTGATTGCTTGAAATCAGTGGGTGCGAGCGAGGACGTAATCTGCCAGACACTCTAACCGCCAAGCCGGCGGACCTAAAACGGTCAGGTGTGATTTTGCGGATCGGATCAAGTCGCTGGCGAAGGCTTGTGCGTTGGGGAGCCCCAGCAGTCCGGGGTACGTCAGTTTTCCGCGATCGCTGTCTTTTCCGACGCGTTTTCCGAGGTTGGATTCGTCAGCGGTGTGGTCCAGCAAGTCGTCGACCACCTGAAATGCTAATCCGAGATCGGCCGCAAAGTCGGTCAGGGCCTGGGATTGTCGATCGCTGGCGCCGCACAAAACGGCTCCCAGTTGAAGCGACGCGGTAAACAGGGCACCCGTTTTGCGTCGGTGAATCGATTCCAGGAACGCGAGTCCGGCGCGTCCGTCTGGATTACGGGGGGGGCTGCCGCTCGGTTCATTGGGCCGCTGCCAGGCAGATGGCGGCTGGCCAGATGAACGCAGGCTGGCCGATTCCAGTTCGGCGGCGACCTCGGCGGGCAACTGCCCCGACTCGGCGGCCAGGTCATCGGCTTGGCCGCCGACGAGCTGTTCGGGGCCGGCGGCGTTGGACAGCAGTTCGACGGCCAGGGCACGTCGATGCAGATCCGCCACGTTGCGGCACAGGTACGAGATTGCCAGGGGCTGCAACGCGTCTCCGGCCAAAATCGCGGTGGCTTCGTCAAAAGCGATATGGACCGTCGGCCGTCCGCGGCGGAGATCGTCGTCGTCCATCGCGGGCAAATCGTCGTGAATCAGCGAGTAGGCATGGATCATTTCCACGGCGACCGCGCCGGGCATCGCCTCCTCGATCGACCCGCCACAGGCTTCGGCCGCCATCAGGACCAGGGCCGGACGGAGCCGTTTGCCGGGGGCCAGCACGGCATAGCGGATCGCATCGGCCAGCCGATCCGGGCAACCGCTGCCGAATTGGCACGCCGCCTGAAGCGATCGTTCGATGGCGGGCAGAAGGTCACCGAGTGCTTGATCAATACCCGGCTCGGTATCTTGCGCGTTGGTTTGTTCGATCGGAGAGGCGGGCAAGGCTGGCACTGGGGCGAAAAGGGGGTGAACAGTAATTATCCACACACTGTACAGCTTAAAAAAGCCCCTCGTTTTCGTCCACGTCGCTGACCGGCCCGCGCGTCTTTCTGGCCGGCTTTCGACCCGATGCGGAGCGGCCGCTGCTGGCGGGGGATCTGCTGGCGGGGGTTCTGCTGCCCTCTCCGGTGTCCACCGGTTCGACCGACGCCGTCCCGTCTTCATCGACGCTGGTCAACACCGCGATCCGTTTTTCCGCTTGCTGGAGGACTTGGTGGCAAAGCTTGATTTTTTCGATGCCGCGTTCGTACTGGACAAGTGATTCGGACAGTCCGAGCTCCCCGCCTTCGAGCATTTCGACGACGGTTTCGACTTCCGCGAGTGCCGATTCGAAGTCGACTTGGGGTCCTGGTTCGCCCCTGGGGGAGGTCGATTCACTTGATTTCTTCTTCGCCATGATTCCGCCGATCGCCGTGCTGATGTCGTTGAAGGGGGCGATGCAGTGCCGCCTGATTCGCCAATTCTCGCGATGTGGCGGCGTTTGTCGAGTTGTCTATGCGTCGCGTTTGGGCGTCACCCGATCCAGCCGCCTCCGAGGACTTGGGTGCCGTGGTAGACGACGGCGGCTTGGCCGGGCGCGACGGCGTCGACGGGGCGATCGAAGTGAACGGTGAATCGCTCCGGAGATGCCGGGTCGACATCGACCGATGCCGGTTGCGGGGAGCCGTTGTAGCGGATTTGGACCGACAGCCCGCCGGCCCCGGATTCGGACGCGGCCAGGCGGCTGAGCGATTCCGGCGCGACCAACCAATTTGCATCCCCGGCCGAAAGTTGCCCGCACGCCAGCGATTCCTTCTCGCCGAGGACCACTTGATTGGTTTCGGGGTCGATGCGGATCACGAAATGGGGCGTGCCCAGGGCGACCCCGAGGCCTTTTCGTTGGCCGATGGTAAACGCTTCATAGCCGTCGTGCGTGCCGACGATCCGGCCGTCGGTGGTGACAAAGTCGCCGGCCGTGGTGCCGACCAGTTCGGGGCGACGAGCTTTGACAAACTCGCTGTGGTGGCCTTGGGTGACAAAACAGATTTCCTGGCTATCGCGTTTTCCGGCGACGCCCAGTTGGAGGCTTTCGGCGACCTTGCGGATTTCGGTTTTTTGGTAATCGCCGACCGGCAGCAACATTCGTGGCAAACGGCTCTTGCCAATTCCGAACAGCGCGTAAGACTGATCTTTGTGGCCGTCCAATCCGCGGTGCAACTGGCCGTCGATCATCCTGGCGTAATGGCCGGTGGCGAGAAAGTCAGCTTCGACACCTGCGGCGTAGTCGAACAGTCGGCCGAACTTGATCCAATGATTGCATTTCACGCAAGGATTCGGTGTGCGTCCATTCAGGTAGTCATCGACAAAGTAATCGACGATGCGTCGAAAGTCGGCTTGCAGATCCAGTGCGTAGAAGGGGATGCCGAATTTAGCGGCGACGCGTTTGGCGTCGGCGGCATCACTGGCGGTGCAGCAGCCCTGTTTGTGGTCGGCACGCCCGGCCGCCAGGCCCCCCAGGACGGGCAGCGACGGGGCTGAAGCTTGGCCCGCCGGAACGGATGGCTCCGCGCCGCGTTCCACCTTGCAGACTTCGCTGGACTCCTCGCCGTGGCGCATGAATACGCCGATCACCTCGTGTCCGGCCTCAAGCAACAGATGTGCCGCCACACTCGAATCGACTCCCCCACTCATCGCCAGGACCACGCGTGCCATGTATAGTTTTCAACCTCTCTGGAAAGTCTTCTCAATGTCAAGTATTCGTCGTGATCGGCGAAAAGGATGTGATCACTGATGGACGCGGAACTGGTTCAGCGCAGTGAAAAAATCGAAAAACGCCTGAAGCTGCTCGCCGAGTCCTTGGACCATCACGGCAAGGCGGGGCAGATCAAAAAAATCGAAGCCAAGATGGGCCAGCCGGATTTTTGGGACGACAATGAGTCGGCTCAAAAAACTGTCGGCGAGCTCAAGGCTCTCAAAGCCATTGTCGGCCCGATGAACGAATTGTCCAGCAGCGTCGAGGACTTAAGCGTCTTGATGGAGATGGCGGACGAGGACGAATCGGTTGCCGCCGAAGTCGGGCAGGAACTTTCGCGATTGGAAAACATTCTGGATGATTTGGAGCTGAAAGCGCTGCTCGATGGCCCCAACGACAGCGCCGGGGCGATTTTGACGATCAACGCCCGCGATGGCGGGACCGATGCCAACGACTGGGCCGACATCATGCTGCGGATGTACTCCGCTTGGGCGGTCAACCAAGACTACAAGATCCAACTGCTTGACCGGCACGAAAACGAAGAAGCCGGCATCAACAGCGCCTCGGTCGCCATCCGTGGGCCGATGGCCTATGGCTACCTGAAAGGCGAGCAGGGCATGCACCGGTTGGTTCGCATCAGCCCGTTCAACAGCGAAGGCAAGCGGCAGACCAGTTTTGCCGCGGTCAGCGTCGCGCCTGAAATCGATGATTCCATCGAGGTTGAAATTGAAGAGAAGGACGTTCGGACCGACACCTTTCGCGCCAGCGGTGCCGGTGGCCAGCACGTCAACAAAACCGACAGCGCCATTCGTCTGACTCACATCCCCACCAATACGGTGGTGCAGTGCCAAAGCGAACGCAGCCAGCACCAGAACAAGGCCAACGCTTGGAAGATGCTCCGCGCCAAAATGGCCCGATTGGAAGAGGAGCGACGCGAAGCGGAAACGGCGGCGAAGTATAGCACTCAGGCCAGGACCGGTTTCGGCAGCCAGATTCGCAACTACTTCTTGCACCCCGACCAGCGCGTCAAGGATGCCAGGACCGGACACTACGTCGGCAATTTCAACAGCGTCATCGACGGCAGCGAACTGCAGGGCTTTCTGGATGCCTTTTTGCGTTGGCGGGCCGGTGGAAAGACCGCGGTCACCGCCGATGAGGATTAAGTGATCGCCCGCGCGCCGTCAGCTTCATGACAGAATCCCACCATAATGGTGTGGTCCTGTTTGTCAAATTGACGGCTTGTCGGATCATGGCTGTGAATTGATGGGTGTTCCCCGCTTAATTTGCTCGACAGTCTGTGCTGGTTGGCTATAACGGAGGTGCAGACATCGTCAGCAGGGAAAACAGATCGAATCAATGAGCGGATGATCCCTTTCACTCTTTTGTGCATCATGAAGCAGCCCGCGACCGAAGGTTGTAATGGCAAGGAGCTTCATGACGAGGGGATTGACCGCTCGCTCTAATAAGAACTGGAGCTTGGCTATCATGGACATGATTAGTCAAACCGAGCGGGCGAGTGACCTTGACAGGTCTCGCGGCGTTGAATCCGGCCCCCGAGTGGTCAGCGGAGACGCATCGACCGAGGTGCAGGTGAAGCCGGTTGTGGTGTCCGAATCAGGCGTGGTGTCGGCTGCGGTCGCAGCGTTCGAAGCATCGCACCAGTTGCGGCTTGTCATTCGCGGGACGATCGCAGTCTTGTGTGTCGCGGCGGTGTTTTTGTTTCTCTATTTCCCGGATCACTCGGGGGTCGCCACGTTTCCGCTGCCGATGTTGGTGATCGCGTTTGCCTTGCTGCGATTCTTTGCGAAGGTGCTTCACCTAGTCATCGACACGGCCAGCCGGTCGGGGCGGGCTGGCTCATCGCAGACCAAAGCATCTCGTGCAACATCGCGAGCAGCGGCATCGCACTGGAGTGTCGCGTTGGCGGCGTCGGCATCGGACTATCTGTTCAAAGCTCTGATCGCGTTCGTGTTGTCGATGACGGTGGTTGTCGGGGCGACCTATGAAATCCCGCTGCTTGGGATCGTGGCTGCACTGACGCTGCTGGTGGCAACCCTGGTGAATCGTCCCTGCCGCGGTTTGTTTCCTGACGCGTCGCAGGAAGAACAGCGCGACCGTGTGAGGCGGCAGACCCGTGAATCCTTGGCCTGCGCGGCGCTGGAGTCGCAGTACGTCCCGGCGGCTTCCTTTCAACGACGTGAATTGCGACGCGATCCACCGCATTCGCCGGCGTCAGAAAACACTCCACCCCAAGACACTGCCGAGCAGGAGGTCTACATTGAATTCGATGAGACCGACGACGACGCGTTTGACGGGGCCTATCACGACGATTCCCTTGCGGACGCTTCGGCACAACTGCGAGTGATCACCGAACGAGTCGGCTGACACCCGATGCCAGCTGCTTCGACACCCGCCGGGGGGCGTTGGTTAGCGGTAGGGCGCGAGCCCTCCGGTTTTTCACGGTGTTTTTGAAGCGCAACCGGAGGGCTCGCGCCGTTCCGCTAACACCTTCCGAGCCA
>NZ_JANZKV010000031.1 GCF_025060895.1 Stieleria sedimenti | reverse complement strand
AGGGCGCGAGCCCTCCGATCTTTCACGGTGTTTTGAAGCGTGACCGGACGGCTCGCGCCATTCCGCTAACACCTTGCGGGGTGTTTTTGGTAGCGGTAGGGCGCGAGCCCTCCGGTCTTTCACGGTGTTTTTGAAGCGTGACCGGACGGCTCGCGCCGTTCCGCTAACACCTTTACAGCGAAAGTAGATGGCATTGGGCTCACGCCAAACGGCTGATTAAACCGACAGCCCGCGAGCCCTCCGGTTTCGCCGCGAAAATGTCTTCAAAGACCGGAGGGCTCGCGCCCGACCGCTAAAAATGCTTCACATTTCCGCCCGCTCGCGGATTTGCCATCAATTCATTAGGCTAACGCTCCGTAGCCCCTGGGGACATGAAATCGGCTGGTCACGGAGAAAGGTGCTTGATGAACGTGCCTGATTTGACATCGTATGCGGAGCGTTGGGATCGCCGGCACCTATTGGATCTGGAATCCCTTTCTGCTGACGAAATCACGATATTGCTGGACGTCGCGAGTCGGTTGAAGGAAGCGACCGAAGGTTGTCGCCGCAAATTGTCGCTGTTGAGCGGCAAGACGTGTGCGAACCTGTTTTTCGAAAACAGCACGCGGACGCGGAACAGTTTTTCTTTGGCCGCCAAGCGACTCGGCGCCGACACGGTCGAATTCGGTTCGAGCGGTTCCAGCACTGCCAAGGGCGAGACGTTCGCCGACACCGCCAAGACGATCGAAGCGATGGGCGTGGACTGGGTGGTCACCCGCCATGGGACGCCCGGAACCCCGAACTTACTGGCCCGAGAATTGGGCTGTTGTGTGTTGAACGCCGGCGACGGGCCGCACGAACATCCGACCCAGGGTCTGCTAGACCTGTTGACGATTCGCCAACATCGCGGAAGCCTGGAGGGATTGACCGTTGCCTTGGTCGGGGACATCGCCCACAGCCGCACCGCGCGGAGCAACATCTGGGGACTCAAGCGGATGGGGGCGCACGTGATCATTTGCGGCCCGCCGACGCTGGTCAGCCCCCGCTGGCAGGAACTGGGTTTCGAGGTGGCCCACCACTTGGACGAGATTCTGCCCCGCTGCGACGTCTTGAACCTGCTGCGAATTCAATTCGAACGCCAGCACGCGCGGCCGTTTCCGAGTGTCCGCGAGTACGCGGCCTTGTACGCGATGAACGCCGCTCGAATGCGTCAGGCCAAAGAGAACATCCTGATCATGGCGCCGGGGCCGATCAACCGCGGCGTCGAAATCACTCCGGAGGTCGCCGATGGTCCACACTCGGTGATCCTGGAACAGGTCACCAATGGAATCGCCGTCCGCATGTCGGCCCTGTACTTGTTGTCCGCGGCCGACGATCGGTACCGCAACGCCAACAAAGCCTCCGCTTAGGAATTGAAGAGATCGTTCAACCGATGAAGAAGCCCCTGCTGATCGAAAACGGTACTTTGATCGACCCCAGCCAGAACCTGAATCGTGGCGGTCGCATCCTGATGGTCGACGGCGTGTTCACGACGGTTGACCCGAGTGACGGCGACATCCCTCAGGACTGCGAGGTCATCGACGCCGGCGGATGCCTGGTCACGCCGGGTTTGGTGGATTTGGGAGTCGAACTCAGAGAGCCGGGTTTCGAAGAAGACGAAACCGTCCTCAGCGGATCACACGCCGCACTTGCCGGCGGCTACACGTCGATCTTGGCCGCATCGAGCACCGACCCGGTGATCGATTCGCACGGCGCGGTCGAATTTGTTCGCCAAAAAGCGACAGAGGCAAGAGGCGCGCGGGTTTACGTCGTCGGTTGCCTGAGCAAGGGACGTTCCGGCAAACAAATGGCGGAACTGGGTCTGTTGTCCGAAGCCGGTGCGGTCGCGTTCAGCGATGCCCCCCGCGCCGCGCCGAGCGACGCGCTGTTGAAACGGGCGCTTGAATACTGTCGCATGCTCGGCCGTCCGATTTTTGATTCGCCCGAAGTCCCCGAATTGGCGAGCGGCGGCGTGATGCACGACGGACAGGTTTCCCTGGTGCTGGGATTAAAGGGGTTACCGACCGAAGCGGAAGATTTGGCGGTCGCACGCGATGTCCGCCTGGCAGAAGCCACCGACGGTCGGCTGCATGTCGGCCCGGTCAGCACGATGGGGGCCGTCGACATGTTGCGGCGAGTCAAATCACGCGGCGTTGTCGTGACCGCGTCGGTGTGTCCGCACAATTTGATGTTGAGCGATGCGGCAATGCGGTCGTATGAGTCCCGTTTTAAGGTTCACCCGCCGCTGCGCAGCCCTCGTCACGTGGCGACGCTCTGCCAGGCGGTCAAAGACAAAACGATCGACGCGATCCAGTCCGGCCACATGCCGCGCAGTCGCGAAAAGATGATGAACGACCTGGATCAATCACCGTTCGGAATCTCCTCGCTGGAAACCGCCTTGGCCACCGCCGCAACGGCGCTGGTGCGAACCGGTACGTTGGATTGGATCGAACTGATCGACCGCATGTCGACGCGTCCGGCACAGATCGCCAGCCTGGACGCCGGCACACTCGGCATCGGCCGCCCAGCCGACGTCACCATCATCGA
Source organism: Stieleria sedimenti (assembly GCF_025060895.1). Taxonomy (GTDB): domain Bacteria; phylum Planctomycetota; class Planctomycetia; order Pirellulales; family Pirellulaceae; genus Stieleria; species Stieleria sedimenti. The sequence goes on along the minus strand of NZ_JANZKV010000031.1, from coordinate 83,152 downwards.
CCCGAACGCGGGATGGAAAGTCGATCCGAGTCAGTTTCGATCGACCTGTATCAGCACGCCGTTTGCCGGCATGGAACTGATCGGCCGGGTCCGGCACACGATCGTCGGCGGCGAGCTGCGTTTTAGTGGTTGAAGGTGAACTCGGTACTCGTCAACACGCTCCAGGCGACATCTTGCAGCCCGGTCAATCGATCCTCCGGGTCGTATTCTGACAGCACGCTCAGCAAGGTGTCCATTTCCGACTCCTGGGGCTCACGAGAGAGCCCGCGAAGAAACAATGCACGGACGATGGCTTCGTCATCGAGGCCTTGCTCGACCGCTTCGGTGATGACGTTTCGCTCGGCGGCCAGTTTCGGATTCAGCGTGTCGCCGTTGGACAGGTGCAAGACCTGAACCATACTCGGTTCGTCACTGCGTTCGCATTCACACGTGATTTCGCGCGGATTGCGGCCGAAGGTTTTCAGAAAGTACGAATTGACCGATGCGTCAAACAATTCGATCGCACGGGTACCGGATTCATAGAAATCGGTCTTTTGCCGGTCTGCCCCGGGAAATGCCACTTCGTCAAAGGTCGTCGAAGTCCCCAGGACCTGATCGATCGAATCCAGCATGACTTCGGCCATCAAGCGTTTGGGGTAGTACCGACTGTGATACTTTCCTTCACCGCGGTTCTCCGGCAATGCAACGCTGCTCCGCTGGTACGTTTCGCTTTGCAAAATCGTCCGCATCAGTTGCTTTAAGTCAAAGTCCACGTCGACGACGTGATCGCTGAGCGCGGTGAGCAGCGATTCATTGGACGCCGGGTTGCTGAGACGCAAATCGTCAACTTGCTCGACCAACCCGCGACCGCAGAAGTTGGCCCAGACACGATTGCTGATCGAGCGGGCGAAATACGGGTTGTCGGGATCGGTCATCCAAGCCGCCAGAACCTGTCGCCGATCGTCTGGATCATCAAACGCGATCGGTGGGGCATCCAGCGGGGCGGGCGGTTGGGGTTGACCGCGGTTGGGTTGAATCAACTCACCCGACGTCGAAACGTACAGGGTGCGCAAGCCGTCGCCGTTGCGGCCGTCTCCGCCCCAGCCCTTGGCGCGGACACGGGCGAATAGGTTGGCCATCGCGTAGTATTGATCGTTGGTCCACTTTTCGAGCGGATGGTTGTGACACTTGGCGCAGCCGATCGAAAGCCCCAGAAAGGCCTGACATGCGTTTTCGGTCATCTCCTCGGGCGATTGATGCAGCGCGTAGAAATTGGTGGCGCCGTTTTCATCGCTGCGTCCGGTCGCGGTCAAAATCTCGCGGACGAATTCGTCCCAGGGCTGGTTGCGCCCGACGCGGTCACGCACCCACGCGTAGTACGTTTTCACGGCGATCGGCCGCAAACGCGTCCCGTTGATCAGCAGCATGTCGGACCACTTGTACGCCCAATAGGAAACAAAGTCGTCGCTGGCCAACAGCCGTTCGATCCAGTCATCGCGTCGATCGCGAGGGTCGGACTGGAGAAACTGTTGGCGTTCCTCCGGCGTGGGCAGTCGCCCGATCGTGTCCAACGTGGAACGTCGCAAGAAGGTTTCATCGCTGCAGCGCGGCGATGGCAGTAGATTCAGCGTTCTCAGCTGCGCCAAATTTTCTTGGTCGATGAAGTTTCGCCGCGGCGCGTTTTCATAGAGTTCCGTCGGGACGTCGTGTTCGTAGGGGACCGTCATCCGGGCCAACACGACCTTGCTTCCGAACCACACCAGAACGGCCGCTTCGCCGCTTCCGCGCACCAACGCCAGACCGTCATCATCGACGCTGGCGACGGCTTCATCGGTGGCGGTGAATTTCGCCCAGTGGGTGACATCGACGACGCGTCCGTCATCGTAGTGGGCGCTGACTAAAACCTGGGACCTGTCTCCCGGCGACAACATCGCGTTTTCGGGCATCACGCTGATGCGTTCCAGCGTCGGATCGTCATCGCTGGGGCCTTCGGCGCCGTCGGCGATCCATCGGCTGATCACCCGATAGTCGTGCGAATCCACATCCAGACGCAGTCCGCCCTTGTGCGGAAGGGCTCCCGTCGGTTTGGCCAGCAACAAGCTTCGTCCCGGGTCGGCCATTTCGATCCGCCGCCCGCGCGCCTGACGCGTGATCGACAAGAAATCGCTTTGGCTGTCATAGCCGCGCAGCGAGAGACGAAACCCGCCCTTGCCGGCCAGCGCGCCATGACACGACCCCATGTTGCATCCGGCTTTTGCGAGTACCGATTGCACCTCGTTGCGGAAACTCCAACGATGTGCCGACTCGGTTCCCGAAACGACGACGGGGACATCGATCACCTGTGCGCCGACCTGACACCGTAGTGTGGTTTCCCCATCGGCCAGCGCCGTCACGACACCGTCCTGGAGGGTGGCGATCGTGGGATCTTCGATGGTGATGGAGTAAGTTTCTCGATCGAGCACCGCCGCCGGCATCTGATCGCGGACGCCGACGATCGACACGCGCTGGCGAGCCTCGCTTCCCTGCAACTCGATCGTCGGCGGAAGCACGGCGAAATCGGCTTCGTCGGCTGATGCGACGGTCGAAACGATGCAGTCGCCGAGGAACACAATCACGACAACGAACAACAGCGAACGGAATGACTTCAAGCGTGGTCGCATGATGAGAGGTTTCAATGTGGAATCAATGGACAAGGAATTCATCAGTGGCAGTGGCGTAAGCTTCCAGCTTGCGGTTGCTCGTGTTCGCAAGCTGGAAGCTTGCGCCACGTGTCGCTCAGGCGAACAGTTCTTTGACTTCGCGCATGCCGAAGTCGACCAAGGGGAACGGGCGGCCGCCGGGGCCGGGGATTTCGGCGTGCAAGTCCAACCCCAAGGAATGAAAGACCGTGGCGATCAGCTCGCCGGGTTGCGTCGGTCGGTCGGCCGGGACCGCGCCGATCGGATCGCTCGCGCCGATCGCTCGACCGCCTTGCACGCCGCCGCCGGCAAACGTGGTGGAAAAACATTGCGGCCAATGATCCCTGCCGCCGGCCGGATTGACCTTGGGCGTTCGCCCGAATTCGGCCAAGCCACAAACCAGCGTGTCGTCCAACATGCCCCGTTCGTCCAAGTCGCTCAGCAGCGCCGAGTAGCCCTGGTCGTACATCGGTGCGACGATGTTCTTCATGCCTTCGATGGTGGTGAACGGTTTGCTGCCGTGGATGTCCCAGGTGACTTCGTTGAACACGGTCAGGAACGTGTTGATGGTGACAAACCGGACGCCCGCCTCGATCAATCGTCGCGACAATAGGCAGCATTGTCCGAACCGGTTCATCCCATAACGCTCACGGACCTTGGTCGGCTCCTTGGTCAAATCAAAGGCTTCGCGAGCTTGGGAGCTGTTCATCAAGCGATAGGCGGCTTCGAAATTCTTGTCCAGCATCTTGGCCGACTCGGTGGATTCGAGTTCGTTCATTCGACCTTCGATCGCCGCCCGCATCCGTCGCCGACGATCGATCCGCACGTCGCCGAGCGTCGGCGGCGGCAGCAGGTCGGGGACTTTAAAATTTTCTTTGCTGGGATCGGCCATCAAGGCAAAGGGATCATAGGTTTTTCCCAAGAACCCGCCGGCTTGACCGTTGGGCAGGTTACCGCCGCCGCGTCCCATCGTTTCGGGCAAGACGACGTGGGCCGGCAGATCGCTGCGGCGTCCGCGCATGTATTGCAACACGGCACCGGCGTGCGGGTAATTCACGCCCCCGGTGAATTGGCGTCCGGTTTGAAGCATCTGCCAGCCTGCGTCGTGCACGGCCGCCGCGGTGTGATAACAGGAGCGAATGATCGAGAACTTGTCGGCGATCTCGGCGTGGCGCGGCAAGATTTCCGAAAGCTGGAAATCGCCCCTGGTCGAGATCGCTTTGAATGGTCCGCGCACCTCGGCCGGCGCCTCCGGCTTCATGTCGAACGTGTCCAACTGGCTGGGCGCACCCAGGTTGAAGATCATGATGCAGGAACGCTTGTCCTTGTGCGGATCCACCACGCCACGCTCGGCGGCGGCGAGGTAATGTGGCAGCCCGAGTCCGAGGGCGCCTAAGGTTCCGATTTGCAGAAAATCGCGTCGGGGCGTGCCGTTGCACGTGTGCGAGGTTCCGTGAGCGGTCAGATTTAACATGACGAATCCAATGACGGATCGGGAGGGTCGGGGAGGGGGTGAATCGAGGAAAGATCAGCGTCGGAAAGCTCGATTCCGCCGACGGAGGGACTTTTATTCTATTAGATTGAAACGCCAAACGGAAAATCGAATTTCGAATTCATGGGATCGCAGAGGCTTTTTCTTGGACGCAACGCATTTCAATCGCGCGGCCTGGGACAAGATCGCGACCAGCCGGCGAAAGTGGTTCACCCCGGCAACGGCCGAGCAGATCGATGCGGCCCGTCGCGGCGATTTTTCGATCCGGCTGACGGCGACCAAGCCGATCCCCGCCTCGTGGATCGGGGACGTGCGAGACCGATCGATCCTGGCCTTGGCCGCGGGGGGCGGGCACCAAGGCCCCGTGTTGGCCGCCGCCGGGGCGCACGTGACGGTGGTCGATTTTAGCGGCGGCCAACTGGCGATCGATCAACGACTGGCCCGCGAACATGATCTGGCGATCGAGACGATTCAGGCCGACATGGCGGATCTGGCCCCACTCGCGGACGAACAGTTTGACCTGGTGGTCAATCCCTGTTCGGTCAACTTCGTCCCAGACGTGCGGCCGGTTTGGAAGGAAGCGGCGCGGGTGTTGAAACCCGGCGGGGCACTGATCAGCGGCGTGATCCAGCCGGTCAACTTTCTGTTCGACGCGGTCAAACGCGATCGCGGCAAGCTGAAGGTGCGATTTAAAATCCCCTACAGCGACCTGGAATTGCCGCCCGAGGAACTCGACCAAACCATCGGACCGGAACGCCCGATCGATTTCGGACACTCCTTGACCGATTTGCTGGGGGGCCAACTCGACGCCGGGTTCATGCTGACCGATATAATGGAGGACGGCTGGGGAGGCGACGATGTGCTGTCCGACCGAATCGCAACCTTCATGGCAACCCGAGCGATGAAACGAACCTGAATTCGCAATGAAATCACAGCTTGCAATCGGAATGATCCTCGCCTGGGCCATCACCGCGTCGGCGGCCGACCGCTTTCAAGCGGCACGTGATCGGTTGGTCGACACGCGTGTGGCGACGGCCGGGGTCACCGACACGCGTGTGCTCGACGCGATTCGCCGCACGCCGCGTCATGAATTCGTGCCCCGCAGCCAATGGCCGCGGGCGTACTTTGACATGGCGCTTCCGATCGGGCATTCGCAAACGATCAGCAGCCCCTTTATCGTCGCGTCGATGACCGAAGCGTTGGAGCCGAAATCGACGGACAAGGTGTTGGAGATCGGGACCGGCAGCGGCTACCAGGCGGCCGTCCTTAGCCCGCTGGTCGATCATGTTTACACGATCGAGATCGTGCGTGAACTCGGCGAACGGGCTGCCGAAACGCTGGCCCGACTGGACTACGGAAACGTCTCCACCCGCATCGGGGACGGTTTTTTGGGCTGGCCCGATGCCGCACCGTTCGACAAGATCATCGTCACCTGTAGCCCCGAGTCCGTCCCGACGCCCCTGGTGGACCAACTGCGCGAAGGCGGCGTGATGATCATCCCGGTCGGCCAGCGCTACCAGCAAACGCTGTATCGATTGATCAAGACCGATGGCAAATTGATCCGCGAAGCGCTGCGTCCGACCCTGTTCGTGCCGATGACGGGCGAAGCGGAAGAAAACCGACAGACGCTTCCCGATCCGGCCAACCCCGTCGCCGTCAATGGTGATTTTGAGATCGCGGCGACCGGTGACGAAGCGACGTTGTTGGAGTTCGTCCCCGGCTGGTACTACGGTCGCCAAGTCACGCAGACCGAATCGTCTTCCGGCGACCCAGCTCCCCAAGGCAAACGTTACGCGAGTTTTCGCAACGAAACGCCCGGCCGCAATTCGCATCTGTTGCAGGGGATCGCGATCGATGGCCGCGAGGTGTCACAGATCCGACTGAGCGGACAGGTCCGCACCGAAGGCATCCAAAAGGGGCCCGGGGCCGACGCGATGCCGATGATCGCGATCTCGCTGTATGACGAACTGAGAAGCGATCTGGGCACGTTTTACCTGGGGCCGTTTCGCGGCACACGGGACTGGAGAAGCCACAGCCGGCTGATTCGGGTGCCGATCAAGACCCGTGAAGCCATTCTCCGAGTCGGCCTGTTCGGGGCCACCGGCAAAGCCGACTTCGACGCCATCAAGCTGGAAAAGATCGACCGTTAATTGGCGGAGCCACGCCGGCCGGCCGCCGGAAAAGCTTCGCCGACCCGGACCACCGGTCACCGGGATGGTGTCAGAGCTGCATTCTGAGGCCGCTTTGAAGTAGACCCCAGCGGCCGAAGCGGCTATTTTTTCGGTTGATTCTTTGGGCGACCGTGACGGCCGCGAGACGCCGCCGGAACTCCGCCCCCCAACACCAACAACATCGGAAACCCACCCCCCATGCCAAACCCCCAGCAAGACAACGGCCCGACGGAGCGGCCATTGCTGGAGCGTCGGACTCTTTTCGGAGTTTCCTTCGCACTGGTTGTGCTTTTCGGCTTCTTCTTCTTGATGCCGTTCGCGTTTCGCGCCGCGCGGCTGAGTCTGAATAAGAAGGAAAACGATATCAAGGACTGGCTTCCGTCGGATTTCGTCGAGACCGCGGAACTGGAATGGTTCGCCGACCATTTCGCCGGCGAAAGCTTCGTCATCGCCACGTGGCCGGGCTGTACCGAAGACGACCAGCGACTGAAATTGCTCGCATCCAAGCTGCGGCATGAATCCAGCAAAACCGATCCGGGTGCCGGGATCGCAGACCCCAAGCTGGCCGAGGACTATCGATCGGCCAAGGAATACGGGATCCGCCTGGGATTGCTGCCCGCCTCACGCAAGCTCGACAACTGGGGCGGCGAGAACGAAAAGTGGTTCGCGACGGCCGACGGCAAGTGGTACTACATCAAACCGAACGGGCATCTGCATCGCTGGGAAGGGAAATCGAACGGCCCCGCGGCACTGATCCGCAACATCAAGCAATCCTTGGGCACACACCAATTGCAGGGGACCTTCGTCGCCGCGTTCGGCTCCCAAGACGACGAGCGCGCCAACCCGTTCCACAACGACCCTTCGCTGCTGTGCGCCCCGATGTTCCGCTCGGTCGAGACCGGCGTGTCGCTGGTCAATGAATTGTCCAAAGAAGGCGGATTGTTGTGGCCGGTTGACTTCACCGATCAATCACGGCGTCCGATCATTGCCCGCCGACGCGCGATGGAACGACTGACCGGTTCGCTGTTCGCCCCGGCGGTCCCACAAGACTTTGACTGGACGGCGGAGGAGTTTCGCGCGGCCGTCCCGAGCGATCGACGCTCGGCCATCCCCGACAACTTTGACGATCTGGTTGAGATCACGCTGCGGACGTTCGCCGAGGAAAACTTCGACGCTGACCGTCAGCGATTGGCGACCGCTAGCACCGAGACGCAAACCAACGCCTGGTATGCCGTCTATGATGCCGCCGGGGTCGAGCCACCACCGCGCCAGACCTGCTTGCTGATCACGCTGACCGACATCGCCCAGGACAATCTCGCCTACGCCCTCGGGCGTGGCGTGATGGGCGCCCCACGCGGTCGGCTGTTGGAATTGGCGAACGACTCGGGGGTTCAACCCGCGGCACCTCCCTCGATGGCTCCGCCGCCGTTCAACCGCACCGAAGTCGAATCGATCGCCGGGGCTCCCCCGCTGCGTCTCGGCGGCCCACCGGTCGACAACATTGCGATCGACGAAGAGGGCACGGTGACGTTGGTGCGTCTGGTCGGCTACAGCATCCTGGTCGGCGCCTTGCTGTCCTACCTCTGTTTCGCCAGCGTCAAGATCACGTTGATGGTGTTTGTCGTCGGCGGCTCGGCGGCGATGCTCAGCATGGCGGTGGTCGGTTGGACCAACGGCAGTGTGGACGCGATTCTGATGAGCATGCCATCGCTGGTCTACGTACTGGGACTTTCCGGCGCGATCCACGTGATCAATTACTATCGCGACGAAGTGCGTCAACGCGGACGTGGCGGTGCGGCCGGCCGCGCCCTGCAGCACGCGATCTTCCCTTGTTCACTCGCGGCGCTAACCACGGCGATCGGACTCGGGTCGCTGTACACCAGTAATTTGGCACCGATCAGCAATTTCGGACTGTACTCCGCAATCGGCGTGATCGCGACGCTCGCGATCCTGTTTTCCTACCTGCCCGCGGCGCTGCAAATCTTCATCACCGAATCGCATGCCGAAACGGAATCGCCGGCACCCACGCGTGGTGACGAAAAAGAATCGTGGCTCTCGGACCGCTGGGCAGCCGCCGGCGCATGGATCTGCCGACGACACCTGTGGGTGACCGGCGGATGCTTGATCGCGTTGGTCGCCGCCGGGATGGGGCTTTCCAAAATCAAGACCTCCGTTCAATTGCTGAAGCTGTTCGACGAGAACGCCAGAATCATTCGCGACTACGCGTGGTTGGAGAGCAACTTTGGAAAACTGGTCCCGATGGAACTGGTGCTGCGTGTCCCACCGTCGATGCAGTCGGAAACCGTCGCGAAGGCATCTCCCGCGGCGCGACAAGACGGCCCGGTCGAATCCGCGACGCCCGAGTCGGCGTTGCCGCTGAACGTCTTGGAACGGGTCGAAGCGGTCGCCCGTATCAACGAGGTCGTTCGTCGAACACTCGGCGAACCAGGGCTGGATATCGTCGGATCGACAACCGCGGTCAACACATTCCTGAAACCGTTGCCCGGCGTGACCAACAGTTGGAATCCGGTTCGGTCCCAATACATCACGGAACTGAACGAGGGTCGCGAGGAGTTGCTGGCCAACGATTACGTTCGGCTGGAAAAGAGCGGCCCGTACGCGGGCAGCGAACTGTGGCGGATCAGTCTCCGTGTCGGTGCACTGGCCGACGTCGACTACGGAGAATTCATCAAGACGCTACGTGTCTCGGTCGAACCGGTGCTCCGCGCCTACGACATACGCGACGAATTGCTAAAACAAATCGCGGCGGCGTCCCAATCGGGCCAAACCAAACAGCCGGTCATCGTGATGATGGGCGCCCCGCGTCCGAGTCCGTTGTCGGAAACGGAACTGGTGGATCTGGGCGATGACGTCGATCTTGCGAGCGAAGACCGCATCCGAACCCGATCGATTTATCTGTCCGTCCTGGAAGAGTTGCTCCGCGGCGAACGGCTGCGTGAACCGATTTGGGTGGACCACCACTCGGAAGAAAACCCGATCGAAATCGGCGGCGATCGGTGGAACAAAGTGCTCGGCATCGCAGACGTGTTGGTCTGGGTCGGCGACCAGCCGGCGCCCGAAGCGGCGTTGGCGAACGCCAAGTCCTTGATCGACGCGCAAGCGATCTTCACCAAACCGATCAGCCATGACTTGGTCGGCGACGGCATCCCCGAAGTGACCGGCGCCGGTTCGATGCAGGTCGTTTACACGGGAGTGGTCCCGGTCGTTTACAAGGCACAGCGGACCCTGCTGGGTAGCCTGGTGGAATCCATCGCCTTGGCGTTTGTGTTGATCTCCGTCGTGATGATCATTTTGCTCAATCCGGCCCGCACGCCGCTGCGGATGTTGGTGCCGGTCAATCTGGGCTCCGGTCTGGGCGCGGGGGTTATTTCGATGATTCCCAACATGTTCCCGGTGCTGTTGGTGTTTGGACTGATGGGGCACTTCGGCCGCCTGGTCGATATCGGAACGATGATGACCGCTTCGGTCGCCATGGGGGTGGCGGTCGACGACACGATTCACTTTCTCAGTTGGTTCCGTTCGTATTTGGATCGTGGCTACGATCGCATCAAGGCGGTGGAATTGACCTACCGTCGCGTCGGTCCGGCGATGACGCAAACAACCATTGTCGGTGGACTGGGTTTGTTTGTCTTTGCCTTGTCGACGTTCACGCCGACGCAACGTTTCGGAACGCTGATGTTGGTGCTGTTGGTTGCCGCTCTGGTCGGTGACCTGGTACTGCTTCCGGCGTTGTTGGCCGGCCCCTTGGGAAAACTCTTCCGACCGCGTATCGGTTCTCGCGGTGCGAGTGGGGCAGAGCCGCTGGAAGAGTTGGCGCTGGTGCAACCCGACGATGGCGACCCGGACGGCGATGCCACTCAAACCGAAGAGGAGGCCGCTGCAACCTTGGTGATCGATAAGGAGTCGCTGCCGAATTTGAAGGTCCACTCTCCGTCGCGTCGCAGCGATCAACCACACCGGATGAAAGGCCGTTAGCGACTTCCGCTACACTACCTCACGGGCCGCCAGACCATTCAGCTTCGGGAGACGCAATCGGTGAGTCTAGTCCATCGTGTAGAGCATCCGCTGATCGACCATCACCTGTGCCGCATTCGCGATGCGGCGACCCCGCCGAGTGAATTCCGCGCCGCCGTCAATCGCCTGTCGATGATCCTGGGGGTCTCGGCAACGGTTGATTTGGCGACACGCCCGAGAAAGATCACCACGCCGATTTGCGAGACGACGGGATACGAACTGTCGGTCCATGTGGGCATCGTTCCGATTTTGCGCGCCGGGCTGGGGATGGTCGACCCGATCCTGGAACTACTGCCCGACGCGTCGGTCTGGCACTTGGGGCTGTATCGCAACGAAGAGACCGCCGAGCCGGTCGGATACTACGACAAACTGCCTCACGAGAACGCGCCCAACATCGCGATGGTCGTCGATCCGATGCTGGCAACCGGCGGCAGTATCGATTTGGTGATTCGGCGACTGCAACGTTGGGGCGTCGATGAAATTCGAGTGCTCAGTCTGATCGCGTCGCAGCCGGGCATCGATCGGGTCGGACGTGACTTTCCGGACGTCAAATTATTCGTCGCCGCGATCGACCCGGAGTTGAATGAACGTTCCTTTATCGTGCCAGGACTCGGCGATGCGGGCGACCGGATTTTTGATACCCCGCAAAACGGCTAGCCGGGATCATGGAACGACTCATCGGCGGCCTGGAACCGTCGCGAAAGCAAGACCTGGCCCGACTCGGGTTGAGGGCCATGTTCGGGGGGTTTCTGGCCTGCTGCATGACGGGGGCGGTCGCAGGACTGCTGCTGTAAGCAGCCCCCGTCGGTGACGCTGTGCGTCAAAAAGGGATCGCGTAGGTGACGCTGTGCGTCACGATGAGACCACACACTGCCGTGGGAACAATGCTCAGCCGTTTTGAACCAATTCTCATTGGAATCGGGCGGGGGCTTGGGCCAAAATGGTAAACTGAACAGCCCACCTGAACCGAGCGTGTTCGTTTGCGGCTCGTTTTGCCCGGACGAATCGTGCTGGAGACAAACGAGCGGCGCTCCCCTGCCTCCCGCCGCACGCTTCGAACCGTTCGACTGCTGGCCCAATGCCCCGCCTCCGGCAACACCACCATGATGCCCCATTCTGAGCCCGTCTTGAAAAAAAGCATTCTGATCGCCGCCGCCTTGACCTGCCTGTGGGGGCAAGCGACCTTCGCAGCGACCACCGAAATCGACTTTCAAAAACAAATCCAACCGATCCTGGCAAAAAAATGTTACGCCTGCCATGGACCGGATGTGGCCGAAAGCGGTTTGCAGTTCACCAGTCGCGACGCCGCGTTGGCCGAGACCGAGTCGGGCAGTTTCGCGATCGTGCCGGGTGACCTGGAGGCGAGCTTATTGATCGAGCGGATCACGACCGACGATGAATTCGAACGGATGCCGCCCGAGGGTGATCCGGTCACCGAGGAAGAAGCGGCATTGCTGAGCACGTGGATCGCCGAGGGGGCCGCTTGGCAAAAGCATTGGGCGTTTGAACCGCTGTCCAATCCAAAGCCGCCGACGGTGGCGTCGGCCGATTGGCAATCCCATCCGATCGATGCCTTCATCTACGATTCGCTCTCCGACGCCGGCCTCAAACCGAACGGTCCGGCGGGCAAACGCGAATTGATCCGCCGCGTCTATTACGACCTGACGGGGTTGCCGCCGAGCAAGACCGAGGTGGACGCCTTCATCGCCGACGAATCGCCCGACGCATTCAAACGGGTCACCGAGCGTTTGCTCGATTCACCGCACTACGGCGAACGCTGGGGACGCCATTGGCTGGATCTGGTTCGCTTTGCCGAAACCAATTCGTTTGAACGCGACGGCCCCAAAGACAACGCGTGGAAGTTCCGCGACTATGTCATCCGGTCGTTCAACGAAGACAAACCGTACGATCAGTTCATCCGCGAGCAACTTGCCGGCGACGAGCTGGACGAAGTCACCAAAGAATCGTTGACGGCGACCGGTTACTATCGTTTGGGGATTTGGGATGACGAACCTGCCGATGAGTTGCAGGCCCGTTTTGACGGGCTGGACGACATCATCCTGACGACCGGCCAGGTGTTCTTGGGATTGACCATGAATTGTGCTCGTTGCCACGACCACAAGATCGATCCGATCCCACAAAAAGACTACTACAGCATGCTGTCGTTCTTCGAGGACGTGACCCCCTTTGCCCGTCGCGGCGATTTGACTTCCTTCAGCCAAGTCGACGTCAGCTCCGACCAGCTGCGGGCACGCTACGCCGCCAACGACCAGCAACGGCGATCGATCGAGCAGGAAATGCATGACATCGAACAGGCCGGGATTGCCAAGATGTCCGCTCCCGATCAACGCGCCACCGAAGGCGCCAAACGTGATCGCAATCGCGTGCTGGGTGAAAAACTGAAGGCCAATCTGAGCGACGAACAGTGGAGCCGATACAAGGAACTGAAATCGCAACTGAAACAGAACGCCGAAGAGCTCAAAGCACTGCCCCAGCGTGAACGTGTGATGGGCTTGGCGATGTATCGCAAAGTCGACGAGCCGACGTACGTCCTCTATCGCGGCAGCCCGCATTCGCCCAGCGACGAAGTCTCGCCCGCGTTTCCGACCTTGTTTGAATCCGATCCGCCGGCGTTGCCCCAGACCGAATCGTCGACCGATCAATCCACCGGTCGTCGTCGCGTCTTGGCCGATTGGATCGCCAGCGAAGACAACCGATTGACCGCCCGCGTGATCGTCAATCGAATCTGGCAATTCCATTTCGGCCGTGGCATCGTTCGCAGCAGCAACAACTTTGGCCAACTCGGCACGCCACCGACCCACCCCGAACTACTGGACTACCTGGCCAATCGCTTCATCCAAGACGGTTGGAGTCTCAAATCGCTGCACCGGCTGATTCTTTCCAGTCGCGCCTATCAAATGTCTTCCCAAGGCAACGAAACCTCCTTGGCCGCCGATCCCGACAACGATTTGTTTTGGCGATTTGACCCGCGACGGCTGAGTGCCGAAGAGGTCCGCGATTCGATCCTCGCCGCCAACGGCTCGCTGAACACCGCGGTTTACGGCCCCAGCGTTTATCCGACGCTCTCGCCCGAAGTCCTTGCCGGTCAATCTCGACCGGGCAGCGGTTGGGGGAACTCCAGCGAGAGCGATCAAAATCGGCGCAGCGTTTATATCTACGTCAAACGCTCGCTGTTGACGCCGATGTTGTCCGCGTTCGATTTTCCGGATCCGGATCAGACCTGCGAAGCAAGGTTCATGACGTTGCAGCCCGCGCAGGCCCTGTCGCTGCTCAACGGAGACTTCGCCGCCGAGCAGGCCGCCAAGCTTGCCGACAGCGTCGATGCCGGAGAAATCGACAATCGCGAATTGGTCCGCCGCGCCATCGCTGCGGTTCTGGCCCGCCCGGCGACGGTGGCGGAGATGGAAGACGGCGATCGATTGATCGAAAACCTTCAAAAGAAACATCATCTCGATGCCGGGCAGGCCAAAACGCTGTACTGCCTGAGCGTGATGAATTGGAACGAATTTTTGTTTGTTGACTGACGGAAGTGTTATGAAGAATCAAAAGCGAAACTTTTGCGGCCGCACACGTCGTGAGTTCCTGTGGCAAACCGGTGGCGGCTTCGGCGCCGCGGCGTTGTCATCGATGCTCTCGCAAGACGGTTTTCTCTCCGCCGCGGATTCCGTCGGCGACGCCAACCCTTTGGCCGCCAAACTGCCACACTTTGCCCCGAAAGCGAAGAGTGTGATTTTCTTGTTCATGTACGGCGGGCCGAGCCACATCGACACGTTTGATTACAAACCCAAGATGGTCGGCATGGACGGCAAGACGGTGGACGTCAAAACGTTCGGCCGCGGCGGACGAAAAAACGGCGGCCGCATCGTCGAACCACGCTGGGAATTTTCACAGTATGGGCAATGCGGCAAGTACGTCAGTACGCTGTTCCCCCATCTGGCCAACCACGTCGACGACATCGCATTCTTGCATTCGATGACCGCCGACTCGCCGATCCACGGTTCAGCCATGCTGATGATGAACAGCGGCAAAATCCTGTCCGGCAGCCCCGCACTCGGCTCCTGGGCGACCTACGGCCTCGGTTCGGTCAACGAAAACCTGCCCGGCTACGTCGTTATGCTGGACCCCAAAGCCGGCCCGATCAGCGGGGCGAAAAACTGGAGCAGCGGTTACATGCCGGCGACCTACGCCGGAACCGTTTTCCGCACCAAAGGCGCACCGATTCTGAACCTGGATCGCCCCGACGGCATGACCGAAGCCGTGCAGCGAGAATTGATCGATTCGATTCAGCAGGCGAACCATCGTCATCTGGATACTCGCAGCGACAACGACGATCTGGCGTCGCGGATCGCCAGCTACGAACTGGCCTTCAAGATGCAATCGGCCGCCCCTGAAGCAGTCGACCTGTCGACCGAAGACGAGCGCACGTTGTCGATGTACGGAATCGATCGCGAGGAAACCAATGACTTCGGCACCCGCTGCTTGATCGCCCGACGTCTCGTCGATCGCGGCGTCCGCTTCGTCCAACTTTATAGTGGCGGGGCACACAACGATGACAATTGGGACGCCCACGGCGACTTGGAACTCAATCACAATCGCCACGCCGGTCGAACCGATCTTCCCATCGCGGCCTTGCTGACCGACTTGAAACAACGTGGCATGTTGGACGAAACCCTGGTGGTCTGGGGCGGCGAATTCGGACGCCAACCGACGGCCGAATACGCCAAGGGTTCCGGTCGCGACCACAACTCCTTCGGCTTCACCATGTGGATGGCCGGCGGAGGCATCAAGGGCGGCGTGTCCTTCGGCACCACCGACGAACTCGGGTCGGCCGCCGTGGAAAACCCGCTGCACGTCAAGAACATGCACGCGACCGTGTTGCACCAGTTGGGACTCGACCCGAATCATCTGTCGTACTTCTACGGCGGACTGGATCAAAAACTCGTCGGCGTCGAACACGTCGAACCGATCCACGAAATCATCGCCTAGTGTGTTGTCAACGCTTAGACTGAGGGTGCCGCGAAAAAGGGGCCAGTAACCGTTGGTGTCCAGCCTTTAGGCGATTCCGGATCGCTGCTACGCAGCGACAGGCGGCGGCTAAAGTCTGCACACCAACGCGCGCCGAACGTCTTAGCGATTTCCGCTACGACACCCACCCGCATGCTCGCGTGAACCGACTGATTTCCCTCCGCTAACCTTCCCCTCGGCGACATCTCATGAACCTCTCCACGCTCTTCTCGCTCGTCACTTTTCTCAGCACGCTGGTCACGGGAACCGTCAATGCCGCACCGCCCAACGTGTTAATCATCTTGGCCGACGATTGCACCTACAACGATCTGCCGTTGTACGGTGGGCAGAACGCAAAGACGCCGAACCTGGATCGTTTGGCCAGCCAAGGCCTGACGTTCAACCGGGCGTTTCTGTCCGAAGCGATGTGCCAACCCTGTCGCGCGGAGCTCTACTCGGGCCTGTACCCGATGCGAAACGGCTGTGCCTGGAATCACTCGTCCAGCCACAGCGACATCGAAAGCATGCCGCATCACTTGGCCGCGGCGGGGTATCGAATCGGCTTGGCCGGCAAGGTGCACGTTCTGCCACAACAGGCGTTTCCCTTTGAACCGGTCGGTGGTTTCGATAAAAACTGCGTCCGCGATCCGACACAGCCGCACCAGATCGATCCCGCGGCCGAATTCATGTCGCGAAGCGAGGATCCGTTTTGTTTGGTCGTCGCACTGGTCGAACCCCACGTGCCATGGGTGATGGGCGACGCCAGCGCGTATCCTCCCAAGTCGCTGAAGCTGCCACCGAACATTGCCGACACGCCGGAAACGCGGCGGGCGTTCGGCGCCTATTTGGCCGAAATCACCTACATGGACTCCCAAGTCGGCGAGTTGCTCGACACGCTTCAAGCGAGCGGCAAGGCAGACGAGACGCTGGTGCTGTTCTCGTCCGAACAAGGGTCACAGTATCCCGGCAACAAGTGGACCAATTACAACACCGGCGTCCACACCGCCTTGATCGCGCGATTGCCGGGCGTCGTCGCGGCCGGCCGACGCACCGACGCATTGGTCCAATACGCCGATGTGTTGCCGACGTTGATGGACCTCGCCGGATTGGAACACGATGCCGAACAGTTCGACGGCAGGAGCTTTGCAGAGGTCCTGCGTGGCCGATCCGATCAACACCGCCAATACGTCTACGGTGTTCACAACAACGTCCCCGAAGGTCCCCCGTATCCGATCCGATCGATCAGCGACGGGCGTTACCACTACATCCGAAACCTGCAGAACCAAAACCTGTACATCGAAAAGCACTTGATGGGCGTCAAGGGCAACGGAAAACTGAACAATCACTATTGGCAAACTTGGGTCTTCGAGTCGTTTGATAATCCCAAAGCCTTGCGATTGATTCAACGCTACCAATTGCGTCCGACGGAAGAAGTATTTGATCTGCAGGATGATCCGTACGAGATGAATAATCTGGCCGGCAACGCCAGCGTCGCGGCGATCCAATCCGAGCTCAGCGGCGAACTCGATCGCTGGCTCGCCGAACAAGCCGACCCGGGGATCGAGCAAGACACCGTCCAAACGCATCAAGCCGCCAAGCAGGGCCGGCATCGATTCCGCCCGAAACGCTGATCGCACGCGTTACCGCTAGTGCTTCGTCAACTTTTAAACTTGGGGTGCCGCGGAAAAGGGGTCAGGTACCAAAAATGCGAAGCACCCTGCGGGCCATTTGGTTTTTGGTACCTGACCCCTTTTCCGCTCGACAAACGCAACCCGAAAATTAAATCTGGATGAAGCACTAGTGCTCTGGCATATTTAATTTTGACGTAGCACTCCAGCAATCTTACCGGGCTATTCATCGAGAATAATCCCCACGGATAGCAGCGCGAGCCCACGGATGACAGGGTGCAAGAAATCCGTGGGTTCGCGCTGCCATCCGTGGGTCAAGTAATCGAGCGGAATTCTATTCGTCCATTTGAAGAAGTGTGGGATCTGTTCTTCCGCGAATAGACTAACCGGGGTGTCTTGATTAGCATGTCGGCCCCCGGCAGCATCGCGTGGGACGCCGGTCACAGGCGATGGTTTTCTCCATACTCTCGGCTGTCCGGGGAAGGTGCACGCCAGAGTCGCGTGTTCGTACTGAATCGCATTCCTGAAGCCCCAAGTACAATCTGTTGATCAGCACCTCCCGTCGTAATTTAGGTGTCGAGTCACTCGAAAGAAGGGCTCTGCTAGCTGCATCGATCCTGCCGGTCAGCGAGATGTCGCAGTCTGTGCCGGAAACGGATTCCTTTGTCGTAAATGATTTCGGAGCGGAAAGCCTGCCGGCGGCGACGGTGGCCGAACCAGAAATCTTTGTGGCGTTTAATGGCCGAGTACTGGGATCGGACGGAACCGACTCCGCCGAGCCGACGGGCATGTATTTCGGTTGGTTGGAACGAGGAGAGGACCGCCCGGATCGCGAATTTGAGATCTACAATTCCGGCGACAGCGATCTGGTGCTCGGCGATGTCGAAGTGCCCGATGGATTCCGCCTGGTGCACGAGGGTTCCGCCTGGCCGGGCGCCAACGTGACCCAAATCGTTCGCCCGGGTCATTGGTTATCGCTGAAGATCGAAATGCTGACGAATCAAGTCGGCGCCAAACGCGGGACGGTAACGATTGGATCAAACGATTCCAGTGAACCGCTGACCTCCTTCGTTATCCGCGGGGACGTCGGATCGGACGGCGCGGAAGATTCGATCGGGCTGTTTAATCAGGTCTCGTCGACTTTCGAATTGAAGGGGTCCAAATACGACGATAGCATTGATCAGTCGACGACATTTGGCCCCGGCCGCTCTACCGAGTGGTTGCCCGTCACGGGTGATTGGGATGGCGATGGGTTCGATACCGTCGGTTTGTATAACAGCCGGACGGGAGTGTTTCATTTGAAAAACTCGATCGCTCCGGGGAATGCGGATCATCTCTTCGCCTTCGGCCCATCTGGCAACGCGGGTTGGATTCCAATGTCCGGCGACTGGGACGGAGACGGCGTGGACACCGTGGGTCTTTATCAGCCGGGTGAGTCACGCTTTCATTTGATTGATTCGTTGCGTGGCGGCGCAGCGGACCACTTTTTCGCCTTCGGCCCCAGTGGTGCAACGGGGTGGATACCACTCGCCGGCGATTGGGACGGCGACGCCATCGATACCGTCGGATTGTTCCGGCAAGACGGCTCTCAGTTCCATCTCAAGAACGATCTCTCCGGTGGCGCAGCGGATCATTACTTTGCCTTCGGCCCTGCCAGTTCTGATTGGCAGCCCTTGGTCGGTGATTGGTACAGTACGGGGATCGACAAGATCGGGTTGTACCAGCCCGATGTGTCCCTGTTTCACTTGAAGGATTCGTTTTCCGGTGGAGCCGCTGACCACTACGTCCAGTACGGCCAGCCGAGTCAGTACGGGAAATTGACCCCGCTCTCGGGCGAGTGGAATGGGCGTCATAACTCCGGTTCGCGCTATCCCCTCATCTGCTTTTGCGTCACGACCGGTCCGATTCAAACTCCCAACATAGTACTACTTTATCATGGTGTTCCCTTCATCCAGGAGACGACGCCCGCAACCGTCCATTCACCGAGCGACAGTTCCGATGTGATGTCGTCTCAGGCATTGGGCAGCGACCACACGTCGCCGTCGGCGCGGGCGGAGTTTGGGGAATCGGAATCGTCTGCCGGTGCCGAGGCAGAGCAGGGAAGTGCCGGACGAGAAGTGCTGGTGGATCAACTTTTCACAAATTGGAGCGAGACCCTTTAGCCGCGTAGGGCATGCTGTGCATGCCGCTGTGTCTGCCCCGGATCATTCTGCCACTTCAAAATCCTTTGCTGCTCATTCGCGCAGCGCCATGACCCAGGCGATCGACACCACCACGATCGTGGCCAATCCGGCCAACCATTGGACTTTTTCGTCGGCCAGCCAGTGCGCCGGCAGGCGACTGCTGATGGCACCCAACAGCAGTCCTGCCAAAAACCCGGTCACATGAGCGGTGACATCGGTCCGCTCGCCCCCAACGCCGACCAGGCCGAGCAGCATCAGGCCGCCGACCAGCGGTCGCCAACGACGCAGCAGGCTTTCGTGGCTGGACACTCTCGGCCGCAAGGCATTGGCGACCAGCAATCCGAGCGCGGCGAAGACGGCGGTCGAAGCGCCCACCGAAGTGTGTTCGGGTTGCTGGACGATCGCGTTGAGCAGATTGCCCAGGGCTCCCGCCAACACGATCGTGAGCCAGCCGACGCCGCCACCGACGGCACGACCGGCGAGGAATCCGAACAGGATCCCGAACAACAGGTTTGAGGCCACGTGCCCTTCGTCGACGTGTAGGGTCAATGCCGTCACCGTCCGCCATCCGTCTCCCGCCAGCACCTTTTCGGCCCGCATCTCGCCCGGCGTGAAGAGGTCCAGCCCCAACCCCCAAGGCAGCGTCGCCAGGGCGATCAGCGTGACCAACGCCGCATAAGCAATCACTCCCGCGGTCGCACCGTCATAGACCGGCGCGACCGGTATCGCCGCCGTGGAACGCGACTCGTTTTCACGGCGGTAGGCGTCAAGTTCCGCTTCCGCCTCGGCCAGATCCCCAGCCCCGACGATCAGCAACCATTGTCCCTGCTGCACCTCCACTCGGGCCGCTATCCCGGCGGCCTCGAGCACGAATCGCAGTTCCATGCACTCGGCGCGATCCGCCGATTGGAACGCCACCGTCGGGTCTCGATGTAATCCATTCACGCTATTGTCGGCATCCCGTTCCAGTCGACCATCGGCTTGTCATTTCTGCTTTATTTCGTAAGTCAAGACGAAGGACTTCACCCAATCATCCGCCTTGTCACCTTTTTTGTACATCGTCATCGTCGAGGGCTCGCCAGAAACATCCTTTATGACAGACTTCATTTTCTCTGGCTGGTTGGTCGCCGGATCGATGTCGTCAAAGTACATCGTTAGTTCGTGCTTCGCTTCATCGTACGTTCCCTCCATCACTGCCAAATAGGGCGACATGTTGTTCGCCCAGGTCCCAATGTATTTCTTCTTGATGGGATCGTACCCGTTCATCCCATGTCCTTTGTATGGCCCCGCCTGAAATTCGGTTTCCACCCAGTTGCCACCGAGAACCACGGCGTTGGTTTCGGTGAACGGGAATTCCATCGCGTCGCTGCTAGGTCCTTGCGGCCAAACTTTCATCGTGCCGCTTCGGGTGCCGGCAGTTTTCGCCAAGTAGGCGTGCTCTTTCGAGGGAGTCGGCGCTGCATCTTGGGCCTGTACCGTGGGGCTCGCGACGCAAATCAATACCGTTAGAAAAAAAGTTCTCATCACTCGCTCCGGGGCTGGCTGATAGTGGTCAATCACGTACCTGAGCAATCTGTGTTAGCACAAAATGTCCCGCAGATCGATCACGGCGTGGCAAAAATCTGGGAAAGTCCCAACGGGATGCCGAAATTGCCTTTCGCCGAACCGGCCGACTTCTTGGCATCGTCTCGATTGCCGCCCACGAAATCACCAAGGATTGACAGCGTCCATCGAATCTCCGATCAATACGATTTTCCCGCCAAAGGAACGGTCCTCACCCGCGGCGTTCTTTCCTCCACATGCCAGAACGGTGCAGCTTGATTGCCTTCCTGCAGGATCACAAGGTTGCGATGGCCTGGATCGCCGCGGTCTCTGGCGTGCTGTTCTTCGGCTGCTTGCTGATTGCACCGTGGCTGGTTCTAAAAATCCCCGCGGACTACTTCGTCGGTGATCATCGGCCACGAACACTTTTTGCCGATCGGCATCCCGTATTGCGTTGGACGGGATTGCTGGCCAAGAACCTCATCGGTGGGATCCTGATCGTCGCGGGGCTGGTGATGCTGGTCCTTCCCGGGCAGGGGCTGTTGACCATTCTGGTCGGCATTTTGATGCTCAATTTTCCCGGCAAGCATCATCTGGAAAAAAAGCTTGCCGGCATCCCGCCCGTTTTCAAATCGATCAACTGGATCCGACGTCGCTGGAACGTTGCCCCAATCAAATTGACGCGACACCCGCTAGACCGCGAAAAAGGGGTCAGGCCTCTTTGATCAATAAAGTCACCCTCCTGGCAGGAGGGTCGAGCGAAGCGAGGGGAGGTCGAACGGTCAATCGCGGCATTCACTTCACCCCTGATGTGAATAAAACCCCCGTCCCCTTTTTGCGGGAGCACCCAGTTATTCCAGTTCTTGCAATCCGTTGCCGTGAACGAGAACTTTCGTGCAATCCCCCTCCTGCCGCACCGCTTCACCGACCAGCCCGGAGAAGAGGTTGCCCGAGATCACGACGGCCGTGCAGTCTTCCAGCAGAATGCCTGCCGCTTCGTTCGGATTTTGTTCCGTCTTGCTGGCCACGGGATCGCGTTTCCTGAGCGGCTTACCGTTCTCGTCGTTTCCGACCCAGGTGTCACTGAAGTTGTTGGCGCTGATCGTGATGCTGCCGGATTCCTTGCGAACCGCCACGCCCACCTGTTTGACGATGGTGAAGGTGTTGGCCGAGATCGCGCATCCGTGTGCGTCGCGTAAATCGATTCCGCCGGTGAACTCGTGCGCGATCACGTTGGCCGACAGGGTGATGCCGTAACAATCTCGGTCCAACACGATCCCCCATCCCTGGCACTCTTCGATCATGTTGCTGGCGACGACGGATCCGTAGGTGTTTTCAATCACGACTCCGTCCCCCAAATGATCGTCCAGGTTGTTGCCACTCATCGTCAAATTGAATGAATCGATGCAACGCAGCCCGTCTTGGTTCTCTTCAAACTGATTGGCCGAGACGATGATGTCGTGGCACCCTTCGATCGAAATACCGCAACGTTTGTTGTAGGTGAACAGACAATCGCTGACGCGCGGGTCTTCGTAACAGAAGTACAACCGCAATCCGTCGCCGCCGTGATAGCTGCTGCTGACACCCTGCACCAAAATCTCTTCGATGTAACGGGCCTCGATCCCGGCACCGCTGTGTTCGTTTCCGGTCACCCGAAAATTGGCCAGATTGACCCGCCACAGCCGGTCCGCGGAGGAGACTTTTTTCCCGACCCAATCCGGATGTTCGATCAGGATGGCCGGTTTCCCCTCCGTGTTCTTGTTGACCAGATGCGTCGCCGTCCCGGAACCTTCGATGCGGGTGTCTCCGGTCTTGATGCGAAGCGGTTCACCGAGTTCATACGTTCCGGGCGGAATTTTCAGCACGCCCCCGGATTGCGGAATCGCGTCGACGGCCTGCTGCAACGTCGCAAACGCGGCGGCATCAATGATCGCGTCTCCGCCGCGGCTTTGCTCAATAGCCCCCAGCCAGCAAGAAACCAGAACGGTGAGACAGCAGATGCGTCGATTCATGGCGGCGTGTTTGTCGTGGAGAGAGGATGTGGCGGACGGTGGGCCACTCGCCAAGCGTGGGCGTGATTGCCCTGGGGCAAAGGAACATGATAACCCGAACGGAGTCCCCGACCAAACGGCGAGACAGGTCTCGTCTCGCTCGCCTCGCAGCTGAGGTGATCGCGTTGGATTCGGCAGTTTGGAGAAGCACATTTCGGCCCCGGACGCCTTCTACGACGAAATCCGGCTGGACAACAACATACGCCTTGACGTCAACATTTTATTCTATACCTTTGGGTGCATGTTTAAGGATCCACCGCGATCTCCCTCCACATTCCCTGCAGAAACCAACGACATGCTGAGCGACAAGACCGTCCGAATCGTCAAGGAAATCACGCCTTTGGTCGCCGCCAACGCGGAAACCATCACCCGCCGTTTCTACGAGCGGATGTTCGAGGCCAACCCCGAGGTCTAGGCGTTTTTCAACCAAGCTCACCAGCATTCTGGTGGTCAACAAAAGGCCTTGGCCGGTGCGATCTGTGCCTACTTCACTCACATCGACAACCCCGCCGTGCTGATGCCGGCCGTTGAACTGATCGCTCAAAAACATGTGTCGCTGGGCATCAAGGCGGAGCACTATCCGATCGTCGGCAGCAATCTGCTGGGTGCAATCAAGGATGTGATGGGCGACGGAGCGAGCGAAGAAATCATCGAAGCGGTAGCCGAAGCCTACGGGTTCCTCGCCGATCTCTTCATCGGTCGTGAAGGCGCAATCTACGCAGAACAAGCGTCCGCACCGGGCGGTTGGAATGGCACGCGAACGTTTGTGGTTGCCAAAAAGGTTCCCGAAAGTGATGTCGTGACGTCGTTTTACTTGAAACCCGAGGACGAAGGTCCCTTGCCGCCATTCAAACCGGGCCAGTACATCACCGTCCACATCGACCATCCACACACGCCGACTTCGCCGCGAAACTACAGCCTGTCCGATCGAGTCGGCGAGCCGCACTTCCGCATCAGCGTCAAACGCGAAGGAAAACTTAGCGAAGATGCACCCGCAGGTTTGATATCGAATCACTTGCACGATGCGATTGAAGAAGGGCATCACTTGCAGGTTGGACCGCCCTGTGGCGAGTTCACGATCAACCCTGACAACGCCGATGGCCGACCGGTTGTCTTACTAGCCGGCGGGATCGGAGTGACGCCGCTGCTGTCGATGGCGAAGTCGATCGTGCATGCCAACCCGGACGCACCCATCTACTTCCTGCAAGCGGCACGCAACGGCGGCGTGCATGCGTTCGCCGATGAGGTTAGAAACCTCGCAACGCTCAGTTCCAACATGCACGTGAAAGTCTTGTACGACGCGCCGCTCGATGGCGATGTCGAAAACAAGAGGTGTGACGACGTCGGGTTCGTCACCACCGAGCTGCTTCGCCAGTGGACTCCGTTTAAGGACGCAGATTTCTACTTCTGTGGCCCCAAGCCGTTCATGCAGAACATTCACGCCTGCTTGCAAGAACTGGGAGTCGATGAGGCTCGCGTGCGTTACGAGTTCTTTGGCCCCAAAGAAGAATTACAAACGGCATAGAACCATGATTGCACCCCAATCCTTCGCCACCTCGGAAATCTCAACACGATGAAACGTTTATGGATGGCCTTCGCGGCCGTGATGATGATCTCGTTCCTCATCCTCGGTTGGATCGGAACACGCATCTTCCAAGAGATGCCTCCGATCCCTGACAGATTTGTCACGACCGACGGCGTCACCCTGGTCGACAGCGGCGAGATTGGCGAAGGTCAAAATGTCTGGCAATCGATGGGCGGAATGCAACCGGTTACTGGTACGCCCGCAGCAGTGAGTTCATGCAAACCGATTTGATGCAAACCCTGCGTTGGATGCGAGTCCCCGGTGACACGATCTTCTTCATCGGTGCCGTCGCACTCGTGGTCTTCGTCGCCGGACTGAAAACGGGGCATTCATTCAAGAAGGCATCGTAGAGCCATGTCCGAGAGAATCCCTCTTGTGTTCGCGTGTTCGGGATGTTCCAACGCCGGGCAACTCGCCGGACAAGTCGCACTCGAACTGGATCGTCGCGGCGTCGCCGAGATGTCCTGCTTGGCCGGCGTCGGTGCCGCCAAACCACTGTTTTTAAACAAACTGCGGGATCGCGAAGTGTGGGTAATCGACGGTTGCCCGATCCACTGCAGCCTCGGGGTGTTCGATCAGGTGCGTGAGCATGTCGACGTCCACATCCGACTGCACGATCTCGGAATCAACAAGAAATCCGCACCACCAACGGGCGCGGATTTCGACGAGTTGATCGAAAACGTGCAATTGCAAGTCCAACAACAAACGGCGTAAGCCATCCACTTGAAAAGGGAACCAACGATGCAAACCATTGATCTCAAAACAACCGTCGGCGAACTCGTTCGCGAAGCCCCCAGTCGTGCTCGCGTCTTTGAGTCGATGAAGATCGACTATTGCTGCGGCGGAAAAATCCCACTGGCGGACGCTTGTGCGAAGAAAAAGATTGATCCAGCCA
The DNA here is from genome assembly GCF_025060895.1 of Stieleria sedimenti. Lineage (GTDB taxonomy): Bacteria > Planctomycetota > Planctomycetia > Pirellulales > Pirellulaceae > Stieleria > Stieleria sedimenti. The sequence continues at coordinate 57,888 of NZ_JANZKV010000031.1, read as the reverse complement.
GCGTTGTCGATCAATTGCAACAGTGCGATGCCAAGCTGAGTGATGACAACAGCGTCGATGCCGACGCGATGAGTCTGACCGAGCTGGCTGATCACATCGAATCCACGCACCACGCATACTTGAGGGAAGAGTTGCCGCGTTTGGACTTCATGACCGAGAAAGTCGCCCGCGTTCACGGTGACAAGGAGCCACGACTGCTGAAGACTCGTGAAGCCTTTGTGGCTCTCAAAGCTGAATTGGAACCGCACATGATGAAGGAGGAGAGGATTCTATTTCCGATCGTGCGTCAATTAGAAGCGTCCACCGAACGCCAGGAATTTCATTGCGGTAGCGTCGGCAATCCCATTCGCCAAATGGAACACGAGCACGATCAAGCGGGCAATGCATTGGCGATTTTGAACGAGACCACCGACGGTTACACGCCTCCCGAGTGGGCCTGCAACACCTACCGCGCCATGCTCGATTCGCTCGCTCAGCTTGAACGAGACATGCACCAACACATTCACAAAGAGAACAACGTGTTGTTCCCCAAAGCCATTCAACTCGAACAACGTGCATAGGAAGCTGTTTTGCTGAATGTCATCGGCCGCAAGAACCACGGCAAGACGACTCCTGGAGCGAAAAGGGGGTCAGGAACCAAAAAACAAATGGCCCGAGGGGTGCTTCGCATTTTTTGTTCCTGCCCCCTTTCCGCAGACCACTCTGAAAACGAGCGGTGACACGGAGCACTAGGGCCGCGCGTGTGATTGGCCTTGAAATTCCGGCAGCTCGTAATTGTGCGCCGCGTTCTTTTGCGCATAAACCAACACGCTGATGAGCAAGATGGCGATGCCAGCCAAACCGACAATCAAGTTGCGTTTGGACGTGTCCATGACTGTTCAACTCCGGGCAAAAAATGATGATTGGCTCCCGCGGCACAACCGGCAGGATCACGACAAAACGTCGCAGCGACGCATTGCTCGGCGTTCCCCGATTGCCAATTGCGGAATTAAAGAGTAATGTATCCGTGATTGGGATCAAGTAGCCATTTCTCCGTTTTTCGGGAGGGCTGTCCGTGCCAAACCCATCCAGTGCTTCATCCGACCTCGAGCGGTGTGATGAACCGTCGGGTTTCCTGATGCCGCCGACGTTGTTCCTCGGGTTGGCCGCACTGCTACTGATGTTCTTGATCCTGTTGGGCTTTGCGGTCGTGGTCGCAGATACCTATTGGCACTCGGCTGCTTCGGCCGATCACGCCCTCGATCGCGGGTGGGCATGGTTGTCCGCGTTGGCGCTCGGGTGGGCGTTGGTGAATCTGCATTGGTCACGCCTGGCTGCCCGAGACGGCGATTCGGTCGGCAACTCCATGGCCGCCTACTCTCATCTGGCCATCGTGCTGGGGTGCGGTTTGATTGCGTTGGGTATCCACTCGGTGCTCTTCGCCCGGGCGATGGGTTCACAGCCCGTGGTGATGGACTATTCGCAAGCGGGAAAGAGTTCCCACGCACGCGTCCCCGTCCCCGTCATGCTGGCTCAGGGAGATGCGGAAGAAGGTCAGAAGATCTTTTCCACGACGTGCATCACGTGTCACGGACCGACCGGTGGCGGCATTGCGAACTTGGCGCCTTCGTTGCGTGGCAGCGAGTTTATCGCGGCAGCGGACGATGCGGCCGTCGCGGGTGTGATTCGTTTGGGTCGTCCGGCGACCGATCCTAACAACAAAAGCAAGAAAGTGATGCCCGCGCGGGGCGGTAATCCGTTTCTCGGTGACGACAAGATCGTTCATTTGGTCGCGTTCATTCGCTCGGTGCAAGGGGCGGGTGCAGACACCGTAACCGATGTCGTCGATCCCAACGCTCCGCCACCGGCCCAGCTTTCCAAGTGGGTCGTTCCCGCCGGTCCGGCACCTCCTTCCGGAATGGTCTCATTAAAGGGTCGCAGCGACGTGGGTGACGATGCTTCGATAACAGGCCGCGACCAGCAGCGTCGACGTCAATTGTCTCAGGTGCTGGTGCTGGGGCTGACCGGGATTCATGGCCTGTTCTTAGTCGGTGTGATGGTGTTGTCCAGCGACGTGTTGTTGCGACAGCTCAACGGCGCAACAAAGGCGAATGCCGAGCGGTCGAAGTGGAGCCTGTCCGCAGTCGGTTGGATCGTATCAATGGTGGCGTGGTTCGTCGTGTTGGTCATGGTATTTGTTTGGTTGTAGGGGGATGTTGTATGAATGACCGTTTCTACTTCCCGCGCTGGGCGAACTATTTGTTCCCCGCTGCCCTGATCGTCACGATCGGTGTGCTCACCTACCTGCCACTCGTCTTGACCCTCGGCCTGTCGCCGACCACGCGTGCGGTTGGTTACCAGCCGACGCAACCGATCCCGTTTTCGCATGCCGTTCACGCAGGCAAGCTGGGTATGGATTGTCGTTACTGTCACACGACGGTTGAAACGGCTGCCTTTGCCGCGATTCCGCCGACGCAAACCTGTTTGAACTGTCACGCCGCGATCAAGTCCGAAAGCCCACAACTGCAATGGATGCGAACGAGTTATGAAGAGGGAACACCCGTCTCGTGGGTGAAGGTGCATGACCTGCCTGACTTTGTCTACTTCAACCATTCGGCACATGTCAACAAAGGCGTCGCCTGCCAAACGTGCCACGGACAAATCAACGAGATGGAAGAGGTCCGGCAAGACCAACCGCTATCGATGGCTTGGTGTTTGGAATGCCATCGCGCTCCAGCGGATTATCTGCGTCCGCGCGAGCAGGTGACCAGCATGAGTTGGGATGCGCTGGCGTCAACCGGCAAAAATCAGGCCGCGTTGGGCACCGAGTTGGCCGCGCAGTATCACGTCCAATCGCAACAATTCATGACGAGCTGTACCACATGTCACCGATAAAGCCCCAGCCGATGCCGGATGGATCGTGCGGCTCTAAACACAGTGATCCTGGACACCGCGATCCTGAACACAGTGGCCAGCAGTACTATCGCAGTATCGAGCACTTGGCCGGATCGCCGGCAGTGACTGAGTACATCGAGCAAGAGTTCCCAAGTTTATCGCAAGCAATTGGCACGACGGATCGACGTCAGTTCTTGCGATTGCTTGGGGCCTCGATGGCTCTGGCCGGGCTCACCGGCACGGGTTGCCGTCGCTGGCCGGTGGAGGAAGTGCGTCCCCACACATCACGGCCGGAGGGGTATACGCCCGGTGTTGCCCAGCACTACGCGACGTCGATCGAGCTGGAGGGGGTCTCGACGGGGATTCTCGCCAAGAGTTATGACGGCCGACCGATCAAGATCGAAGGCAATCCGGACCATCCGTACTCACGTGGTGCCGCCAGTGCGTTCTCCCAGGCAAGTGTGCTGGAGTTGTACGATCCCGATCGCAGCCGAAGTCCTTGGTTGCGGCGGCGGCCGACGGCAAAAGCTGCGGACGCCAGCGCCAACGGCTCACAGAGTACCTGGCAACAGTTTCAGAATTTCGCCACACCCCATTTCCAAGCGTTGCGCAACCGCCTTGGCGATGGCCTGGCCATTTTGATCCAGCCGACCGCCAGCCCAACCTTCGCTCGGCTTCGCAGCAAGTTCGAGGCGGCCTACCCAAAAGCGCGTTGGTTCGAATACCAACCGCTGCACCGCGACCACGAGTTCGCGGGCAGTCGCGCCGCGCTGGGGCGAGTCTTGCGTCCCCAATATGATCTGCAGCAAGCCAGCACCACCGTGACGTTCGATGCTGACCTACTCGGCAGCCACCCGGCTTCCCTTCGACACGCTCGTGATTGGTCCTCCGGTCGTCGCTCGGTCGATTCCGGCAGCATGAATCGGCTGTATGCCGTTGAACCGGGGCTCACGATCACCGGTTCCGTCGCCGACGTTCGGCTCCCCATGAAACCGACGTTGGTGCAGCAGGCGATTGCCTATGTCGCCTACCGCCTGGGTGTCCTGTCGGCAGAGCCGGGCGGATTGAGCGAAGAGCAGATTGCTGTTCTCGAAAATGCCGCCCGCGAACTCGAGCAGGCCGGAACCGCCGGACTCGTCGTGGCCGGGCCGGCTCAAAATGCTGCTTCGCACCAGCTGGTCCACGCGATCAACCATACGATTGGCAGCGTCGGCCATGCCGTATCTTACACCGAGGAACCCCTGGCGCGAGCGGAAGGCAGCATCGAGCAGATCGCGACACTGAGCGAACTGCTGCAAGGCAACGTCTTGAACACACTGGTCATTATCGGTGGCAATCCGGTTTACGACGCTCCCGCCGACACGCCGCTGAATCTGGTGTCCGACGAGGCGCGGCCGTTGACGTCGATTCACCTGAGTCTGCATGACGACGAAACATCCAAGGCGTGCACGTGGCATTTGCCGATGGCTCACTTTCTGGAAAGTTGGGGTGACGGCCGAGCCTGGGATGGCAGCTACACACTCCAGCAACCTTTGATTCTGCCGCTTTACGATGGCAAGTCTCCGATCGAATTGTTGGCCATGTTGTCGGGACAGTCGCCGGCGAAGTCGATGAATCTGGTTCGTTCAACATTCGACAAACAATTCGACGGTGCGACGCAGCAGGATTGGGAACGGGCATTACACGCGGGCGTCAGGGCCGACAGTGCCTTCACAACCGTCGATCCTCCTGCCGCAAAAGTCGATTCGACCGACGTACCTGCCCCTAACGATGCCCCGTTGGAAATCCGTTTCGTCCCCGACCTAAAAACTCACGACGGCCGGTTCGCGAACAATGCCTGGTTGCAGGAATTGCCCGAACCGCTGACGAAGATGACCTGGGATAACGCGGCGATGATCAGTCCGGCGGACGCAAAATCGCTCGGCCTGGAGATGGGCGACGTTGTCAAGCTATCCAGCAGCGATCGCGGTACAAGCATCGAAGTGCCGGTCTGCATCCTGCCGGGACACGCTCGCGGTTGCATCACGTTACCGCTGGGCTACGGACGCACCGCTGCTGGACACATCGGTAACCAAGTCGGCGTCAATGTTTATCCGCTGCGGTCGAAACAATCGAGCTACTTGGCCAGCGATTGTGAACTGACCAAAACCGGTGAAACGCATGAACTGGTCTCGACGCAAGTTCACGACGTGTTGGATGCCGTCGCGGAAAGCGCGAAACTGAAACGGCTGGGCGAGCGTGGCACGCCGGGGATGATTGTTCATGAAACGCTGTTCGCCGAATACCAACACGACCATCATGCGGTTCACGGCGATGCGCACGCCGTCCATGCCGCTCCGCTGTTCGACTTGCCGCACAAGTTTGACTCGCCGCATCGCTGGGGCATGTCGATCGACCTGAACGCCTGCATCGGCTGCAGTGGTTGCGTCGTTGCCTGCCAAGCCGAGAACAACATTCCGGTGGTCGGCAAAGCGAACGTAGCGGTCAATCGCGAGATGCATTGGCTGCGAATCGATCGGTACTACAAGGGAGACATCGAATCGCCCGATGTGGTGCATCAACCGATGGCGTGTGCGCACTGCGAAAACGCACCATGCGAGCAGGTTTGTCCCGTTGCGGCGACGGTTCATGACAGCGAAGGACTGAACGCGATGGTCTACAACCGCTGTATCGGCACTCGCTATTGCGCGAACAACTGCCCCTTCAAAGTGCGGCGATTCAATTACTTCGACTACCAAGCGTCTGACCCGCGAACGCCCGCAAAACCCTGGGTCGGGCTGCCGGACCAGCAGCAGATTAAAGATGTTTCGACACTCAAGAAGATGGTGCACAACCCCGAAGTGTCGGTGCGGATGCGCGGAGTGATGGAAAAGTGCACGTACTGCGTCCAGCGCATTGTGGACGCGCGTATTCATGCCAAAAACGAACACTCGCAAGGCTTGCGGGAGTCGGATTTGGTGGCCGAAGGCGAAGTGCAAACGGCATGTCAGGCGACCTGTCCGACTCAAGCGATTGTGTTCGGCGATCTGAACGATCCGGAGTCGGCGGTTTCCAAAGCTAAGAAGAACGCGAGGTCGTATCAGGTCTTGGAAGGAAACAACTTAGGGGCCAGGACCACGTACCTGGCAAAAATTCGCAATCGAGAATCCTAGTGGGATAGGCGTCCAGCCTGTCTAGGAACGAGTAACGAAACATTGACGACAGGCTAGAAGCCTATCCCGCGGAATGAACCATGAGTACCATCAGCACAACGATGACCGAGCCGTCTCAGTGGGAGTTGCAGGCCAACCATCCCAGCGAGCGAGTGCCTTTGGTCTTGGGTGACAACGATTTCACAACCGTAACCGACACCGTGACCGAACTCGCTCTGCGACGCACGCCGCCAATGTGGTATGTTGCGATGGCGATTTCGTTGTCGCTGCTCTCGGTGTTGCTGGTCACGATCACCTACCTGCTGGTCACCGGCGTTGGGGTTTGGGGCAACAACAACACCGTCAGTTGGGGGTTCCCGATCGTCAACTTCGTGTTTTGGGTCGGCATTGGTCACGCGGGCACGTTGATCTCCGCGATCTTGTTTCTACTGCGGCAAAACTGGCGAACGGGGATCAATCGGTTTGCCGAAGCGATGACGATTTTTGCGGTGGTCTGTGCGGGCCTGTTCCCCGGCATTCACGTCGGACGAATCTGGTACGCGTATTGGCTGGCACCGTATCCGAACGAACTGGCGATGTGGCCCCAAGCTCGCAGCCCGTTGTTGTGGGACGTCTTCGCGGTCAGTACTTATGCGACCGTTTCACTGTTGTTTTGGTACATGGGGATGATCCCGGACCTGGCCACCCTGCGAGACCGCAGCACCACGCGGATCAAGCAGCTCGCCTACGGCGTGTTCGCACTCGGTTGGAACGGTTCGAATCGGCACTGGTTGCGTTTCGAGAAAGCCTACTTGCTGTTGGCTGCATTGGCGACACCGTTGGTGTTGAGTGTTCACAGCGTCGTGTCGTTCGACTTTGCCACGTCCCAGGTTCCCGGTTGGCACACCACGATCTTTCCGCCCTACTTCGTCGCCGGTGCCGTCTTCGGAGGCTTTGCGATGGTGCTGGTTCTATCGATTCCGGCGCGAGAATGGTTCGGACTAAAAGACCTGATTACCCATCGGCACATCGAAAACATGGCCAAGGTGATGCTGGGGACGGGGATGATCGTGGCCTATGCGTATTCGGTGGAATTCTTTACCGCTTGGTATAGCCAGCATCACTACGAACAATTCGTGTTCATGAATCGTCCCCTGGGCCCGTACTGGTGGGCATTCTGGTTGATGGTGTTTTGCAACGTCATCGCACCACAAGCGTTGTGGTCGACTTGGGTGCGGAAGCGTGTGTGGATCATTTTCGCGATCGCCATTTTGGTGAACGTGGGCATGTGGTTCGAGCGATTTGTGATCGTCGTGACTTCGCTGCATCGTGATTATTTGCCGTCAAGCTGGGCGATGTTCTCACCGACCTGGGTCGACCTGTTCATGTTACTGGGCAGCTTTGGATTGTTCTTCACGCTGTTCTTGTTGTTCTGCCGGTTCCTGCCGATGGTGGCGATGGCAGAAGTCAAGACGGTGATGCCGCAAGCACACGGTGATCATCCGCCGACGCGATTCGATTATCAGCCTTCTCCCGATACACCCGAGGAGCTCCGCCGTGGGCACTGGTTTACCTAGGCCGTGTGGGATTAAACAATCATGACTGACAAACAACCTTACGCACTGATCGCCGAGTTTGATTCGGTATCCGCCGTCATGCACGCCGCCGAGCAGGTTCGCGACGAGGGGTACATGATCTGGGACGTTCACAGTCCGATGCCGATTCACGGCATCAACCAAGCGATGGGGCTGCGTCCGACCATTTTGCCGTGGATCACGCTCGCGCATGGTGTGGTCGGAGCCGTGTTCGGACTCGGACTGACGTGGTGGATGAACGCGACGACCGTGCCCGGTCTCTCGCCGAGTGTGCAAGGTTACGAGTTCCTGATCAGCGGCAAGCCGACATTCAGTTTGCCCGCCAACATCCCGATCATTTTTGAGACCACGATTCTATTCGCTGCCATCGGCACGTTGCTGGGGATGCTCGGCTTGAACAAGTTGCCGATGCTGCACAACCCGCTCGCCAAGAGCGAGCGGTTTCTTCGCGCGACAGCGGACCGATTGTTCATTGTGATCTCGGCGAAAGACGAACACTTTGATTCGGAAACAACACATCAGTTTCTGCAACGGCTCAGCCCGCTGTCAATCGAAGTCGTGATGGAGGATTGACCGATGCCGACCTACCAAGACGAACGGTTTCCGCTACCGACGCCACGCCGTTTGGTGCGAGAATTGAATCTCCGACGACCTCCGTGGTGGATGACCCTGCTGCTCGTCGTGGTCGTGATCGGGACTTGGGTCCCCCTGCTCTTGATCCATCGTGTGCGTGGCACGACCTCGCGTCAGCCTCGCGTTCATTTTTTCATGGACATGGATAAACAGCCAAAATTCAGCACCCAAGCGGCGCACCCCTGGTTCGAAGACGGACGTGCGATGCGGCAACCGATCGAAGGCACGATTCCTCGAGGTCACCTGCGAGACGACCCTTACTTTTTCGACGGATTTACCAAGGATGCGGCCAGCGGTGCGATCCAGTTCGTGACGACGATGCCGGCCCAAATCACCATCGACGAATCCTTGTTGCGGCGCGGCCAGCAGCGATACGAGATCTTCTGTGCCCTTTGCCACGGAGCCACGGGAATCGGCGACGGGCCGATCAACCTGCGGGCGATCGAATTGAAAGAACCGAAATGGGTTCCGGCGACAAACTTGATGACGCAAGAAATCCGTGATCGAGCGGATGGCCAGATCTTCCAAGCGATCCGCGATGGCGTCAGAAACATGCCCAGCTACGGATCTCAGATTGACCCGCGTGATCGCTGGGCGATCGTCGCGCACTTGAGACAATTGCAAAGCACATCACCAGTCGCGGCGCCCGCCGCACGGCTCGGCGGCACACCGCAAGTGGCACCCACGGGAGCCAACCCATGACCAATGTTCACCTTTCGCTGCCGCGCAAACTGACTCAGTTTCTCGCCGGCGGAGCTCTCATCGGTGCGGTGCTGTCACTGATTGGAGCCGCGGTCTACTCGGGCGGTAGCCGCCGCGTGATGTTGGCGTACCTCGTCGCCTTCGCGTTTGTCCTCAGTCTCTCGCTGGGATCGTTGTTCTTTGTCTTGATCGGGCACCTGATGCGTGCCGGATGGAACGTGTTGGTTCGTCGCCCGGCGGAAATTTTCAGTTTGAACATTGTCACCGTGGCCGTGTTGTTCCTGCCGATCGCGTTGTCCGTCGTCCTCGGCGGCGAGCTTTACCCGTGGGCCAAACGCGACGCGGTCGAGTCCACCCACCGGGCAACGCCCGTCGCACTGAATGAGCCGACGGCGCTCGCCGCGGGTGCCCCGCACGGAGCCGACGATCACCATAGCAGCCTCTACGTTCATCAAACCGTTGATGAACTCACTCGCAGCAAGCAGGGCTGGCTCAATCCAACCGCGTTCATTCTCCGCAGTCTCGTGTTCTTCGGCATCTGGACGTTGATCGCATGGTTCTACTTCAGCCGTTCGCGTCATCAAGATTCTCTCGCAGGCGGTGACGACGACACGCGACAAATGGAATGGTGGGCCGGAGTCTCCGTCTTCGCGTTCGGGATCACGTTGACGTACGCCGCCTTTGACATGTTGATGTCGATCGACCCGCATTGGTACAGCACGATCTACGGAGTCTATTTCTTCGCCGGTTGTGCCGTCGGCGGGTTTTCCATCAACCTGCTGGCAATCCTGCTGTTGCAGCGATTCGATCTCTTCCCGGTTGCACTGTCCGACGAACACCGCCGCGATCTGGGACGATTGTTGTTCGCGTTCGTGTTTTTTTGGGGGTACATCGCATTCAGCCAATACATGCTGTTGTGGTACGCCAACGTGCCCGAAACCACACGCTGGTTTGTTGTTCGTGGTGCGTCGATGGCGGAAGGCTACACGAACAGTTGGGGATACCTGCTGGTGTTGCTGTTGTTTGGGCATTTCATCATCCCATTCCTCGGGATCATGTCACGGCATGTGAAGACCAACTCGAACGCGATGATCTTCTGGACCGGCTGGCTATTGTTGATGCACTACTTCGATTTGTACTGGTTGGTGATGCCGGAACTCGGGCCGCATTTCACGTTCGGCTTGCCGGAAATCGGAACGCTGCTATTCGCCCTCTGCGTCTACCTGCTCGGAGCGTCAATGATCGCCACGCGCACATCGATGGTCCCCACGGGCGACCCACGACTGAGTGCTTCAGTCGCCATCACCGATGCCTATTGATTCAGTGATTCAAAATGCCAGAGTAGGTCATGCTGTGCATGACATCCACTATCGGTCAAGTCGCAACGTCTCAAGAACGGATCCATCCGTACTGCGTCGTTGAACAAGGAAGACCATTTCCGTAGGGTGGCACCAAATCAGGATCCAATTTTCTTACCTCCGAAATCTTCTTACCGTTTTCCAGCGGCCGATTCGGGAAGGAGTGACAAAACAATAGTGGCAAAACAATTCCAGATTGTAGTCGTCTTGCCCCGCGTCGTTTTCCCCCTACCTGTTCTGTATTTTCACTCGGTCGGACGAACCGCCGCCCGAAATCAGAAACAGCCCGCAAGACGAGAATAAGGGGAAGGGGGTTTTAAATGCGACCTCGCCGTCCAACGTTCGCCCCGCTCGCCCCAGAGTTGCGAGTAAATTGGTGAGTCCGCGAAAGTGGAACTGAGACTGGAAACGATGATGACAAGTGTGCAGATGGTCCTCATGGTAGTCCTCGATGGGTTGGCGAAGCCGCCGTGCGGCCAATGCCACTTACTATGGCGCCAAGCCGGGGCTCTTGTTAGCGGCAGGGCGCGAGCCCTCCGGTCTTTCAAGGTCAAACCGGACGGCTCGCGCCGGTCCGCTCACTCATTCAGTGCCAAAGTGAGTGGCATTGCGCGTGCGCCGTCAGGCAAATTGAATTGATGAATGTACTGATCGGCTCAGGGCTGCTTTGGATTGCTCAGGGCTGCTTTTCAAACAAAGCGAACGTTGTGTTGGTTAAGTAGTCTTCAAAGACTTGCTTCATGGCAACCACCGAGTTGTGCAGAGGACAGGGATCATTGTGGCCGCACCAACCGGGGCCGTAGGCACAGAGAGTTTCCGTTTCACGCTCAAATAACATCGCAACATCTTTGAGTGAAATCGAAGCGGGCGGTTTTGCCAAACGGTAGCCGCCGCCGGGTCCGGGTGATCCGCTGACCAATCCGCCTCGCGAGAGCTCCGTCATGATCTTGGCGACAAGCGGTGCCGGCAGGTTGCGACTCTTGGCCAGTTCACGCGACGAAGCGACGGCGGTTGAATCGGAATAGAGTTCCGCCAACCGGCTCATGACCGCGATCGCGTTTTGAGTGGTTTTTTGCTGCAACATGATGGTTCTCTCTGTGGTTCGCATCGGTTGAATGCGACGGGTCAGCTTGGGGTGGCCGCCACCTAGCAACGAATCTCGCCGCACGCCACCAGCCTGCGGCAATTCGTATCAGCGGCCGAAATCGACGCTCCGAAGCTTGACCCATCACCGCCGATTAAGGTAACATCCTATTACCGAATTGCGTATCCGGAATTCGCCATTAGCTCTTTTGCTCAGAATCGTTGCACAAACCGCCCACCGGGAGGGATTCGCAATGGCTGGTCGTCAAGGGAATCGTCGTCAGTTTCTGTTTCAGCTGACCCTGGCCGGGGCCGGCGCGGCAACCGTCAACAGCTGGGCCCAGGACGCGGTTCAGAATATCGAACCGTTGACGATCGACAACCCGCTGGGCAGTTATCCGAATCGCGATTGGGAACAGCTCTACCGCGACCTGTACAAGTCGGATTCGACGTTCACGTTCTTGTGCGCCCCCAACGACACGCACAACTGCCTGCTCAACGCCCACATCAAGAACGGCGTCGTCACACGCATCAGTCCCACGTTCGGTTTCTCAAAGGCAACCGACTTGGCGGGCAATAAGGCGAGTCCACGTTGGGAGCCGCGTGTTTGTCAAAAAGGTCTGGCGTTGGTGCGGCGATTCTATGGCGATCGTCGTTGCAAACGTCCGCTGGTTCGCAAGGGGTTCAAGGAGTGGGCCGATGCCGGATTCCCTCGCGATCCGGAGACGGGAGCGGTTGACGCGGATCGCTACTTGAATCGAGGTCGTGATCCCTGGGTCGCCGTGACTTGGGACGAGGCGTTCCAATACAGCGCCAAAGCGATGAAGAACATCGCCGAAACATACAGTGGCGAAGACGGCAAGCAGCGTTTGCTGAAGCAGGGTTACGACCCGCTGATGGTTGACGCCACCGAAGGAGCTGGAACACAAACATTAAAATTCCGCGGCGGCATGGCGGCACTGGGGGCGACGCGAATTTTCGCCCAATATCGCATGGCGAACTCCATGGCGCTGTTGGACAGCAAGGTACGCGGCGTCGAACCAGAAGATGCAATCGGTGCCCGCGGATGGGACAACTATTCTTGGCATACCGACTTGCCACCCGGTCACCCGATGGTCACGGGGCAGCAGACCGTTGACTTTGATTTATGCAACGTCGAGCGATCGAATTTGATTTTGGTCTGGGGCATGAATTGGGTGTGCACCAAAATGCCCGACGCGCACTGGTTGACCGAAGCCAGGATGAAAGGATCAAAGGTGGTTGTCATCGCCGCGGAGTATTCGGCGACGACATGCAAAGCCGACGAAGCGTTTATTGTTCGTCCCGGCACGACACCCGCGTTGGCACTCGGCTTGGCCCAAGTTGTCATGCAGGAAAAATTGTACGACGAACAATACGTGACGTCTCACACTGACTTGCCGCTGTTGGTCCGGATGGACAATGGCAAGATGCTTCAAGCCACCGACGTGTTCCCCGACTACCAAAACCAAACGCTCAAAAACGGCGTCGTGGTGACTCAGCCCGGTGAAAAGTCACCAAAACCCTACGCCCAGCCCGGAGCGATCTTGACGAGCACCCGACGCGAAGAATGGGGGGATTTCGTGTTGTGGGATGGTGACCAGCAGGCTCCCCATGCGATCCATCGGGACTTGGTCGGAAAGATCTTTTCAGACACAGGTGTCCATCCGGCACTCACGGGTACGTTTGACGTCAGGTTGACCGACGGACAGACCGTCAAGTGCCGCACCGTTTACGACGTCACGAAGGAACTGCTCGACGGATCGTACACGCCCGAGGATGTCGAAAAATTAACTTGGGCTCCCGCGGACGCGATTCGTTCGCTGGCGAAACAAATCGCCGCCAACCCTGAAAAGACGTCGTTTGTTCTGGGCATGGGGCCGAACCAGTACTTCAACAGCGACCTCAAAGACCGCGCCGTGTTCTTGATCGCGGCGTTGACTCGCAACGTCGGTTTTGTCGGGGGCAACGTCGGCTCCTATGCCGGAAATTACCGGGCGGCGTTCTTCAGTGGGCTGGGACAATACATTGCCGAAAATCCGTTCGCGCCGCAGCTGGACGCCGACCAGCCGGTCACGAACCTGAAGAAGTATTTCCGCGGCGAATCGGTTCACTACTTCAATCACGGTGACACGATCCTGCGCTACGGCGATGCGGTGTTGACCGGCAAGACGCATTTGCCGACGCCATCGAAGTCGATTCATGTGTCAAATTCCAATTCATTGATCGGCAACGCCAAGGGACATTACGAAACTGTCGTCAACACACTGCGCCGCGTCGAGTATGTCGGCGTGAACGAATGGTGGTGGACGGCGAGTTGCGAATACGCCGACGTCGTCTTCCCAGTCGACAGCTGGGCCGAGATGAAGTTCCCCGACATGACGATCAGTGTCACCAATCCGTTCCTGTACATTTTCCCTGAGACACCCCTGCCACGCATTCATGACACTCGCGGTGATGCGGAGGTTGCCGCCGGCTTGTGTTCGGCGATGGGCAAGTTGATCGGCGACGGGCGGATGGACGACTACTGGAAGTTCATTCACGCGGGCACATCGCGGCCCTACTTGCAACGCATCCTGGATCACTCCAACGCCACACGCGGCTACAAGATCGAGGATCTGGAAGCCAAGGCAAAACAGGGCATCCCGACGATCCTGGAAACGCGAACGTATCCAAAAATCGGCGGCTGGGAGCAATCCAACGAGCATCGACCTTGGTACACGCGATCAGGACGATTGGAATTCTATCGCGACGAACAGGAGTTCATGGACAGCGGCGAGAACCTGATCGTGCATCGCGAACCGATCGATTCGACATTCTATGAACCCAACGTGATCGTCGCCGGCAAACATCCACTGCTCAATCCCAAGACCCCCGAGGATTACGGTGCCGATCGCAAGGATCTGTCGGGCGACGCGCGTCAGGCTCGACACGTGATTCTGACGGTTGATGAGTTGCTGCACACCCAGCATCCGCTGACGAAGTATGGCTACGAGTTTATTTTCCATACGCCGAAGTATCGTCACGGGGCGCACACGACGCCGACGGATGTGGACATCATCGCGGTTTGGTTCGGCCCGTTCGGCGACATGAACCGCGAAGACCGCCGGATGCCGATGGTCGGAGAGATGTATGTCGACATGCACCCTCTGGATGCCAAGAAGCTTGGCATCGAAGAAGGTGATTATGTGTGGATCGATGCAGATCCCAAAGACCGTCCGTTTCACGGGTGGGAACACAACCCGGAAGCCTACGAGATGGCTCGCCTGATGGCCCGGGCACGCTACTACCCCGGCACGCCGCGCGGCGTGACGCGGATGTGGCACAACGCCCACGGAGCAACCTTCGGCACGGTGCAGGGTGCCAAGGAACGGGCCGACGGCATGGCGCAATCGCCGACGACGAAATACAAGGCAATGTTCCGCAGCGGCAGCCACCAAAGTTGCACACGCGGATTCATCAAGCCGACCTGGATGACCGATTCGCTGAACGTGAAAGAGATGCTGACCCAGGACATGACGCAAGGCTTTGTGCCCGATGTGCATTGCCCAACCGGTGCGCCACGCGAAGCGATGGTGAAAATCACGCGGGCTGAACCCGGCGGCGTTGGCGGCAAAGGCCTCTGGCGACCGGCCGGACTGGGATTGAGACCGACCTACGAGAATGCATTGATGAAAAAGTTTATGGCGGGAGATTTCTGCAAGATCAAAAAGGCGTGACGCATAGCGAGTCACGCTGAGCCGACGGCGCTAGCCGCGGGCTCCGGGTGAGCCGACGGCGCAAGCCCAATACCACTTACTTTGGCACTGAGGGACGTAGCGGAACGGCGCGAGCCGTCCGGTTTGACCTTGAAAGACCGGAGGGCTCGCGCCCTGCCGCTAACAAAAGCCTCCCGTTTACCGCCAAAGTAAGTGACATTGGGCGCTAGCCGCGGGCTCTGGTGACACGGCGAACAAGAAATCGAGCCACGAGGCTAGCGTTTACGGCTCACAGGCAAAACCGAAACGGAAAAGCGAACCATGGTCAAACGATTCAACTGGCACATCGGACGCGAGCAAGAGTACCCCTACGACGCGCCGCCGCCCAAGCGACAGGTCGCTTACGTCTTCGACACCAACAAGTGCATCGAGTGCCAAACGTGCACGGTCGCGTGCAAGACCTGTTGGACCAGTGGGAAGGGGCAAGAAACCATCTTCTGGAACAATGTTGAAACCAAGCCTTACGGCGGCTATCCGCAGGCGTGGGACAGCAAACTGATGGAGATCCAGGGCGACACGACCTGGGACGGCAAAAAACTGCATTCGATCACGATCTTTGAAAAGGACGGCGAAGGCAAACCACCGGCCGGTCATCTGCCCACCGAACGTGATTACTCGTCGCCCAACTTGGGCGAAGATGATTTGTCAGAAATGATCGACATGGGGTCGCACTTCGACGGCACCCACAACGGCTGGATGTTCTATCTGGCGCGCATCTGCAACCACTGTGACAGTCCCGCGTGCTTGGCCGCCTGCCCCCGCAAGGCGATCTACAAACGTGAAGAAGACGGCATTGTCCTGGTCGATCAAGAACGCTGCCGAGGATACCAGGAATGCATCAAAGCCTGTCCGTACAAAAAAGTGTTCTTCAATGTCATCAATCGAGCCAGCGAGAAATGCATTGGCTGCTTCCCGCGAGTGGAGCAAGGGAACGTGGCGCTGTGTGTCGAATCATGCATCGGAAAAATCCGAATGCACGGTTTCCTGTCGACCCAGGAGGAACCACGCGAAGACAATCCGCTCGACTACATCGTCAAAATTCGCAAGCTAGCACTGCCGTGCTATCCACAATTCGGCACCGGACCGAACGTGTTCTACATCCCTCCCGTCCATGTGCCGGACCCGTTCCTGGAACAGTTGTTCGGTCCGGGGGTGGAGGAAGCGAAGGAGATGTATCGCAACTTGAAGGACGACAAACAGCTGCTCGGCGCGTTGATGTTATTCGGTGCGAGTCCACGGATCATCACGCGATATGAAGTGCAAGGCGATGAAGCAGTGGGCTGGGACGTGGATGATGTGGAAGTCGTTCGCGTTCCGTTCACCGAACCGAACTATTTCCGCAAACACTACGACGAGAAGAACGATGCGTACCGACACAACACGGCATAGGGAAGCACAGAGATGAACGGTAAACAAGACAACAACCGAATGTTGATGGGCATTGTCGGCGGCGCGCTGCTGATTTTGGTTGTGATGATCGCCACCCTGTTCATCGTCACCCGGCGGCCGGTCGTGGTCGTCGTTCCGGCTGCTGGTGAGAGCCTTGATTCGGCTGCGTCGGCAATGCCCGGCGCGTCGCCAGCGGTCGGGACGACGCCCACCGCTGAAGTAGCGCTACCGGAAATCAAAATCAGCAAGGTTGCGACTGCTCCGACGACCGACGATCCGCTCGACCCGTTCTGGAACAAGATCACGGTTGCCGATGTCGCCATGCTGCCGCAGCAAGTCGCACCACCGGTACTGCAAACCGGTTCGATCACCAACGTGCGTGTCCAAGCCGTGCATGACGATCAACGTTACGTGTGGCGATTGAGTTGGGACAAGCCCGAAATTGCGGACCAAAGTGATGTCGGGCAATTCTCAGACGCCGTGGCGATGCAATTTCCTCTCAGCGAGGGCGCGCCGTACACGATGGGTGGCCCCAAGATGCCGGTCCGAATGTTGCACTGGAAAGCGACGTGGCAGAAGGACGTGGACGAAGGTTTTCAAGACTGGGCCAAAACACACCCGAATTCCGATGCCGATCTGTATTGGTTCGCCACGGGCGAGAAACCATTCACGATGCAAAAATCGTTTCGTGACCCCCAAGCCCAGCAATACATGATTGCCTCATCGGCCGGCAACCCGATGGCCGACTTTGACCGCAAGAACCCGGTGGAAGAACTGACGGCCCATGGCTTCGGCAGCGCGACCCACATCGGCCAGACGCCGAGTCGCGGTCGCGGTGCGTGGCGTGACGGGATTTGGTACGTCGTGATCGACCGGCCCATCGAGACTGCTGATCCGCTGATCGCCCGGTTCAACGAAAACCCCGGCCAACAGCTGATCGCATTTGCGGTCTGGGACGGAACGGCCGGCAATCGCGGCGGACGCAAAAACATTACCAACTGGATACCGATGAGGATTGATCCGTGAACGAACGCTCTGTCACGCTGGCCGCGCAGGCCGACCTGGTCTTGTTGACGGTTGAGATGCTGCGGCCCCAGTGGGACTTTCCGGCCGAAGGCGATCAGGCGGAGCCGTATGACGAACTCTTGCGTTATGCCTTGGGCGATGCCGCGGAAATTTCCGATGAAGCTGCAAACCGCCCCAGTCCACGCTCTGCACTTGCTGAAGTGGTCCGCTGTGCGAACCAACTCAGTTACGAAGACTGGTCCGACGAATACTGGAGGTTATTCGATGGCGCGCAAGCCTGTCCGCTCAATCAAGCGTCCTACATCCGTCGCGACAAGGGGACGATCCTCGGCGATTTGAGCGGGTTTTATCACGCTTTCGGTTTCCGTGGCAGCACGGTGCAAGGTGAGCGTCCCGACCACTTGCTGTGCCAACTCGAATTCGTCGCGATGATGTTGGCAATGGCATCACAAGCATCCGACGAACCGTCTCGCCAAACCGTGATGCAGGCACTGTCGGGCTTCGCTTGCGACCACATGCACGACTGGTTACCGGCAGCATGTTGGCAAATGTGCGAAGCAACTCATGTCGAATACTTCGCCGCGGTCTCGCAGTGGATATTCGTGCTCTGGCAAACGCTTTCCGATGGACACCAATGGCCATCAGATTTGTTGCCCGACAATCACCTGACACCGATCGTCGACCCCGACGATCCGTATGAATGCGGCGCCCCAGACCTGCACCAAATTCGATCTCACTAAACCGCTCCGTTTCCAGGGAAGACACATGGTTCGATATCTGACTCTGCTCAATTTCACCGACCAAGGCATACGCAATGTCGGTGATACCATCAAACGCGCCGTCGATTTCCGCCATAGCGTCGAAGCAGCCGGCGGAAAACTCGTTTCGCAATACTGGGCCGTGGGCGATGTCGACGGCTGCGTCGTCCTGGAGGTGCCGAATGAAACAGTCGGTGCATCGCTGCTATTGTCACTTGCCCAAAAAGGCAACGTTCGCACTCGCACCTTGCAAGTTTTTGACACGCAGGAGTTTGAACAAGTATTGAGCAAGACATAGCGTGGGTGACGGCGAAACCTATCGATCGTTTTGTGAGCGTCACCGAATCGTGACGAAAGGCTTACACAACGGAGACTTAATTGAAGGTGACGTTGAGACGGCAAGTGATAAAATGGATTTACAACCATCTCGCCGGCAGCACTGGCAGATGAAGTCCTCTCAAGCACGGAGCAAGTTCCATGAACGATCATCCCGTCAGTCAGGATCCCGTCAGCCAGGATCCCGCCAGCCAAGCCGAGCCGATCATTATCCAGGGTGGTATGGGAGTCGCGGTATCCGATTGGAGACTGGCTCGATCGGTTTCCCAAACGGGGCAACTCGGTGTTGTCTCTGGCACTGCAATTGACGCGGTCTTGGTGCGTCGACTGCAACTCGGCGATGCCGGTGGGCACATGCGTCGCGCCCTGGCGCAGTTCCCGTATCCACCCATGGCGCAGCGGATCCTGGATCGCTATTTCATTGAAGGCGGACTTACCGACGGTGCGGCACATGCAACCACGATGGTCTTGTCGCATCAGCCCACGCAAGCCGAACTGGAATTGGTGGTGATCGCCAACTTTGTCGAAGTTTATTTGGCAAAAGAAGATCATGACGGGCTGGTTGGAATCAACTATTTGGAAAAGATCCAAACGCCGACACTCCCGTCATTGTTCGGCGCGATGTTGGCAGACGTCGATTATGTGTTGATGGGGGCGGGAATCCCAAGAGCGATCCCTGGCATCTTGGATCGACTGCGAGACGGCTTGCCAGTCGAGTTGCCTCTGCACATCGTCGGCGCACAACGTGACGATGATTTCGTCAGCCGCTTTGATCCGATCGAGTTTGGTGGCGGGGAGATCCCTTGGCTCCATCGTCCAAAATTTCTGGCCATCGTTGCCTCTGCGACGTTGGCGACGATGTTGGCACGAAAATCCAGTGGTCGCGTCGATGGATTCATCGTCGAAGGACCGACCGCAGGCGGACACAACGCACCGCCGCGAGGAAAGTCGGGCCTAAACGATCGCGGTGAACCTGTGTATGGAGCACGCGACTTAGTGGACCTGGATGCGATCGCAGCGCTGGGGTTGCCATTTTGGCTGGCCGGCTCGTACGGTTCACCGGAGCGAGTTCGCGAGGCAATTGAATCCGGAGCGACGGGGGTGCAAGTCGGAACGGCGTTCGCCTTCTGCAAGCAGTCGGGGTTTCGCAGCGACATCAAAGAACGGATTATCAGCCAATGTCGCGACGGCAAAGCCGATGTGGTAACCGATCCCCTCGCGTCGCCAACCGGATTCCCCTTCAAGGTTTTTCAGATCGAGGGCTCATTGTCCGACCAGGCGGTCTTCCAGCAGCGTCAACGTGTGTGTGATCTGGGGTTTCTTCGCCAAGGCTACCGCAAACCCGACGGCAACGTTGGTTGGCGATGCCCCGGTGAACCGATCAAGTCATACTTGCGCAAAGGCGGCGAGAGGGACGACACCGTCGGTCGCAAGTGCGTTTGCAACGGCTTGATGGCGAGCATCGGAATTCCGCAGCGTCGTAGCGGCGACCGGCAGGAGCAGCCGTTAGTTACCTGCGGCAACGATGTCGCCGGCATCACACAATTTCTCGAATCGGACAACGCGACGAGCTACACAGCGGCTGATGTCGTGAACTGTCTGCTCAGTGCGTCTCGCGTGGAGAGTACAATCGTTTAAAACGGGGGGACCAGCGTGGAACGCAAACGGTTACCGACCGTGCTGCTAGCATCAATCATTCGTGAACACCAGCCGAGTGAAACATGATTCCAAACAGCCTTGACCCGGTGACGGCCAGCTACCACCGCTGCATGCACGG
The DNA here is from genome assembly GCF_025060895.1 of Stieleria sedimenti. Lineage (GTDB taxonomy): Bacteria > Planctomycetota > Planctomycetia > Pirellulales > Pirellulaceae > Stieleria > Stieleria sedimenti. The sequence goes on along the minus strand of NZ_JANZKV010000031.1, from coordinate 37,450 downwards.
TGGCGGGTTCGTGGATTCGTTTTATGAAACGTTGATGGCGAGTTCGTCGGAAGTCGCATCCAAATTTCGTCATACAGATTTTCCGCATCAGAAATTAATGCTGCGAGAATCCTTGCTGGTGATGATACTGTTCAGCCAAGGTCAGTCGCATGTTCGTGAGGAAATCGAACAATTGGCCGTGCGTCATGATCGTGATCATTTGGACATCCCGCCGCCGATGTACGAACTGTGGATCAACGCACTGTGTCGCGCCGTCAGGGAGCATGATCCAAAATTCACCCCGGAAGTTGAACAGCAATGGAGGGACGCGATGCAGCCAGGAATCGACTTGATGAAGTCGCACTACTAAAAAAGCGGAAGGGGGGCGGACACGATTTCTCCCTCCCCCTTTTTCGTCTGCGGATCGGCAGGCTGAGCAACCGCCCGCCGAACTCTCGTCTCGATCCGTTTTCAGCGTTTTCTATTTCTGCTGCGGATCTTCGTTCGATTTGTACAGCCAACTGACGGGCACGCGTGTGATCTGAAGCGAATTTAGCCCGGGAAATTCACAGTGGGCCAAGAGCAGATGGTCGTCGACAAACTCGATCGCGGTGTAGCAGTACCAGCCCTTCGGATCGGCACCGATGTTTTGAATGTGTTGCCAAGTGGCTCCATCATCTTTGGAAATCGCAACGGTGAAAGGACGACGGCCGACCGGCTTGAGTGCCGCCAGCGGATCGTTGCCGTTGTTCCACACCAGCAGCAAATCACCCGTTTCAGGAATTCGCTCGATCGATGCGGGCGAAACAGTGGGCTGGGCGATCGAGGATCGCGTTAGCGGCGACCAGGTGTCGCCGCCATCTTCGCTGCGCGCAACCAGCTGACAATCGCGGCTGCGGCAAAACATCAGTAGCGTTCCGTCCTTCAATTCCACCACGCCCGGTTCCTGAGCCAGCAGTTCTGATTTCAGCGTGCTGGTGCTGGCCCGCCACGACGCCCCTTGATCATCAGACAAATAGCAAACCATTTCAGCGGAACTCTGAAACCCCGGCCGACCCGGCAAATAGTGGACAGCCAGCGGCACGACCAAACGGCCGCTCTTGAGTTGAATGACTCGGTCGTTGTTCAGCACGCGATAACCAGGCTGATTCTCCGGCACGACGTACGTCGGTTCGGACCAGGTCTGGCCTTCGTCGGTGCTGGTCCGCATCAGAATGTGATCGAGATACGGATACTTCGAGCCATCCGGACTGTCGTACTTGCGAACGTAGAAGAGTGCGATTCGGCCATCGGCCAATCGCAGCAGCGAGACGGACATCAGATTCGCGTCGCGACCTGTTCGAGCGATGATCGGTACATCATCGCTACCCCAGGTCTCGCCACCGTCGGACGAGTATCGCCCCACGAGTTCGGCAGGAGCATGGTCCCCGGTACCGGTGAATTTCGAGTACACCAACAGGAGACGTCCGTCTTTGAGCTGGATGAAATCGCCTTCGCTGTTGCGGCCGTTTCCGGGCCGAGGAGCGATCAGTAGCGGCTTTTCGATTCCCGGCGCGACGCCTTGCGGTGGTCTCTGCTCAGTCCCGGCCGCCGTGGACACTTCCACGAGTCCCCGAGTTGCATCGGGACGCGCCAGATGCAGCGAACCCATGTGGCGGCCGGCTGCATTCCTTGGACCTTTGGCAAACATCAACCGACCTGGACCGACTCCAATGATTCCCAACGAGCAATTGAACTCATGACGCCCGATGAGATTGAAGCCGGCGTCGGTCTTCAACAGAATCGCCGGTGATCCGTAGCAGCCGAACCACCAGGCCCCGTCGTGAAACGTGGCGGTTTGAATGCCCAGATGTGTCCACTTGCTTTGGAGGGTGTGCTGTTTCACGAACTGAAAATCGGCGTCGTATTCGTAGACGTAGTTTTCTTGCACACCGTCGGGCAGTCCCCCCACCACATAGAAGTGGCCATCCGTCGTGCCGATCCCCCCCGCACCGTGAAACACTTCCTGAACTTCGTGCTCGGCCACAAGATCCAGGGTATTGGCGTCGTAAGCATACACCCACGAATCCGCGTTGCCTTTGGGATCGTTGAACCGTCCCAGATTTACCGCGACGTAGATCTTTCCGTCCTTGAAACACAGGTCGCCATGATGGTTCGCAACAGGGATTGTTTTCAGCACTCGGCCCTGTCGATCAGTCTTCACCAGTTCGGTCGTGAAGGACCAGAAGATCGCCGCCGTGTCGTCGGTACAGACACCTTGTAAATGATGTTGATAGTCACCCTCGCATTTCACTGCGTTCAAGCTGAGATCCTCGGATCCCGCATCCTGAGACATCGCGGGTAAAACCGAGAACGAGAACGCAAATCCGATGACGAGTGACGTGACGAAGTAGCGTCGATGGAACATGAAGCGAACGACCTATGATGATGTTGAAGTCTGAACAATGAGCCACTGGCTCGTGGCGGACTCTGTATAATTCGAACGTAAAACGGGCAAGGCTAACTCGACAGCACATAGCGGTACAGCAGCGCGGCCAGCACTGCGCCCAGCAATGGTCCCATCACGGGGACCCACGCGTAACTCCAGTCGCTGTTGCGTTTGCCCTTGATGGGCAGCAGGGCATGCACCAGACGTGGCCCCAGGTCACGAGCCGGGTTGATCGCATACCCGGTGGTTCCACCGAGAGACAAACCGATTCCGAAAACAAGCAGGCCAACGGGCAACAACCCGAGTGAACCAAGTCCTAACACCGGGTCGGAATCTGACGGTGCTTCACCTTGAATCAGGCTCGGTGTCGCCATCAGGAAAATGGGCAGGATCAAGGCGAATGTGCCGACAACTTCGCAAAAGAACGCTTGTCCCAACTTGCGAATGTTCGGGGCGGTGCAAAAGCACGCAAGTTTGGCATCAGCGTCTTCGGTGACGTCAAAGTGTTCGCGATAAAACAAATAGACCAGTGCCGCCCCGAGAATCGCTCCAATGAATTGAGCCACGATGTAAGCACCGGCGTCAACGATGCTCAGTTTTCCGGCCGCTGCCATCGCGACACTCACCGCCGGGTTGAGGTGCGCTCCACTGAACTCGCTGGCACAGAATGCCCCGATGAACACAGCGATGCCCCAACCTGCCGCAATCACAATCCAGCCGCCATCGTTTCCCTTGGTGCGGGCGAGAACAACGTTCGCCACCACGCCATTGCCAAACAGAACCAGCATCATGGTTCCAATCACTTCAGCAGTATAGGCCGACATCAGAAGACTCCTTGTTCGTCGTTGATTCGTTCGACTAACATAACCCACATCGGAGACGACAACATGCCTGACCCGCTCGTCATCACTCAGCGCACGTTTGCAGCCATCATGGTAGCAGCTTGTCTGCTCAGCATTTCGAGCGAGCGAAGTGTCGCCGGCGGAAAGGAAAACGGGGAAGGTTTTTTAATGGGGTTCGCGATGCTGGCGTCAGTCAGTTGCTTGACTTCGGTCAGCAATGCCGACTAATCAGGCCGACCATCCGAATCAGTATCGTTGGACGTATCGCAGGGCATCGGCGAGGCTGAGTCGATGGTCGGTGCCGGAAGCACTGTTACCAAGATTGCCGTGTCAGAAGCCTCGCCAGAGTAAAAGGCGAGGTGGTGTGTGCCCCCGATCGCGGTGGCGTTCACGTTGCCCGCATCGAATGTGACCCGACTGCCGGTGGCGACGGCCTCCGAATCGGGCCAATTGAGCGGATTGTCGAACACACAATCTGGATCGACGACTCGACGACGAAGGATCCCCCGCCCACGCTGATAGTAGTAGTTGCTCAGCAAACCGGTTTCGGCGTCAAGGACCAGGCTCGGCGTGGAAGCGACGACCTCGCCGATGTTTGTTTGCGTCCGCGTCCACGTCGCACCATAGTCAGTTGAGACCATTTGGAATTGAGACCGTGCTGTTGAAATGCCCCCCTGTTCTGTCCGTGCGACTGCCAGGATCCTACCATCGCCAAGATAGACCGCAGAGGGCTCGGTCGGCCACTGCGGTTTGGTCAGTTCGGATTCGATGGTGGCCTGTGTCCAGGTTGCGCCATCATCACGACTGGCCAGCGTGCCCCACGAGTGACTCGGGCCATCGTCGCCGTAGTCCCCTGCAAACCACAGTGCCATGAGCCCGACGGTTGGGACTTCGAAGATGTCGGTGATCTGGATCGGCATCACGGCGAGCTTCGGCGTCGCCACGAGCGAGAACGTCACACCATCGGTGCTGCGGTAAAGGTCGTGGTTCCACTTCGATCCGATTCGACGCACCCAGAGGAGCATCGCCCCCGCGGAATCCAAGCCCTTCCCGATGGCGACCTCGCCATCGTTTGGCGTGTCGGCGACGACCGTTTCCTTCGTCCATGTTTTTCCGTGATCGATGGATGTGCGTGCGTAAACGGCGCGGGCGTCTTCGGCGATCGTATGCGCCGAGCCTCGGCTGTACACGCAGACCAGTTTCTCCCCGATGGCCTGAATCATCGGCCATGAGTTATAGCCGCGTACGTTCTGCACGACATGCGCCCTTGGCAGCGCGTTCAGCGGTGTCACCTTGATCATTGCCAGGCCAGTGGGGTGGGTGAACGAGTCCGCGGGATCGCCAGGCTCCCGTTGAATACGCACCCACAGGGGCGCGTTCGGATCCACCGGATAGTAGGACTCCAGGACGATGGTTCGCGTGTAGAGCGGTGCGGCTGGGAGCGACGTCCGCACGGGCGTTCCCAGCACATACCGGGACGTGAAGGCGGCACCCTCCACCATCTGCGAGAGGTGGCATCGATAGACGTCCTCATCCATCGGGCTCGTCGACTCATCCGTCGTGGTCACGACGATCTCAACCTTCACTGCGGCGCACCCTCTCGGTAACCCCGACACGAGTCCGGCGACAGACTGTCCCACCGTGGAACCCGACAATGACCATACCGGGATGTGCGTGGAGCCACTCGACATGAGCACTTGCGAAGGCTGGCCCGTGGCGATCGACAGGTTGTTTGCGCTCAGGCAAACCGGAGGCCCCGCCGAGCTGTCAGGCAATCGCTGTTCACCCCCTCGCCCACCATCCCCCGCAATCGCTGTTTTTTTTCCGCCGGGTGAATCGGCAGGATTCTCCACCCCGAAGCTGATGGCGGCCGAGGCAAGCATCGCAGTGGTCAGGAGAATGAACCGCGTGACGAGCCGACCCGAAACGGAACAGCAATTCGCCAATGCGGCATTGATGGCATTTAACTCTATAGGTTGGGTAAAAGGCACGAAGCGGTTTCCCATATTTGGTAGGTCGGGTTTGGTGTTTATGGCTGGATGCAAGTGATCGCGTGGATGCCCACCATCCTGCGGATCAACTCGTCACGCGTCAATTGACCCTGCGGCCTTGAACTGAACACAGCCTCCGTCAGGCAGACAGACAATCCTGTCCGCGATGTCGAACACTTGGTCCAGATGGTACGAAATGTCTGCTTCTCGGCAACGAACCTAGCGGGAAAGCGGATGTGGGACGACGCGAGTGGCAGTATCATGATGATTAAAGTCTTTTCGAATACACTTACTTTTTGCCGAAGCTTGTTGGGTACCGTTTTCCAAAACCAGGCTCCAAGGAAATCCGAAGATGAAACGACTCTCTCTCGCCGCGTACCTTTTTGCCTGCATCACAGTCGCACATGCTCAGGAGATAAAGGAGAAACACAAGGCTCCCGTCACCGAGATGCGTCAATCCGCGGTTGCCTTCCTCGAAGGTCTCAGCCCGGAACTGCGAAAGCAGGCCATGTTCCCGCTCGACGACAAAGAGCGTCGGGCGTGGAGCAATCTCCCGTCCACTTCGTTTAAACGGGAAGGCGTCAGTTTCAAGGAGATGTCACCGGAACAACGGACGCTCGCACATCAATTGCTGCAAAGCACCCTCAGTAGCCAGGGCTATCTGAAAACAACCGGGATCATGCATCTTGATGAGATCCTCAAGAGTCTGGCCGAGAAGCGCCGCCCCAACAATACACCGATGTTTGGGCATGACCTTTACTGGATCGGTCTCTTCGGCGATCCCGCGAAGGACGATTCGTGGGGATGGCAATTAGACGGCCATCACCTCGCGCTCAACGTCACGGTCGTTGGCGATGAAGTTTCCGTCCGACCTGCATTCATGGGCTCGGATCCTGCCAGGCTGCCCGAGGGGACGTACTCGGGCTGGATGGTCCAAAACGCGGAAGATGAAAAAGGAAAACGGCTTTTCGCGTCACTGAACGATCAACAGCGAGCCAAAGCAATCATCGACAATGTGGCCCCCCGCGACGTGGTCACCGGTCCGACGCGTGGGGATCAATTGAAAACCCCAACGGGCTTGCCGGCATCGGAACTGAACGCCGCCCAGCGACGCCTCCTGATGTCACTGATTGACGAATATGTTCACAACTACGAACACAACATCGCTCACATCCAATTGGATCGAATCTTGAAATCAGGCTTGGACAAGATTCATTTTGCCTGGGCTGGCACGGCCGAGGGCAAGCCTTATTACTACCGAATCCACGGCCCCACCGTGATCATCGAGTTTGACAACCACTTTCCTCCAGGACGCAACTCCGGTCCCGTCAATCATATTCACACCGTGTTTCGTGAACCAGGTAACGACTACGGTGACGACCTGCTGAAGAAGCACCTACTGGAAAGCCCGCACCACCAGAACGAACGGTAGCTCGCCAGCGTCGGTTGCGTCACGCCTTTTGTCGGGAAGCTCCAACCTTCATCCTGCCATCGTCTTCTGCTTCAAATGAAAACTCAGCTGAGAGACGATCCAAAAACATCATGCCGAGTGGATCGATCGGATGCCCCAAGGCGACAAACTCGATTGAGCCGCCAAGTCGTCATCCTCCACTTCTTGATCAAGCCAGCCGTAGATTTGTCTCAACACTCCGCAATCCGAGCGTCCGGAGACAGTATTCCCAATCACCCATCCCAATTTCCAGAGTAACAACGATGAGAGTTCCTATTTTAGCGACGATGATGATCGGGCTTTTGGCGCCCCTGAATGTGCCCGCGTCGGCGGCGGACGACGAGGAGGGATTCGTTTCCCTGTTCAACGGCGTCGACTTGGCAGGCTGGGTCAAACGCGGTGGGTCGGCGGAGTACGCAGTCGAAGATGGATCAATCGTCGGGAAATGCGTTCCGAACACACCGGGCAACACGTTCCTCTGTTCGGAAAAGGAATTTGGAAACTTCGTGCTGAAGCTGCAATACAAATTTCTTGAAGCCGGCAATTCAGGCGTCCAGTTCCGCTCCGCCGCACGCCCGGAAGGCGGTGGCCAACGTGTCTACGGCTATCAGTATGAAATGCGTCCCGGCGGCGACATGACCGGTCGCATCTACGACGAAGGGCGTCGCGGCCACCAACATGGCGTCATTTGGCTCGATGCCTACACTCCGCAGGATCGCCTTGACGCTGCTCAGGCAAGCTGCCGGGACGGTGAATGGAACGAGGTGGAAATCCAGTGCGTCGGACCGTCCATCAAGACCTGGCTGAACGGCAAGCTGGTCGTCGATCTATTTGACAGTTTCTCGATGAAAGGTTTTCTGGGACTACAGATTCACGCTGGAAAATCCGGGTCCGTCGCCTGGAGAAACATCCGCGTGAAGGACTTGGGCGAGAGCAAGTGGGAACCGTTCTTTGTCAAAGCAGACGACGGCAGCTACCAACTCGCTGATGCCAAGTTCGTTCTCCCAGAAGAATGGTCCTTCACCGAGGACGGCGTTCTGCATGGTGTCCATTCCAAGAGCCAGGGCAAGGACGGGCTTGTCATTTCCACTAAGAACTACGACAACTTCATCGCTCGCGTCACGTATCGGATGCAAGGCGGCAACAGCGCCTTGTATTTCCGCGCCGAAGAAACGAGCGCCCCGTGGGTCCTGCGTGGATTTCAAAATGAAATCGCCAACAACGGCAAGGACTCTGCGCTCTGGCACACCGCCGGCATCATCGACGGCAAGACGATTCCCGGACGCGGTTGGATCGTGACCAACGACGAGTTCGTCGAAAAGGTCCGCAACAAGGACGGACAGTGGAACACGACCTGCACCGCAGCGTACGGCGACCGCCTGGTTCAGACGCTTAACGGATTCTGCACGTCAGATCTCATCGACGAAGCGTGCGAGAAGACGGGCAAGCTCGGCTTGCAGATGCACGGTGGCACCGACTGCGAAATGTTCTTCAAAGACTTTGAAGTCATGCCCATCACCGATGACATGATGAAGCTCATCGATCGAACACCCTGAAACCACTCGGCTCTGTCCCTACGTCAATCACCTTCGGCTTGATGCAGAAATGGGGTCATCCGCCGGGTGACCAAACCAGTTCAATTTCTTCTTGCGGCATCAGCATGGTTCAACAATCGATCGGTCGATTCTCTCTCACGCTCGCTTGGGCAGTCTTGCAAGCGAACCTCTCAGCGGCCGATCTTTCGGTCCAGCCGCTGCGACGCGTGAGCATCGCAGAAGCGCACCAAGCGGTGGCCGTCGATGCGCCGTCGTTTTACGCCATTTCAAACCGCACGATCGCTCGCTATGACAAGCAGTCGGCGAAGCAACTTGTTCGCTGGCAGGCACCTGAAAACTCTGGGATCCAGCATCTCAACAGCGGCGTGGTCGTCGAGGGGCGTCTTTATTGTGCAAATTCCAACTGGCCAACCAAACCCCTCAAGAACACCATCGAGATTTTTGAGGCCAAGACTCTAAAACACCTCGAATCAAAGCTGTTTTCCGAAACACAGGGAGCGATCAATTGGATCGATCGGCATCAGGGAGCGTGGTGGATCGTGTTCGCCTTTTATGGTGATGCCGAAGTCCGCCACACCAAGCTGGTTCGCTATGACGACGATTGGACCGAGACAGGCGAGTGGTCGTTCCCCGAATCGGTGATTCAGCGTTTTCTGCCCAACAGCAATTCCGGTGGCGCGTTCGGACCTGATGGACGACTGTTCGTGACCGGACATGACCACGGGGAACTCTATGTCCTGGACGTATCGGCCGACGAGAGCGAACTCAAGCATATCGTCACGGTGCCGGCACCGATTGCAGGCCAAGGAATCGCCTGGGACCACGATGATTCGGGTATCTTGTTGGGAATCGTTCGCGCCCGCCATGAAGTCGTCTTCATGCGGGTTTTCCATTCAAACCGAGACCTCCCATGAATCATCGAGCGTTTGTTGTCTTGCTGGCAGTCGCTTGCCTTTCGCATGCATCTCATCGATGTCGAGCCGATGAACCGCTGACAGTCTTCGCGACCAGTTCATCGATCTTGCCTATGCAAAAATCAGTCAGATCAAACCCATGATCCCGATGAGTCGGCAGCCCAAAGTGACCGGATCCAATTATCATCCGCTTTGGCGACAGATCAGCGCCAATTGGGTCAGCATGAATGGAAACGCGGACACCGTGAGCTTGTGCTTGGAAACGATTTGGAATTCACCGAAGAGCACGACAACGGGTTATCGGGCGGTCGGCGCCAGCCTCGCCTCCGCGGTGCAGGTGTATCTCGCCGAGCGAACGGTGTCACCACCGAAGTTACCACAGCGGTAAGCGGGCTAACGATCAAAAACAACACCCACGGATGGCAGCGTGAACCCACGGATGACAGGGTGCCAAAATCCGTGGGTTCGCGCTGCCATCCGTGGGCTCACTGGTAACTTCATTGCTCCGCCAGTTCCAACCCGTCCCGCTTTTTCGCGGCTTCTTCAATTTAAAAACTCATGGAGCACTAGATCCAGGTTGGTTCCCAGCCTTTTCGATAAGGCTTGGTGACCCACTGTTGCGCTTCAGCATGGTTGGTGATCGTGAGAGCGTCGGCATCCCAAGCGAGCTCTTGCCCCGGAAATCGGATGCCGATGGTTCCCAGCAACACGGTCTCGGTCAGCGGTCCGGCGTAGTCGAAGTGCGAAGTGGTTTTCCCGTTTCCCATGCAGGCATCGGCCCACTGCGTGTAGTGGTCGACCCCATCAATAACGGGCAGTTCCTTCGCGGGAAATTTCTCTTCTGGAAAAATCGTGGGCATCGCCACGTGCGGAATGACCAGCGATCCTTTCTCGCCGACAAGAACCGAGCCTGCCTTCGGGAGCTTATAGTCCGCGGGCACATCCCCCAATCTCTCTCGCGGCGGCAACACCCCCGCCGCGTCGTACCACGTGACGCGCAGCGTGGGCTCAAGCGTATACTCGGTGCCGGGGAACTCGTAATACACCGTCGCGCGATCCGTCCAAGACTCCGAAAGCAGTGTCGGCGCCTCCACGATGAGTTTGGTTGGTGACATCAGCTTGAGCGATTTGAAAACGGGATCCAAAATGTGGCATCCAAAATCTCCAAGTTGTCCGGTCCCGTAGGCTTGCCAACCACGCCAATTGAACGGGTGGTACATGTCAAGCTTGAAGGGACGCTCTGATGCAACACCCTGCCAAAGGTCCCAGCGGACATGCTCGGGTACGGGATCGCTGCCCTTCGGTCTAGGGATGTTCCTTGGCCAGGACGGTTGTCCTCCTTGCCACGAATGGACTTCCTTTACCTTTCCGATCATACCGGTGTGAACCATGTGCACCGCCGTGCGATAGGCGGAATGGGATTGGATCTGATTGCACATTTGCGTCGTGACGTTGAACTTCGCGGCGGCCTTTCGCATCTGCCTCGCTTCGTAGACGGTGTGCGTCAGAGGTTTTTGGCAGAACACATGTTTTCCGAGTTGCATGGCGGCCATCGAAACCGGCGCATGCATGAAATCGGGTGTCGACACCAACACGCCGTGGATGTCACTTGACTCCTCAAGAAGCTTTCGCCAGTCGTCGTATTGCCTCGCCGATCGATACCTCTCTGCAGCTTGACCAAGATGCTTGGCGGAGCTGTCGATATCGCACAGCGCGATGACTTCCACATCAGGGCTGGCGGCCACACCGTTTAAGTCGCTCCAGCCTTTGCCGCCAGTTCCAACACTGGCGATCCCCAGTCGTCGGTTCGCGCCGTAAACTCGCGAATATTGAAGGGCGTTCAGGCCGATTGCCGCGCTACCCACGGTAGCTGACTTTAGGAACGAGCGGCGGGTGGGAAAGGAGGGCATGGCCATTTTCCGAGGCGGGTTGGATGGGGAGGAAATTTTCTGGCGAAGGTGGGAGGCAGCACGTCTTCAGAGCATCGCTTTGCAGAAACCCTTCGTTCGCGGAGCCCACATCCTACCTCGCCCAAGCACGCGTCACAACAAAATGGACGCTTTTGGAGCGTGTCGAATGAGCGAGTGATGCTTTGCGTTCCCTCGACGTAGAACTTGGCACCGTCAACACAGGAACAGATGATAGACCGGATTTTGGGTTTCTTCGGCACAGCGGTAGCCAAGGTTGCAAATGAAATCCTTGAATGCATCGCGGTCGTCCTCGGGAACCTGGATCCCGACCAGAATCCGACCGTAATCGGCGCCTTGATTGCGATAGTGAAACAGGCTGATATTCCAATTGGGATGCATGCTGGACAGGAATCGCATCAGCGCACCGGGGCGTTCAGGAAATTCGAAACGGTACAACTGCTCATCACCGCTGTGGTGACTCCGTCCGCCGACCATATAACGGACGTGCTGCTTGGCAAGTTCATCGTCGACCAAATTGATCGATGCAAATCCTTGGTCCGCGAGATCCGAGCGGATCGCTTCGGCTTCTTTCCGGTCGGTTGTTGCGAGCCCCACCAGCACGTGTGCATGTTCTGCATTTGCCATGCGGTAACTGAATTCCGTCACGCTGCGATGGCCGATCACTTCGCACAGTCGTTTGAAACTGCCCCGTTCTTCCGGGATCGTGACGACGAACAGAGCTTCCCGTTCTTCACCGACTTCCGCTCGCTCGGCGACGAACCGCAAGCGATCAAAATTCATGTTGGCGCCGCAGGTAATGGCGACAAGCGTTTCGTCGGTCAGTTGATGCTGCGCGACGTACTTTTTCATGCCGGCAATCCCCATCGCCCCGGCGGGTTCCAAGATGCTGCGGGTATCCTCAAAAGCATCCTTGATCGCCGCACAGACCGAATCGCTGTCGACGGTGATAAAGTCATCGACCAACGCTCGGGTCAGCCGAAACGTTTCCTCACCGACGTACTTCACCGCGGTGCCATCGGAAAACAGTCCCACGTCGTCCAGCTTGATGCGTTTGCCTTCGCGAACCGAGCGAATCATGGCATCAGAGTCCTCCATTTGGACGCCGACGACGTTGATTTCGGGCCGGACGGCTTTGACGTAGGCCGCGACACCCGAAATCAGTCCGCCGCCCCCGATGGCAACAAACACCGAGTGGATCGGATGTTGATGCTGACGCAAAATCTCCATCCCGATCGTGCCTTGCCCGGCGATCACGTCGGGATCGTCGAACGGATGGACGAACACCAAATGCTGACGCTCGGCCAATTCGAGTGCGTGGGCGTGGGCATCAGAATAGCTCTCTCCGTGCAGCACCACATTGCCACCGAGTGCTTTCACCGCATCCGATTTCAGCTTCGGTGTCGTGACAGGCATCACGATCACGGTGTGGCACCCGAGTCGCCGAGCGCTGAACGCGACCCCTTGTGCGTGGTTGCCTGCGGAGGCACAAACCACGCCCCGCTCTAGCTCATCGGGCGACAGTCGCGCCATTTTGTTGTAGGCTCCGCGCAGCTTGAAACTGAAAACAGGCTGCGTGTCTTCTCGTTTCAACCAGACGTGGTTAGACAGTCGTGCCGACAATTTCGGGGCACGCTCCAGCGGCGACTCCACCGCCACATCATAAACACGAGCGTTGAGAATACGTTGCAAGTAGTCGCGTAGAGTTTTCTGCATGACGCTCTTGATGGCGTTGGCGGGAAATCCGCTCGCTGGTCGTGCCGACACGTGAAATCGAATGGACGAATCAGACTATACTGAAACAGGGTCGCCAAACAACCAACCTTTCCACCGCCCCGCATGGGGCGAGCGTCTGGATCGAACGAAACGACGGATGTTCGCCTCGATGACGCGGGGCGTCTTGCCAGCTGCGACTTGGTGGTTTCACAGTGGGCCGTCTCCGCACGAACGCGGTTCGCCGTCCTCGTTTGCATCGCTTGCCGAATCCGCCAACGGTGACTCATCGACAACTGTGCCGCTCCATTTCGGAACCTTTTGTTGGTGGGCGGCTCTTCCAATCATGTGAGCGGCCACCGGCGTCGTCAGGAAGATGAACCCGATGACGAGAATTGCGACGGTCGTCGTTTCCATGTCGGCGAATTGAACGGCGGCGGCGAGAATCGTGCACCCGACGCCCAGAGTGGCACTCTTGGTGGCACCGTGCATGCGTGTGTACAGGTCTGGCATTCGTACGACAGCAACCGACGCCAGCAGAGCAAAGGCGGTGCCGGTGATCAGCAGCACGATCGTCACCACGTCATTCATCGGCCAGTCTCCCGTTGCAGATACCAACAGAAGCCGATCGTCCCGACAAAGTTGAATAACGCCACCACCATCGCCACCCGCAGAAAGATCACGTCACCGGTTTCCACCGCACTGACGGCAATCAGCCCGACCAGCAGCGAGGCGACCAGATCAAGCGCCACCACACGATCGGGAAGCGACGGCCCCAGCACCAGCCGAAGAAACGCTAGGCCGAGTGCGATCACCAGCACCACCAGCGAAATCTGAGCGGTGAGGTTCACCCCTGCCGCCGATGCCAACACGGAGAAGGCCGCAGCACCAGCAGTTGCAGCGCAGTCCAGCATCATCGGATCAACTCCAATAAACGTCGTTCGAAGCCGTTCTTGATGCTGTCCCGGACACTGTCGGGGCTGTCCACAAACATCGCATGCACATACAGCGTGCGTCGATCGTCGGACAAATCAAGACTCAGCGTGCCCGGTGTCAGCGTAATCAGATTCGCCAGCAAGGTGATTTCCCGATCGCTGGTCGCGTCCAGCGGCACCGCGACAATCCCCGGCCGCATGTACAGATGAGGCGTGATGACGTCATAGGCCACGCGGAGATTGGAAAGCAGCAATTGCCAAATGAAGAAACCCAAGAACCGAATGGCGATTGGCAGTTTCTGGAAATATCGAGACGGCTCCATCAACGGCTGTGCAAACCACAAGACACCGTACCCTAGGACGAACCCGATCGTCAGGCTGAGCAGAGAGATCCGTCCGCTGGCCAGTGCCCAGACCAGCGCCAAAAAGACATTGAAAAAGAAGTGCTTCATGGACTTCTCCTTTCACGAGAGACGGCAGGCACCTGGCCGGTCGGCCCGTCCGGCAACACGGCATTGATGTAGGCGTTTTGATCGAGTAGTTGTTCGGCGGTCGCCATGGAAGCATTCATCACCGGCCCCGCCATGACGCCGATTCCCACGGTGATCGACGCCAGCAGAATCGTCGGTCCGTAAAGGCAAGCTCGGCCTGTCCTGGAACGATTTCTGGAGGACACATCCGTCACCGCATCCCCCGGCGGTGGCTTCCAAAACGCCTCGGACCAAATCTTCGTCATCGAAAACAACGTCAACAGACTCACCACCAGCGCAGCCACAACGATGGCGTAGCGTTCCGCTTCCAGCCCGCCTCGGATCAACGTCAGTTTGGCGAAGAAGCCCGACAGAGGTGGAACTCCGGCCAGCGACATCGCTGACAGAAAGAACACGGTTGCCAGCACCGGGGCCGAGCGATAGAGCCCACCGATCCGCTCAAGACGCCCGGTTCGAAACCGCTGCTCAACAACTCCACCGATCAGAAACAGATTCGTTTTCACAACGATGTGGTGAATGATGTAGAAAACGGTACCGGCCAGTGCCAGCGGCGTGAACAATGCCAGCCCCATCACCATGTAGCCGATTTGGCTGACGATATGAAACGACAGGATGCGACGGACTTCGTTCTGCGCCATCGCTCCCAACACGCCCGTCACCATCGTCAGTCCGGCGATCAGCAGCAGCAGGTTGTGAGTGAACTCCAGATCGGTCACAAAGAGCAGCGTGAACGCTCGAATCAGCGAGTACACCCCGACCTTCGTCAGCAATCCGGCGAAGATCGCGGACACGGCGACCGGCGGAGTGTGGTAAGACGCGGGCAGCCAGAAGAACAGTGGGAACACAGCGGCCTTGGTTCCGAACGCGATGAGAAACAGCATCGACAGCACGGACACGGTGCCTTCGTTAGGAAAGCTACGAAGTTTCAGAGCAAGGTCCGCCATGTTCAGCGTTCCGGTCGCGGCGTAGATCACCCCAATGGCCGCCAGAAACACGGCAGATGAAATCAGGTTCAACGTGACATACTTGATCGCTCCTTCCAGTTGCCCTCGCTCACCACCGAGCGTGAGCAGAACGAACGAAGCAATCAGCATGACTTCAAACCACACATACAGATTGAACAAATCGCCCGTCAGAAACGCTCCGCAAACCCCCATCAGCAACAGCTGAATCAGCGGATGAAATCCAAAACGCACGCGGCTGTTGTCAACCGACGCGAGCGAATACACCGACACTGCGAAAACCATCAAGCCTGCCAACAACACCATGATCGAACTCAGCCGATCGGCAACCAGTGTGATACCGAACGGTGCGGGCCAGTTTCCTGCTTGCAAGACAAGGATCCCATCGCGATCCACCAACCACGCCAGCGTTGCGGTCGACAGCAGCAGCAACGCCGAACCGACCACGCCGATGAGTTTCTGCGCGGGGATGGATTTTAACGACAGCAACAGCATCACCATCGTGGCCAGAGGCAGTGCGATCGGCAGAATCACGACAGCCTGAGCATTCATGTGTCGGTCGCCTTCAGTTCGTCCAGATCTTCGGTCCCCAGCGTTTGGTAGGTGCGGTAGATCAGAACGAGAGCGAATGCCAACACCGCGAAACTGATCACAATGGCAGTCAGGATGAGGGCTTGGGGCAACGGATCGGCGACGATCACCAGCGGCCACGTTCCGCCGTCTGGAACGACCGGGACACGACCGCGAACCAGCCCGCCCGCGGTGAAGAGCAGCAGGTTGGCGGCGTGGCTGAGCAGGCCGAGTCCAATCAGCAGCTTCACAACATTTCGGCGCAGCATCATGTAAATGCCTGCCGCATAAAGTCCGCCGACGGTGATCGCTAAGAGAATGTCCATGCCGGTTATTCTTCAAGGAGTGAAAAGACGAAGACGAGCGTGACTCCCGTTACCACGCAATAAACGCCGAGGTCGAACAACAGCGGCGTTCCGATGTGCAGTTCCCCCAGGCCTTCGGTCGTGATCTTGGTCCACAACCCTGTCAGAAAAGGTCGGCCAAAGAACAGGGGCGCCACTCCACTGACCAATGCAAACAGCAGCCCCGCACCAATCAGAAAGCGAGGCGGCAGCCGAACGACCTGACGTGCGGCAGCCGCACCGTGTGTCATCGCGTAAAGCGCAATGGCGCCGCTGGCCAATAGACCGCCCACGAAACCGCCGCCCGGTTCGTTGTGACCGCGAAGGAACAGAAACACGGACGCCAACAACAACAACGGCAACAGGAATCGAATCGCGGTCTTCAGAATGACGGAATCCATCGTTCAAGCTCCCTCCGGCTGAGAGGCGTGACCGGCTGCGCTGTCGTGCCGCGTCTCGGGGGAACTTTCTTTGAATGAGCCTGCCGCCCCATCCGCAGCATCGCCCTCTCCGTCAGCCTGCTTGGAAGGCCGCAGTGACAACAGCGAATACACACCGATCGCCGCAATCGCCAGTACAGTGATTTCTCCGAGTGTATCGAGCGCTCGAAAGTCCACCAGAATCACGTTCACCACATTGCGACCGTGTGCTTCGGAGACGCTGTGTGCGAGGTAATAATCCGAGATGGGATGACTGGAACGGACGGTCATGGCGAACAGCAATAACACCGTGATCGTCGCCCCCGCCACCACGGCGATCAAGGCGTCTCGGCCACGCGTGGCAACGGATGTCAGGCGGCGGAAATCGGGCAGCCGTGAAAATGCCATCACAAACAGAACGACCGTCAGCGTTTCGATCACGAACTGCGTCATCGCCAGGTCCGGGGCACCAAACAACACAAAGATCCCCGCGACGCAGTAACCCACGACTCCAAGTGCCCCGACCGCGAGCAACCAGGTCGTCGCTCGAACCGCCACGACCGCCGCGGCGAGAATCAGGCAAGCCAACAGGACTTCATGGACGCGAACATCCAGTGGCATCGGTTTCAGGTGCGAATGCAATTCGCCCCCCAACGCCATCCACACACTGGCAACGGTGAGGCCGACCATCGTGAACAAGTAGAATCGCAAGTAGCCGTTTTGCAGCATCGCCGTTTGACCGCGAGCGAACTGATTGACGGTACGCAGAAGCCAATGATAGACCCGCGATGGCCCATACTGCATGACACCCTCGAAAAAGTAGAAGTAGGGTTTCAGCCGATGCAGTTGCCCTTGACGCAGTATCCAGTACAACGCTCCCCCTCCCGCCAAAGTCAGCAGCGACAACAGCAGCGTCACGTTGACTCCGTGCCACAACGCTAAATGCACGGGCACCGCTCGCCCCGCGATCGCACCACTTCCGGCGGCCAACAGTTCGCTGATGCGTGTCGGCAACAATCCCAACGCCAGTCCAGCGATGCCCAGCACGACAGGTGGTCCCCACATCGCCGGACCACCCTCGTGCGCATGATGGGTGCTTTCGGTTCGTCTTCCGAAGAACGGCTTGACACAGACGAATCCCACAGCCGCAACCAAACCAAGATTGGCCAGTATCGACGCAGCCAGGAAACCGTTGCCGGCAACATGGCCGATTGATTCGTACCACGTTTCCTTGGCAATAAAGCCGAACGTCGGCAAGACGCCCGCCATTGAACAGCCAGCCAGGCAGGCCGCCGCGAACGTGGCAGGCATTGCCATCCTGAGTCCGCCGAGTTCACGAACATCGCGCTGATGCACGGAGTGATCGATCGCACCGGCCACCATGAACAAGCCGCCTTTGTAGCATGCATGAGCCACCAGCACCGCCAAAGCGGCAACCAAAGTGGCTTCCGTCCCGATTCCCAGCAACAGGGTCAGCGTTCCCAGCACGCTGATGGTGGCATAGGCCAGAATTTGCTTCAGGTCAGTCGCCCGTAGCGCCAGCACCGCTCCGAGCAACATCGTGATCGCGCCGACCGAAGCAATTATCCAAAACCATTCCGCGGTCCCGCCCAAAATCGGATGCAGCCGCGCGATCAGATAGACACCCGCCTTCACCATCGTGGCCGAATGCAAGTAGGCGCTGATCGGCGTCGGAGCTGCCATCGCATTGGGCAACCAAAAATGAAACGGAAACTGCGCCGACTTCGTGAACGCGCCGACCAGAATCAGAACCAACATCGGCAGATAGAACGAGTGCTCTCGGATCTGTTCGGCGCTGGTCAGCAAGGCCGAGATTTCAAAGGAGTTGCCTGCCAAACCCAGCAAGATCAAACCGGGAAGCAGCACCAATCCACCACCGCCGGTCACCAGCAGCGCCTGCAATGCGGATGCTCGTGATTCAGGACGGTCGCTGTTGAAACCGATCAGCAGGTACGACGTAATGCTGGTCAGTTCCCAGAAAATAAACAGCGTCAACAAGTTGTCGGCCAGAACCAGCCCCAGCATGGCGGCCATGAACAACAGCAACAGCATCCACAAGCGACCCAGCCGATCGTCGCCTCTCAAATAGGCTCCCGCATAGACCAGGATCAGCGCACCAATACCGGTGACCATCAAGCCGAACAGCAGACTCAGACCGTCCAACCGCAGCGACACGGCAAGATTGAGTGCCGGAACCCAATCCACAAAAACCGACACATCCTGTTGGTTCACTACCGACGGCCACAGCGTCAACAGCGCGATGAACACGCCCGCCGGCACAGCGGCCAGAACCCATCCCCCCAACGTAACTCCATCCATCGAACCAACGACTCGGTTCACCGTCGGTGCGACGGCAGCAGCGATCAGGATGGCCAACAACCACAAGAGCATCAGTTCGCCTCGTGGGGCATCGTCGCAGGCGTTTCCCGTACTCGGGTCTTCGTTTTACCGTTCTTCCAATGCACAGAGATGCTCCTGAGCGCGATCCCAGAGAGAAACGTGGCTGCACCGACGGTCCATGCCATCACAACGATGCCAGCTGCGGGCGACGACGCAAAGACTAATCCGGACAGAAGGAAAGCGACACCGCCCGTTGTCACCGGCCACCAGAGTTCAGAGCGTCGAGTGATCGGTCGAGTCTCTGGATTGTCGAGCATTGGTGTAGCAACATGACGTTTGTACTTTGGTATCCGATCCACCGTCGCATCGCACGCAAATTCCGGACCAAACCATCCAGATTGGCAGATCCGTTTCGAAAGAACCATCGTGAAATCCTCGTTCGCGTGCTGTCGGCACGAGACGCCTGCACCCTTTTCCGAGGCCCCCTCAATCTAAACGTTGACGAAGCAGTAGGCGATCATCTACTTCACAGACGCAATCACCCCGTCGATTCGGCAAGCAGTTGCCAACCAACGAGCTGCATCCGAGGCAGATGAAAAGGCCCTTTCCAAAGGTTGCCTTTCAATGTCGAGCTGAGGGAACCGTCGCGGTGGAGGTAGCCGAACCATTCGCCGTGATCCGCGTCGGGAAAGTGCGAGTAGGTCCAGTCGTGAATCATCCGATGCCAGCGCTCGTACTTGGGGTCGGACGTCAGCTGCGACGCGAGCAGCGTGGCAATGATCGTTTCGTTCTGTGGCCACCAAAATTTCATGTCATGCCAGTATTCCTGAATCGGCCGGTCATTCACGTCGACGAAGTAGAGAATCCCGCCGTACTGCGGGTCCCAGCCGCGCTGCCACATCCAGTCCAGCATCTGACAGCCGGTGCGAATCAGTTCCTCATCCCCCCGCCGCTTGCCTTCCAGCATGATGAACCAGGCGCCTTCGATCGCGTGTCCCGGATTCAGTGTACGGCCGTCAAAATGGTCGATAATCTCGCCGCTGGGACCGACCGTCTCCATCACGCACTGAATGTCCTCTTTGAGATGATATTGGCGGATGTCGTCGATGCTGCGGTCGATCCACTCCTCAGCCTCGGGTAAGTCGATCGACTCGCGTAGCTCTTGGGCGGTCGCGATCGTGATCATCGGAAATCCGAGTCCACGCATGGGACGCGTTTCGGTAAATTTTGGATCGGTGCCCCGTGGATCAAGGTTGTGGTCAATAAAACGTTGAAACGTCCGTTTCGCCTTTTGGGCATATCGCTGGTCGCCAGTTGCCTTAGCCAATTCCCCGAACGCGATCGCGGCAAAACTTTCGGAGAATGCGTAGCGCCGCTTACGAATCGGTTTGCCCTCGCGAGTGACATGAAACCACATCCGACCGTCACGGGGATCAAAGCAATGCTCGTCGAGAAACTGTGCGCCGTGCTTGGCCAGTTCAAGCCATTCCGGCCGTTGCTCGACGTTGTTGTAAAGTTCCCCCAGCAGCCAAGTGAAGCGGCCCTGCTGCCAAACGCCCTTGTCGGTGTCGATGACGGTGCCGTCACGATCGAGCGACATCATGAAACCACCATGCTCTCGATCGACACAGTGCTTGATCCAAAAAGGCAGCGTGTCGTCGAGCAAACCGTCGCGGTACGTGGAAATCAACTCATCTCGGCGAATCTTATCCATCGACATTGATACCAATATTCCGTATTCGGTTGAACAATCGCAGACCAGGACTGAATCGCAGACCAGGACTGAATCGATTTTCCAGGGACTCGGATGGCGAGGAGGATCGTTGCGGCGGTCAACATCATAACCAAATCGAGCTGGTGAACCGTTTGCAAAAGGACAGGGGCAAGAACGCCGCAAGATTGCAACGTCCGTTCACGAGGATCACAGGCTGGAAGCTTACGCCACTTTCATCAAAAATCACTCTTCCCTAGACGGGACCTGAAGGATTTAAATCCGTGGGTTCGCGCTGCCATCCAAGGGCTCAATGGTCATTTCTTCGCTTCGCAAGTGACAGACGGCCCCGTTTCCGCTTCCATGTTCGCCGACGCAACCGGCTCCTGAGAAACCTCGATTCGTCGAGCTTGCTGTCCTGGGGAAGATGCTCCGAGAGCAAAAACGTGGGACGCGGATGACTGTTGATGAAAGCGGCAAGGTCCCGCGATTCCTGCGTGGTTAATGACGCGTCATCGAGCGGCATCGCGACTTTCAACCAGGACGCCAGCTTCGCAACGCGGCTCAATCCGGCGCCGTCCTTGTACGATTTGTCGCCCCACACCGGAGGGCCTTCGTCGCTGCCTTGCCCATTCTCGCCGTGACAGTCAACGCATCGGTCGGTCGAGAGCATCGCGTTGCGCTGCACGTTTGCCGTCAGTCCATCCAGACTCAACGGCGGCGTACGATGGGGGCCGAGTGGATTCGCGGCGTCAGACCTCCGACGATCGGATCGCCAACCGTTTAGCAACTCCACTGGCGTGACTCGACGATTGTCAGTCCGATTGAAGGGAACCGATCGAGAAGACGCTGAGAACAGACGGGGATTGCGTTCGATGATTGAATCGTTTCCACGCTTCATGTACCGATAGCCGGCGCCGGAGACGCGCCGACGCGCCGACGGCGTCGACAGTTTACCTGAAATCGTCCGCTTCGATTCCGTGTCGTTTCAGTAGTTTGTTCAAGCCTTGACGCGACAGACCGGCTTGTCGAGCAGCGCTCGCGATGACGCCGTTGTGTTTTTTCAGCACCGCCGCCAGATAGGCCCGATCGGCATCATCGAGCGCTTCATCACGCGAAATTTCCGACAGCGCCGCTGCATCGACAACGTCCGCTTCCGGTGATTGCAATTGCCGCGGCAGGTCGGAGACCTCGATCGTGTTGCCGCGTGCAAGCGTGATGGTGCGTTCGATCACGTTTCGCAGTTCCCGGATATTGCCGGGCCAGCGGTAGGTGCGAAAGCAGTCAATCACTTCGTCAGAAAATCCCACCACCTTGGATCCGCTCGGACGCAGACGCCTCAGAAAATGATCGGCCAACGTCACCACATCATCACCGCGATCACGCAGGGGGGCGAGTTCGATTGGAATGACGGCAAGCCGATAGTACAGGTCTTGTCGAAATCGTCCCGCGTCGACTTCGGCTCGCAAGTCTCGGTTGGTCGCACAGATGAACCGCGTGTCGACTTTGATCGGTTTGCTGTCGCCGACGGGTGTGAAGGTTTGCTCTTGGACCGCCCGCAACAGTTTCGCTTGAGCGGCCGCAGGCAACTCCCCCAGTTCGTCAAAGAACGCGGTACCGCCGTCACAGAGACGCAGCAAACCCTTTTGGTCCTTGATCGCTCCGGTGAACGCTCCCTGGACATGCCCAAACAGGACCGACTCGAACAGCGCTTCGGGAATGGCTGTGCAGTCGATCACCTGAAATGCGTGCTCCCGACGAGCACTGCGGTTGTGGATCGCACTGGCAATCACTTCTTTTCCCGTGCCGCTTTCGCCCGTGATCAGTACGTTCGTGTTACTGGCGGCAACCCGATCAACGATGTCCAGCAATTCCAACATCGCTGGACAGACACCAATGATTTCGGGGAACGTTTCATGCCGCTCGGTGTTCGACACCGACTCCGTTGCAGGTTCGGCGGTCGCCCCGGGATGAAGCAGTGCTCGCTGGACCGCCGTGTGCAGTTCTTCAAACTTAACCGGTTTGAGCAGGTAGTCGGCGATTCCCAACCGAACGCTCTCGATCGCCGTGGGAACCGAAGGCACCCCCGTGACCACGATCATCGGGATGTGCGAGTACTTCGTGCGGCCCTCTTGGAGCAATTCCAATTTCAAATTGCCGGGCATGTTCAAGTCGGTCAAGATTAGATCGAACGAGTGTTCACGCAACAGGCCGATGGCATCATCCGCGTTTTCGACGCAAATGCACTCGTAACCTTCCTCTCGCAGCAAGTCCGCCGTCGTATCGCGATAAAGCGGCTCGTCGTCGGCGATCAAGATTCGTTGTTTGGTTTTCATGGGATCGTATTGGAAGTAGCGAAACTCGGGGAGAGTTTCAGCAGTCGTTCAGATCGAACGTCCTGCCGACGTTTGCGAGGTGCTGGTCACGTCGTCATCGAGTCGCCGGGGCAAACGAACCACAAACTCGGTGCCTTTCCCCGGTTCGCTCGTCACGTCAATGGTTCCGTTCATCGCTTCCACGATCCCCCGCGTGACCGACAAGCCGAGGCCCATGCCCTGGCCGACCGTCTCTGTCTTGGTGCTGAAGAAAGGGTCAAAGATTCGTTCGATGTCTTCCTCCGCGATACCGTGCCCATGATCGGTCACCGTCAAGATGGCGTGTCTCGCGTCCGTCCGAGCGTGGACGTTGACCTGAGCCCCCGCCTCGGAAGCTTGGATGGCATTGTGGATCAAGTTCAACAGCACTTGTTTCAATTCGCCTTCACGCAAGACCACTTCGTCGGCACCAAGGGCCGCGATTTTCCCCGACGCTCCGACCGCAACCGGTGAACCGGAGGAGGCCGAAACCTTCACGTTCGCTTTTCGCGACATGGGAAGTGCCAGTGTGATGACGACGTCCACCGTCTGCTTCAGCGAGAAGGACGACGCCCGCTGCTGACTGGGCCGATAGAGTTGATACATCTGATGAATGATGCCGCTGATCCGTTCAATCTCGCCGTCGATCAAGTCGAGCTTGTCGTAATGCTTGACGCCGGTGGGAATGTGTCGTTTCAATAAAGCGAACGCGTTGCGAATGCCGGCCAGCGGATTGTTGATTTCATGAGCCACACCTGCGGCCAGTTCACCGAGCGCCGCAAGCTTCTCCATCTTCAGCCGATGCTGCTCCAACTCCGCCACCCGGGCGGTGCGTTCTTGAACGAGTTGTTCCAGATGCTCGTTGTGCAAACGCAACTGCTCACGCATCTGTCGCTTTTCGGAAATGTCTCGCACACTTGCCCGAAAACCCAACGATCGCCCATCGGAGTCGGTCATCGGTTGCCAAGACACGGCCACCCAAGACGTCGAGCCGTCGCGGTGCAAACACTCGAATTCAATGTTGTTTTCCGTACTGCCTCGAGCGGCTTCGGCAAAGTAACGCGCAATCCTACCGCGGTGCTCGGGGGTCATCAGCGGCAACGGATAATCCGTCATCGCCAAACACTCCGCCGGCGAGTAGCCCGTGAATCGCTCGACAGCCCTGTTCACCCACAAGACTTCGCCCTCACAGGACAGCCAGCTTTCCCAGTCGACGGTGCAATCGGCAATCGAGCGAAAGAATTCAGCTGCAATGGGTTCGCTGCGATTGGGAATGTCAGGTAATGATCGGCTCATTTCCTGATTTTAGCTGCGCCGAGACTGAGATCGCAGGGGGATCACGACCACCTGTCGCGGCAACTCAAGTTGTCGCCGCGGCAACAGAGGATGGCAAGATAGCCGTTTTTCCTTAGAAAAACGGAATGCGGCCGAGAGGACTCGAACCTCCACGGGATTATCTCCCACTAGGCCCTCAACCTAGCGCGTCTGCCAGTTCCGCCACGGCCGCGTCAAACTGGGAGCGGCAGTTTCCGAGAATCTGCGTCCCTCGTCAAGCTCCCCCCAACGTTTCCTCGCGAACTTCCTCAGTTACCGCTCCGGCGGTGTTCGCTTCGCTCGACCGCCGGCTAATTTCCGCCTTCCCCTCCCGGCAAGGCTGTGAAGCATTTTTGAGCGGCAGGGCGCGAGCGGGCTGTCGATTTAAGCCCGCACGCGTAAGCAAGGGGCAGCGCGGCGCCCCTCGCTCACGCGTCGGGCTGAGATGATCACGCTGATTTCGAAACATCGACTAAACCGACAGCCCGCGAGCCCTCCGGTGTGTTGGCAGAGATGAAGAACC
Source organism: Stieleria sedimenti (assembly GCF_025060895.1). Taxonomy (GTDB): domain Bacteria; phylum Planctomycetota; class Planctomycetia; order Pirellulales; family Pirellulaceae; genus Stieleria; species Stieleria sedimenti. Next base: position 12,665 of record NZ_JANZKV010000031.1, on the reverse strand, counting down.
GGAGGGCTCGCGCCCTGCCGCTAAAACCTCAAGAAACGCATGGGAAAAATGCTTCACAGCGTTGCCCTCCGGGATGCAAAGATGTGGGTAAACCTAAGCCACCGGCTCCTCTCGGTCGTGAAACTCGGGCGGTCCCGCGGTCTGCGTTGACACGGAGGCCGGCGGCTTTCTACTGTCCGGCCAGCGGCGCGAACGTTGTGCGCTTCTTGCCCCCCACCGCTTCGATTGACAGGATGTTGCTCGAACCCACGACCGCTCCGTTTGACCGATCACGATCCGATGCCGATACGATCACGCGTCGCGCCGCATCGTGCGGTGCTGCGCCGGCCTCTGCAGCAGGGGAATTTGAACCAGTGTTAGCGATCGCGGCGACGTCGGTGGTCTCGCAACGCGTTTGCCGGCTGCGGATTGGGCAACTGGTTGGGCTGATTCTGCTGCTATGTCTTTCCGGCGGATGCTCGACCGCTCGGTATTTGACGGCTCGGTCGGTTCGCGACAACCCGTTGGCCGCCCAGCTGCGGCTGATGACGCGTCAAGGCCCGCAAATCAGCGAGCGGACGTGGAACACGTTGCGACGCTATGGGCTCCGCGACGGCTATGACCAAGACGCCCACGTTTGTCTGAAAAAAATCCAAACCACGCTGCGGGACAACCGTGACCCCGAGCTGATTCATGCGCTCGCCGAATTGTCTTACGTCGAAGGCAAGAAGGCGGAAACCAAGGGCGACCAGAGTGACGCCCTGGGCCACTTTGGCGTCGCGCTGACCAACAGCTACGACTATCTGTTCGACGAAGACCTGTCGGAAACGCGAAACCAGTACGACCCACAGTTTCGTGCGACGTGTGATCTGTACAACGAATCGTTGGAAGACACGCTTCGTCTGCTGTGCGAAGAGCGTCACATCAAACCGGGCCAAACCTACCGGGTCAAAACACCCGACCGCGAGTTCGTGATCCAAACGCAACTGCGCGGAAATTGGAAACCCGACGAGTTTGACCACTATGAATTTGTCAGTGACTACGAGATCGCGACGCTGCGGAGCAAGCACACGACGTTCGGATTGGGCGTTCCGATGATCGCGGTCCGCAAGAGCGACGAAAACGCCGATCCTCGCGAGAAATACTATCCCGACGGGCTCAGCTACAGCGTCACCGCGATGATGCGCTGCGCCAAACCGGAGAACGGAGAATACGGCGACGCCAACACCTGTGTCCTCGAGTTCTTCGATCCGCTGTCGGCCAACCAAGTCAAGCTGGCCAACCACTGGGTGCCGTTGGAAACCGATCTGACCACGCCGCTGGCTTTCTTTCTCGACACGCCGCGATTCCGAGAACAAAACCAGGAAACCGAAGGCTTACTGAACCCCGCCGATGCCGCCAAAAACCGCGGCCTGTACATGCTGGAACCGTATGATCCCAACCGGATCCCCGTGCTGATGGTGCACGGCCTGTGGTCCAGCCCCCGAACATGGATGGACATGTTCAATGACCTGCGCAGTTTCCCTGAGATTCGCCAGCGCTATCAGTTCTGGTTCTATCTGTATCCGTCCGGTCAACCGTTTTGGTTGAGTGCGACGCAATTGCGTTCGGACCTCCACGATCTGCGTCAGACGTTTGATCCGACACACAGCGACGCACCGATGGAACAGATGGTGTTGGTCGGCCACAGCATGGGCGGATTGATCAGCCGCATGCAGACGATCGATAGCGGTGATGATTTCTGGAGAATCGTCAGCGACCAACCGAGAGAAAAACTCCGTGGCGAAGCCGAAGAACGCGACAAGCTGGTCAGCACGTTGTTCTTCAAACCCAATCAATCGGTCAGCCGAGTGATCACGATCGGCACGCCCCACCGCGGCAGCCAGTTCGCCAATGAATTGACCCGCTGGTTGGCCCGAAAATTCATCAAGCTTCCCAAGTTAAACAAGACCGTGGGCGAGAATCTGGTCAAAAACAATCCCGACCTGTTTCGCGATACCGAACTGCTGACGATGGCCAACGCGATCGATTCGCTGGCCCCCGACTCGCCGATCTTCCCCGTCATGCAGCGGGCAAAGTATTCACCGTCGGTCAAGTACCACAACATCATCGGGATCCTGCAAGACCCGACGCTGCTGCAAAAGAAAGCCGGCCGGGGCGATGGCATTGTCGCTTATGAAAGTGCCACGATGGACGACACCGAAAGCGAACTGATCGTCGATGCCGAGCACACCAAGATCCACATGACCGGTCAAGCGATCTTTGAAGTCCGTCGTATCCTGCTGGAACACCTCCGAGAAATCGATTCGGCCGACCGGGTTGCGACGATGCCGGAAAACGCAGTCGAGTCTGCAGCACCGGACGAATCAACTACGGTTCGGAAAGTTGGCTTTGAGCAGTGAAGTTTCAAGTTTCAAGTTTCAAGTTTCAAGTTTCAAGTTTCAAGTTTCAAGCTGGACAGCCGGGGCTGAACGCGTCGCAGGGGAGCAGGCCGCGAGTCCATTCGCGGAGACGGGAGGTGTTGAACGGGAACACACATCGCTTCCTGCCTAGGATGCCGAAACGAAGCTGGCCAAGGGTGCCGGCTTGGCCTTTCGCGACGGCGACTCGCCCCTCAATTCCACCGTGCCGCCGTCGGCGGTGACCGATCCGGTGAAAACCTGCGGCCGGACCGACGAACTCGTCTTGGCGGATTTAATTCGATCCGATGCGTTTTGGTGGGCGAAGGCGAATTCTCGCTCCGAAAGCTCAAATTCAACCTCTTCATTGATCGCCTGCTCGGCGTTCAGTTCGCCGCGGAGGATGCGAACGTCGCGGGGAGCGCTGACTCCGATTCGAACTCGATTTCCTTCCACACGAACCACGGTCACCGTGATGTCGTCGCCAATCTTGATCTGTTGATCGACTTTCCGTGAGAGAACTAACATGGCAGTTTCCTTTGCCGATACCGGCGAGAGAGGGTGAGAAACTCGTCAAGGCTGTCACATCCTTGTACGTGGCAGTCAAGTTATGCAGGAATTGTGCCAATCGCCGGAGCAAATTCCTCCCATTCTCCCTAACCTGTTTCCAGGCAATCGGTTACGCCAAACAACGGGTCGGGAAGCCGGATTCGGTCGTCCACAGAATTGGAAGACTTTACACCGATTTGAAAGATTGACGCGCAAAAGAGAATCATTAAACTTCTCTGTTGTTGAGAATCACTTTCAACACCGCGCAGTTTTTTGACGTCCCTCCTTCGTCCGCGTCAGCTATCCAGGTCTCTGATGAATTCGATGATTCTGAACGTCTTCCCGAGCGATTCCGGCGACCAGCGGTTGGTGCTTGCACGCGAAAGCGATGGCGACGGTTCCAGCACCCTGGTGCTCCGCCAAGAAAGTCGCTCGCCGCACGTCGGCTGGTTTGTGCAAAGCCGAATCGCGATCGAGCCCAATCAGGTTGCGGCGTTGAAGATGACGCTGACCAGCAACCTGGTGAAGGAAGCGTTGCCGGCCGACGAGACGCCCGCGGTGTTGAGTTTCCGCTCCGCCATGGCGGGGTAGTGCTTCGGCTGGGTTTAAACCTATGCGCTGCGGTTGTCGACCTGGAAAATCGGGGCAGGCGGTGACTTGTGGAGCGATGAAATAGCCACTGAACCCGCGGATAGCAGCGCGAACCCACGGATTGTTGTCACCCTGTCATCCGTGGGTTCGCGCTGCCATCCGTGGGAAATTTTGTTCGATGGTTTATTCCTCGAGTTGCGACTCGAGCTTTTGCAGTTGGTCGCGAAGCCGTTGAATCTCGGCTCGCACCGATTCCGATTCGCCTGACGGGCCAGCTTGCGTCTCGCTTTCCTGCTGTGGCTGCTTTGCCGCCGGAAGCAATTCCGGCTCAGCGGCCTGTTTCGCCTTGCCGGCTTGCGTCTCGGTCGTGTCGGAGGGTGTTTGCGCTGGCGGGGCGGACTGGCCGAACATGCCGCCGAGCACCGAACCGAGGCCGCCGACTAATGTATCGCTGGCGGCGGGCGTGGGGCCGGTGGCGTCCGTCGCTTGGCCCGCGACCGCTGGTCCATCATCGGATCGCAACGACAACGTGGCGTTGACCAGACGATTCTCTCGGATCAATTGCAGATCCACGGAGGCGTCAGCCGGAGCGAGCGCCAGCAAGTCGAACAGACGCTGTGAGTCGGAGACCAGTTTGCTGTCAATCGCGACGATGCGATCTTCGGTTTTCAGGCCGGCCTTGTCTGCCGGTGATCCGGGTTGGATCTCCATCACTCGGACTCCGCGTCGGCCGGGCACATCGCGAACCTCCGCGCCGATCTTCGGCTGCACGGCGGTCGGTGTGGCGGTCTGCACGGCGGACGGTGTGGCGGTCGGTGTGGCGGCCTGGAGGGGCACGGCGATTGAATTTCCGCCCGATGCCGCAGGGCCGGCCGCGGGCGATCTCGTCCGTCCGTCGGTCGGGGCCACGTTGGTACCGGGCTTGGCAACCAATGTGATGTCAAGATCACTGACTTGTCCGCCCCGCCCGATCCGCAAGCGAACCCGGTCACCGGGCTGATGGGCGGCGACCTGACCGACCAAGGCGGCAACCGAAGGCGTGGGCACCCCGTCGATGGCAAAGATGAAGTCGCCGACCCGCAGTCCGTCTCGGTCGGCCCGGGAATGACTGGCGAAGTCGGTGATTTGAACACCCGGGTAGCCCGGATCGGCGTCAATCGCCTTGATGCCGATCGATGCAGCGGTGCCGGCGGACGCTCCAGTCCCGGCAACGGCCGGACCATCTTCGTCGTCGAAGTCGAGCGGGGAGAGAATCGATCGCCCGAAAGAATTGGAACGCTGGGGGGCGGAAGAGTCGGCGTCGGCCTGGGCCTGGGTCTCAGCCCCCGCCTGTCGGACGCCGCTGGGCCCGAGCGCCGGTGTCGGACTGACAGCCGGAGCCGGGGGCGGGGTGACGGACGGAATGCGACTGACTCCGCCGCCCGGACGAGCCAGGGAGCGATAGCGCGCCCGCGGATTCGCTTGGTCGGTTCGGCTGGCGGCGGCGGGATTCTGGGCCGATCCGTTTGCCGGATTACCTGCACCAGGCTGATTACTTGCACCGGGCAGATTGCTTGCACCAGGCAGATTGCTTGCACCAGGCAGATTGCTTGCACCAGGCAGATTGCTTGCACCAGGCAGATTGCTTGCACCAGGCAGATTGCTTGCACCGGGCAGGGGGCGAGCCGGCAGGGCGTTGCTGGCAGCTTCACCGTCTCGCGGTTGCAGCTGATCTTGCAACAGCGGCACGACCCGACTTCGCAGCCGTTGCAGCAGTCCTTGCCCGCGGGCATCGTCGGCAAAACAGGTGACGGAGACGACCAGGATGGTGATGGCCGACAGGGAAGGCAGTGAACGCATGCAAAGTTCGAATTTCTTGTGGGGCAGACATGCCAAAGACTCTACGTTCATCATACGCCTGATTGACAAAAAATCGAGGCGTCCGAGCGAACGCGGCTCCCGGCTCGTCGCTCTCGGTTGCACTTTGCCGGCCAATCCGCCTTGCGACCAGCGCCGAGAAAAGGCTATGCCGGTCCATTGTGGAGAACGACTTGAGCCATTCCGACGATTTTCCCCTGTTTTTGCTCAGGTGAGATTCATCGCCGGAGTCGATGGCGTGTCGCATCCCGCGGGTCGTCAAAATCATTTGAACATTCGATAAATGCGGAGGCCACGATGGCCAAAGGATGGATGGAACCGGAACAGTGCAGGAACCTCTTGGTTCTTGTCGAGACTGTGACCGCACCGTTATTGATCCAACACCAAGCTCCGGTGTGCCTGGAATTGGACATCGACTTGGAAATCCCCATCCCCTGCGACCACCAACGCACGGCGGATCTGATCACGGCGCTCAGCAAGCAGGCGTTGGAGGCGATGCCTGACGGTGGCGATCTGATGATCACCGCTTGCCGGAGCGAATCGGGATTGGAGTTGGAGATCGCTGACAGCGGGACCGACGCGACCAAACGCGAGCGTCACCTGCCGATCGCGGCGGCTGCCATCAACGCAGAACTACAGTGGCAGAACTGCCCACAGGGCGGCGTGGCTGTCACCATCGTGTTCCCATCGCAATCATCCAGTAGTCGAATGGCAGCCTAAGCGTGTTGCGTCAGCGGACCGAACGATTCAAATCCCATCTCGACACCGTCCCGCCTCTCTCCGGGGCGTCGGCTCTGTCACGAGCGGTCGCCTGTGTGATCGCCGGGCTGCTGATTGTCGGTGGAATCTATTACATCGCCCCCGCCGGTTCGACGGAAACCATGGAGCCGCTCTTTGGCGGGAGGGTGCTCCGGGAGATGGAACTCAGCCAAGTCGAGTTCGCGTTCAGCAAAGCGGGTTTGAGCGATTGGCGGCGCGAAGAAGGACGGATGTTAATTCCGCGTGAGACCCGGCATGAGTATTTGGCGGCGCTCGAGCAAGCTTCGGCACATCCCTATGCATTGCAAAGCAGTGTCGAAGAAGCGCTCGGTGAGGCACCTTACTTCGAATCGGAATCGGCCCGACGCACGCGTCACCAATATGCCAAGGCACACGACCTGGGAAGAAAAATCGCGGCCTTCGACGACATCCTCTGGGCCAGTGTCGACTATGACGAGCAATCCGCCGGCGCCTTTGACGGCCGCACGATCCAATCCGCAAGCGTGCTGCTCGTCTCGGACAGTGGCAAGCCGATTGCGCCGGGACGGATCAGCATGATCCAGAACCTTGTCGCCGGAGCTTACGCCGGCATGGAAGCGGATCAAGTGACGGTCACGGACACGTCGGCGCGGAAAACGTACAACGGATCGGACGATCCATTGACCCGCCAACAACGTCAAGCGGAGTACGAATTGGAACAACGCCTGACCGAACTGCTCGGCGGTTATCGCGGGCTGCACATCGCGGCACGGTCGGTGTACTGCGAGTCGGGCGACGGTAAACCGATCGCGCTGTCAAAATCGATTCACAAGGAATCGATACCGGGCGAGTATCAAATGCGTGTTTCGGTCGGTGTGCCCGAAAGCCAATTCCACGCCCAATGGGTCAACGACTATCGGTCGCAACATCCCGAGGGTGCCTTGCCACTGGCGCCGACCCAAGATCAATTCGATGGCGTTCGTGCCAAAGTCATGGACAACATTCGCGATGCGGTCAAACCGCTGGTGGCGAGTGATGCCGACAGCGACGAACAAACGGTGCGTGTCTGGAGCTTCCCGGATCCCGACAAGACGCCCAAGTATCCACCACCGGTCGACACGGTCGGTCGGTGGGCCGGCGTGATCGAACCGCTTCAAGCCAATCCGGTGCTATCAATTTCGCTGGGCAGCCTGTTGTTGGTCGCCGGCGTGTTTGCCATCGCCACCATGCGAATGCGATTGCGAAATCCTTCGATGACCGCGACATCGGTCACCGAAGTGCCAACCGGCAAACCTTCACCGCGACACCCCGATCGGCCTGCCAAGACCCAGCCCAACGCCGCCGATACCACGATGCGAGACGACTTGGCCGAATTGGTCGAATCCAACCCCGAACTGGCCGCCCAGATCGTCCACAGTTGGATGGCCGACGCCGCCTGAGCGGGTTTGACGTCTGCAGGCGGTGCCCGATCGTTCCAATGACCTGACCCATCCACCCATGATCACCCCGACCGAAACACACTCCGGCACTCAAGCCGATCGCGGCGATTCGATCCGCCAGATCGCCATCTTGTTGCACACGCTGCCACGTCGGACCCACCGCGTCCTGCTGGGACAACTGGGCAACGATGACAAACAACGCATCGCCGAGGAGATGTCGGCGATGGGTGAAATCGACGCGATGGAGCAGGTCCATGTGATGAAGCGGATGCGCGACGAGCTGCAGACCGAAACCAGCCGCGTCGAAAAAGTGGAATCGGAGATTCAGGACGAGATTCAAATCGGCCGGGCCAGAGTCTCGCCCAAACGGTCCAAATCGATCTATCGAGGTACCGATGCCGTCGCCGACACGGCTGCGGATTTTCCATGCGAAAGCGGCCACGGCCAACGGTCTGCGGTGGAATCAGTCGCGGTCGAAGTGCCGCCCGCGGAGCACACTGAACCCGCTAAAGCCACTGAGCATCCAGAGCAATCCCACGCCGATGCCACGACTGCGGCGATGCCGCCGAACCGCGAATCGGTGGAGAGCATGTTTGCTCAATTTCACCAAACACAGGCCGCCGGCGTGTTGCCTTCGGCGCTGCTGCAAAACGAAAGCCGCCCGTCCCGGCAACCGCAAGACGACGCGTCGGGCCAGTTTCCCGTTGTGTTGCCGATCAATCAAAGCCGGTACGCGGTGGACGACCAACACGCCAACGAAACAGACGCCTACGCCGAAGAAACACTCTGTCATCCGGCGGAATTGGCCGAGCGAGTCGACCGATTCCTGACGCAGCTGCCGCCTCAGGATCTGTGCCGTGCCCTCGGGATGGTGTCGACCAAACAAGCGTTCTTGGTCTTGTGCGGTCTGCCCAACGAGACCGCCGAAACCGTTCTCGACATGTTGCCGCGACGGCAATCACGGAAAGTACGCAGCGACATGCGGCGGATGGGACAACTGCAGCTTTCCGATATCGACGCCGCGAAACAAATCGTCGCGCAAATCGCCCTCCGATTCACACAACAGTCGACCTCGTTCGCGGCATAAAAATGGAGTGAGCTTCCGGTTTTCCATGGGTAAGCTGCAAGCTTACTCTCAATGCCACCTCCTTTGACGCCAAGCGGAGTGTTGTTGTTAGCGGCAGGGCATGAGCCCTCCGGTCTGTCACAGTGTTTTTGAAGCGTGACCGGACGGCTAACGCCGTTCCGCTAACACCTCGAGTGTTGTTGTTAGCGGTAGGGCACGAGCCCTCCGGTCTGTCACGGTGTTTTTGAAGCGCGACCGGACGGCTGGCGCCGTTCCGCTAACACCTCGAGGGTTGTTGTTAGCGGTAGGGCGCGAGCCCTCCGGTCTGTCACGGCGTTTTTGAAGCGCGACCGGACGGCTGGCGCCGTTCCGCTAACACCTCGAGGGCTGTTGTTAGCGGCAGGGCGCGAGCCCTCCGGTCTGTCACGGTGTTTTTGAAGCGCGACCGGACGGCTGGCGCCGTTCCGCTAACACCTCGAGGGTTGTTGTTAGCGGTAGGGCGCGAGCTCTCCGGTCTGTCACGGCGTTTTTGAAGCGCGACCGGACGGCTGGCGCCGTTCCGCTAACACCTCGAGGGTTGTTGTTAGCGGTAGGGCGCGAGCCCTCCGGTCTGTCACGGCGTTTTTGAAGCGCGACCGGACGGCTGGCGCCGTTCCGCTAACACCTCGAGACGCCAAAGGTGTTAACATTGAGCGTACGCCACCGGGTGGAAGGAGATTCAGGTTTTGAAACGCGACGCCTCACAGTTCGGTAGACGAATCATCGTCTCGACGTTGACGTTGGGCCTTTCCATCTTCTTGGGTTGGTACCATTACCGCGGGCCTGCACCGTTGGGGGCAGATGCCCCGGTCGATCGGCCGTCGGCGGCTCGGATGCGCGCGACCCTGGTTGAATTGTTGGGTGATCCCCCACAGAAACACACGACGGGAACCGCAGCAGGTGAAGCGTTTTTGCAACGCCTGGAACAAAAGCTCGATGGCTACGGGGTCTCGACCCGGCGGATCGAAATCGCGTTCGACCCCGAGCGCCAGGATCGGCATCCCAAAGGACGCATCGATCTGTTGCCGCCCGACCCGGTGCTGAAGAACCTGTGGGTCACCCTCGAAGGCTCGGACCCTTCGTTGGCACCGATCCTGGTTGCCACCCACCATGACTCCTGCCGCTGGGGCCCCGGCGCCGGCGACGCCGGATCGGCGGTCGTCGCCTTGGTCGAACACATTCGCGTGCTGGCGACGACGCCACCGGCCCACACCACCCACTACCTGTTCACCGATGGAGAGGAATTCGGATTGTTGGGCGCCTACGCGATCGCGGCCCAGGACTCGCTGCCGTTCCCCAGACCGATGTTCGTCTTGAACTTTGATGCCCGGGGCAGCAGTGGCGGCATCCCGATGTTCGAAACGCATTCCGGCAATCACGCTTGGGTCAGCGTGCTGATCGACGATCTGGCGCGGCCCAAGATCACGTCCTCGCTGGCCGTCACCGTCTATCGGATGCTCCCCAACGCGACCGACTTCAACGCCTGGCATGGCAAGCTCGGTCTGCCCGGATTCAACTATGCGGTCATCGGGGGCGCCCATCGCTATCACCAGGTGGACGATACGCCGGCCAACCTGAGCGACCGAACACTGCAGCACATGGGGGCGCACCTGTTCTCGATGCACCGCGCCGTCGATCGATTACCGGCCGACGTGTTGCATCGCGTGCAGCAGGCATCCACGCAGCCGGATGCCGGCAACGCCGTCTTCTTCGATCTGTACGGATTGACCGTGATCCACTTCAGCGAACGGGTGCAGAAGGTGTTGGCGCTGCTCGCGGTCGCTTTGATCGGTGTGGCTTGTCTGCGTCAACGGCCGGGGCAGCTTTGGCGACGTTTGCCACGCCACGCGCTCAACACGCTGTTAGCGGTCCTGATCGGTCTGGCTGTCGGCTTGGCAATCCGATTCGCATTGCTGACCACACCGTGGAACCAGGTCAAATACACGCCGATTGATTTGCCGGCGGGATTATTCACGATCGCCGCGTCCTTTCTGGCCGCGACGTTCCTGCTGGAGTGGCTGATATCGCGATCGTCCACGAAAGAATTTCATTTGGTCAGCGATTGGATCTGGCTGGTGACCGCCGCGTTGGGCACCGCGTTGGCCTTTTGGCTGCCCGGCGGAGGCTACGTGTTGGTCGTGCCCGGTCTCGCGTACGCCTTGGTTCGCAGTGTGACGGCCGACGTGCATCTCGCGGCCTGGTCGGGCTGGATGGTTGCGATTGTGCTGGCCGGACCGTTGCTGGTGTTGCTGGTCCAAGCACTGGGGCCGTGGCGACAACCGATTTACGCCGTACTGGCCAGCTTGCTGGCGGTCCTGGCGATGACCACTTGGTCGACGCGGATACGAAAAAAGGCGAGGCCGATTCCGAAGAACCGACCCCGCCTCGCACGGGGGGACGCTTAATATCTCGTTGTTGTGCTTGCTGCGTGTCGCGTCCCTCGCACACCTAGACATTAGTCCGATTCCGGCGGGTTCAATACAAAAGCTTCAGGAAAAGTCTCCTTTTGACCTTTCCGATCCCGGAAACGCGTCCGGTTGTTTCGGACGCGACGATCGTAGCGTCAGACGCCGAGTGCTTCGCGCATCCGATCCAAGGCCGCTGGGATGTGTTCGTAGGGGTTTTCGTCTTCGTATTCCAGCACCACAAACCCCTGGTAGCCGCTGTCACGCAGAATCCCGGCGATCCGATCCATGTCGGCCGGGTACTCCGCGCCGTCGGGTTTTTTCATGTTGACTTTGACTTGAACGTTGACGGCAAAGGGTACACATTTTTCCAGATCGCCGTACGGATCGTCGCTGTAGAAATTGCCGGTGTCCAAGTTGATGCCGACCCAAGGATGGTCGACCGCATGAATAATCGGCAGCAGTTGGTCGGGCCGGAGATTGCCGTGGTTTTCGATGCCCAAGAAAACGCCTCGCTCGCCCGCCCGAAACGCGCAACGCTCCATCGCTTGGACCGCCTCGTTCATGCGTTCGGGGTGGTCATCCAATTCCTGCCCCTTGCCGGCGAAGAAGCGGATGTGCGGAGCCCCCATCACGGCGGCTTTATCGATCCACTGGATCGCGGTTTCAATCTCCCGCTCCATTTTATCGCCTGCACCTTGAGTGAAGTTATTACCGATCGCGGTGCCGGAAATGGTCACGCCACGAAGGAAGGCTTGGCGTTTGAGTTCCAAGAAATACGCGTCGTCGGCATCCGGCGGGAAAAAGTAACTCGTCAATTCAGCCGCTTCCAAGCCCTGCGCGACGCAGTAATCGAGGAACCCCACCATGTCGATCGCTTTGCCTCCGGAGGCCGGTTCTTTTCGTTTCCCTTTCATGAACGAAAAGTAGTTGCGTAGCGAATAGGCGGCCAACCCGACGCGAAAGCGTGCTCCGCCGCTGCGGGCAAACGGCTCCGCCGCAGCGACGGTGGCAGGGCCGACGCCAACACCGGTCGCCGCACAGGCGGCGACGCAAGTCGCACCGGCGGCGGCGATGAATTGACGGCGACTGGGTGGATGGACGGCGCGGTCGGATGGTGTGGGACGTGTCAGCACCGGTGTGTACCTGGGGAAGTGGGGAGCGTGGAAAGGATGCAACGTTCTGTCGACAGATTTTAACGTCTCACGGCGCGGTCCATCACGAAAAATCAACGCGTACTGTGTTGCCTGCGGCCAGGGCTAACGAACAACGGAAAGTGCTAGCGGAACGGCGCGAGCGGGCTGTCGATTTAGTCGAGATCTGCTGAGTCAATGGTGAGCCGTCGGCCGTAAGGCCTCGGGCGGGCGTCGCAATGCCCGGCCGCTTACGCGTCGCGGCTCACAAAAACGACAACCCGCGAGCCGTCCGGTGGCAGATCGCAAACAGCTGCAAGACCGGAGGGCTCGCGCCCTGCCGCTAACAAACAACGCCCCGGTTGGTGTCAAAGGCCCTCTCTGGCGTTTGCTTGCTGCGCAAACGCCGTCTCTCCCAGAGGGAGAGAATCTAAATGGGTTGCAAAATCCTGCAGCAAAAGAATCGACGT
>NZ_JANZKV010000309.1 GCF_025060895.1 Stieleria sedimenti | reverse complement strand
ACTTAGCGGTATTGGGCTGAAGCCTGGACACCAGCGCTGGTTGCGAATCTTCGGTTGATATGTTTCTATCTCACCTTATGAACTCCAGATCAATCCCTCCCAATCAGCAATTGGTTCGCCGCGATTGTTGGCCGGTCGTCGGCGAACGGTCTCCCGGCGACAGCGACCTCCCATGGACGATCACGGTTTGTGGCCAGGTGCTGAGCGAACGTCGCGTTGATCTCGGCGACTTGACCGCCATGCCGCAGACGACTCGATGCATCGATGTGCATTGTGTGACGCGGTGGTCGAAGTTGCAGATGGAATTTGAAGGCGTTCGATTTGCGGAGTTGGTCGCTGACTCAAACGGTCAGCCGCTTTGGAATCGGCAAGCACGGTTTGTTTCGTTCGTCGCTCGCAGCAAGCGTTCTCACAGCACGTCGCTGCCGCTGGAGGAACTGTTGGACCTGGATCCCTTGATCGCGTTAAAGGCCGACGGAGATCCGTTGTCAGTCGAACATGGCGGACCCGTTCGGATGGTCGTGCCGGGCAAGTATTTTTACAAGAGCATCAAGTGGCTCCAACGGATCGAATTTCTGTCCGTCGATCGTCTCGGTTATTGGGAATCCGAAGCCGGTTACCACAACGGGGCGGATCCTTGGAAGGAACAACGGTACATCGCTGCAAGTCTCAGCAAGCAAGACGCCACCCGGCTGATTCGCGATCGCGATTTCAGCGGCCGCGATCTGTTGAGTCTGGAAGCGCGGGGTCTGGATCTGGAAAACCTTCATGCCGCTGGCTCGCTCTTGCGCAACGCGGATCTGCGGAACGCGAACCTGCGCCGCGCGGGGTTTCAAGGCGCCAATCTTTCCAACGCCCATCTGCAATCGGCCGATCTGCGTGACGCGAACTTTCGTGGGGCCGATCTGGAAGGCGCCGATTTCTCAGCCGCGGATTTGCGCGGAGCGGACCTGCGCGATGCATCGCTGTTCGGCGTGAGCTTCGGCGTGGTGAATGCCGATGGCACGCTTTCGCAGGCTGCCGTGATCGATGCAACGACCAAGATCACGGCAACGTCGCTCGACGCGCTGACACCGGAACAGAGGGATTGGTTGCAATTGCAATCGGTGACGTTGTGCTAGTGCGTCAACCCTAAGATGCAATCTTGACAAGGGACTCCAGCAATTTCACCAGACCAACCATCGAAAACGATAACCACCGATGGCGGCGCGAACCCACGGATGACCGGGTGCAAAAAATCCGTGGGTTCGCGCTGCTATCCGTGGGCCCAGTAATCGTTTCATCGCTCGATCGTTCCCATCGGTGAACTCCATGGCCAATCGGGCTATAGTACCGCGATGTTGCAACCCATCGAGATTCCGTCCCAGGTCGACACGCGACCGATTCCTTCGCCGGTCGCCGCACATCTGTCGTCGATGCGTGCGCGGATCGAAGTGTTCCAAGATTGCTGGGATCAGCATCGGGCCGAGCAGTTCGTCGCGGCGGACTACGAATTGGTCTACCAGACCCTCGACTGGGTTCGCCAACACCAGCCGCTGATCGGCAGCCGTTTTCTGGAGTGGGGCTGTGGTTTTGCCGCCGTGGCCTGTTTGGCCGACGAACTGGGCTGGAATTCTCACGCGATCGAAGCCCATGTGGATTTGATTGCCGAGGCGCGGAAGACGATCGCAAATTGGCCGGCCAAGGTGGATTTGTTTGAAGGCAACTTTCTGCCGCCCGGGGCCGCGGATCTCTCCTTCGACCCGACCTTGCCGTCACTGGGGCACGCCGGCGCATCGGCGTATGAAGCGTGGGAATTGGACTTGGACGATTTTGCGCTGGTTTATTCCTATCCCTGGCCGGGCGAAGACCAATTCCACGAAGAGGTCTTTGATCGCTACGCCGCCAATGGCGCGCTGCTGTTGATGTTCATCGGGCCCAACGAGATGCGATTGTTGCGCAAAGTCCGTGATTGACGATCCGTTCGGGCTTCCGCTCAATACCGCGACGTTAAGACAAGCGACCGGCCAACAACACGACGACGCGGGTGGCGATGGACTTCCCCGTGCCGATTTCGCCGACGCCTTCGCCGGTCTTGGCCTTGATACTGACCCGATCGGCATCGGCGCCCAGCATGTCGGCGACGTGAGCCCGCATGGCGTCGATGTGCGGCGCCATTTTGGGGCGTTCGGCCAGGATCACGCAGTCCAGATTGACGATCCCCATCCCGCGTTGGTGAACTTTGTCGAGAGCCGCTTGGACGAAGTCGCGGCTGTCTCGGTCCGCGTTGACGTCGCTGGTGTCGGGGAACAGACGCCCGATGTCGGCGGCGCAGATCGCGCCCAACAACGCATCGGTGATCGCATGCAGCAGCACGTCGGCATCGCTGTGGCCGATCGCGTGCAGATCCGCCGGCACATCGATGCCGCCGATCCGCAGCGGCCCGCCGGCCTCCAATCGATGTGAGTCGTACCCCAATCCGATACGGAGGTTTGGCACGTTGGCGGGCGTCGAAGGCATGGTTGTGTGTGGTTCGGGCGGGGCGGGAAACGTGGGATAGGCTGGCTCGTGGCAAATGGATCTCGCCACTACAATACCGCCGCTTGTCATTTTTCTCCAGCGTCACCCGAGTGCCATGTCGATCATTGAAGTCCGAGACCTGACGAAGTCCTATCGCGTTTATCGCAAGGGCGAAGGTCTGAGGGAGAGTCTCAAGGGGCTCTTTCACCGGGAATACCAGGAGGTTCACGCGGTCCGT
Source organism: Stieleria sedimenti (assembly GCF_025060895.1). Lineage (GTDB taxonomy): Bacteria > Planctomycetota > Planctomycetia > Pirellulales > Pirellulaceae > Stieleria > Stieleria sedimenti. Next base: position 3,706 of record NZ_JANZKV010000309.1, on the reverse strand, counting down.
GGAATCGATCTGGACGTCCAGGCGGGGGAGTTTGTGGCTTTTCTGGGACCCAACGGAGCCGGCAAGACGACGACGCTGAAATTGCTGTCCGGCGTGATCGACCCGACCAGCGGCGAGGCCACGGTGATGGGCTATGTGCCCTGGCAACGGAAAAACGCCTATCGCCGCCGATTCGCACTGGTGATGGGGCAGAAGAACCAGCTCTGGTGGGATCTGCCGGCGCAGGAGTCCTATCGGCTGCAGCAACAGATTTACGGCGTTCCGGAGGATCAGTTTCGCACGACGATGGATGAGCTGACGGATTTGTTGGAGGTCGGTTCGTTGCTGAGCCAACCGGTGCGAGAGCTGTCGCTGGGCGAGAGGATGAAGATGGAATTGATCGCAGCCTTGCTTCACAGCCCCGACGTGCTGTTTCTGGACGAACCGACGATCGGGTTGGATGTCATCGCCCAGCACAACATCCAGCAATTCCTGCGTTACTATCAAGAAAAACGCAAGATCACGATCCTGCTGACCAGCCACTACATGAAGGACGTCGCCGCGTTGTGTAAGCGGGTGGTGGTGATCGCCCGCGGCACCATCGAGTACGACGGTTCGCTTTCGGGAATCGTCGACAAGTTTTCCGGCTACAAGATCATCACGCTGCAATTCGCCGAAGAGCATCATCCGGACTTGCGGGCGTTCGGGGAAGTGTTGTCCGAGACGTGGCCGAAGGTGCGGTTGAAGGTCGCTCGGGCGGACGTCCCGCGGGTCTTGTCACGCTGTCTGGCCGACCATCCGATTGAAGACGTGGCCGTGGAAGATCCGCCACTGGAAGACGTGATCGCGGGGTTGTTTCGGGAGACCAGCGAGCGGCAGGCGAGCTAAAATGATTGAACGGAATTGTAAAAAAGCGTATTTTTCCCCAATGCTCCTCCAGCCACCACGATCACTCAATGGATTTTGAGAAAGAATTTCGCATCAAGCCATCCGAGTCCGTTTCGCTGAAGAAACGCGAAACGAAAACCAAAGGCCCCTTTGACGAAAAGGCGGATGCGGTCGCAGCGACGGAAAAAAATATCGCCACGATCCAGGATCTGCAGTATCGCATGTACGTCGAGGCCAAGCAGTCGTTGTTGATTGTTCTGCAGGCCCCCGACGCGGCCGGCAAGGATGGCGTGATCCGCAAGGTGCTTGGCAAGATGAATCCACAGGGATGCCGAACGTACCCGTTCAAAGCCCCCAGCAGTGTGGAACTGGCGCATGACTTTTTGTGGCGGATCCACTCCTGCACGCCGGCGCGCGGCAAAGTTGCGATCTTTAACCGATCGCATTATGAAGACGTGCTCGCGGTCCGAGTTCAAAAGCTGGTCCCCGAGTCCGTCTGGCGCCCACGTTACGAAATCATCAACGACTTTGAACGCAATTTGGCCGCCAACGGCACGCGGATCCTCAAGTTTTATCTTCACATCAGCCCCGAAGAACAGCTAGAACGCTTTCGAAAGCGTTTGGAAAATCCTGCCAAACACTGGAAACTGAACCCCGGCGATTACGAGGCCCGCGATCAATGGGGCGAAGTCCGTCGGGCCTATGAAGATGCATTTGAACATTGCAGCACCAAGTACGCCCCTTGGTACGTGATCCCCGCAGACCACAAATGGTTTCGCGACGCCGCCATCTCCTCCATCGTCGCCAAGACGCTGAGCGAGATGGATCCACAATTTCCCCCCGTCGAAGTCGACTTGGACGAGATTCGACGCTTGTACGACTTAGCAAAGGACGCCCAGAAAATCTGATGGCAGAAATCACCCTACGCGACATTGAGATTTTCTATGACGGCGAAACGCTGAAGATCTCCAGCAGCGAAGATCCCGAAAAATCCGTCTCCTTCGATCCCAAGTCGGTCAAGGGACTCGTTGATTTCGTGCACCTGTTCTCACCGCCCGAGGAAACCGAGACAGAGACACAAGAAGAAAATCGCCGGGAGTCGTTTCGCGTCCCGGTGATCGAAGACAGCGGACTACGCGTCACCCTGATCTCCGGCAAAGAACGCTGTGAGTCCAAACCGACCAACATCAGCATGACCGGTGTGTTCGTCGAAGTCCCCAAGGACCGCACGATCCCCCTGGACATCAACGACGAACTCCGCGCTCGATTGTCGATGAATAGAACGGAGATCGAACTCGAAGCGATCGTGCGCCGGATCGAGCCGAACGGTTTTGGATTGTTCTTCCCCGAAGCTTTCAAGGGCGAACACGTCGATCCACCACCAACGGTGCGACGAATCGTGATGGATCTGCAGCGTCGCTGGATGATGCATCGCAAAGATCTCTAACGCAGGAACCGTCGATGTCGATTAAACGTGTGAGTTGCCCTCGCTGCAACGCGGCGATGAATGTCCCCGCTTCGATGGCCTCGACGCGATGCGCGTCGTGCGGCGAAACGTTTGCGATCGCCGCAGCCGGGACGGGGCAGGCGAAGCCACAACGCGGAGCCGATTCCAAATCCGTCGCGATCGAGGACGAAGACGACGGCCACTCGGACGACAGGATCGGGCAGTGGCTGGTCGTCGGCGGCGTCGCGGGGCTGGCCGTCGTCGCCCTGATTCTGCTGGTCGTGTTTTCCGGCGGGGCGGAGGAAGAGCCCGAAAAACCCAAGCTGCCGGTCCGGACACAAGCCACGGTCGTCGAAAACCTGAACCTGGACGACACCCCCGCCGACACGGACTACCGTGAAGTCAATCTGCCCGAATCGACGCGACGGCAGATCTACCGCGACTACAGCCAGATGATCGCGTCTTCGTTCGGCAAGTCCAAGAAGATCCCCAGCGGGGGAGCCGCCGGCCAGGCGCTCAACAAAACACTCGGATCGGTCGTCGATCGCGAAGTCACGCACATGGCGTTGGTTCACGGCATCAGCGAAGAAGATATCGCGCAGATCTATGCCGAGGGCCGCGCGAAAGGCTGGTAATGAGACGCCGCGCCGTCATTTCGATGTGACGGTCAGCCTCTGGGCAGCGACGTGCAGTGTCTGACAACACGCTCGCCTATCGACACGGGGTCGCCGCTACTCAAGGCAGCCTCTCTGGGGGCGTTGGTATCTACACATCTTAAGTAACCCTCCCTGGCAGGGAGGGTCGAGCGCAGCGAGGGGCATACGCACCAAGGTAGGAAGCAACCCTCCCGTGTGCGGGAGGGTCGAGCGGAGCGAGGGGAGGGCGTCCGGCATTGATGCTCCATCGTGGCTAGCAACCCTGGCGTTGCAGCAACCCTCTCCGCTCCGGGCGCAAACTCCTCCGTGACCGTCCCAGGGGACGTCAATCGTAGAAGTGACGGATTTGACCGTCGGGGAAGGCGCGAAGCCTTTGGCAACGCCGACCCTCTCTGGCGTTTGCTTGCTGCGCAAACGCCGTCTCTCCCAGAGGGAGAGAATCTAAATTGATTTGGGGAATCCGGTGGTGCGCGATGGCGACCACCGGCTACTTGCTGCAACCCCTCTCGGGGTAAAACCCAATACCGCTAAGTTAACATGAATGAGGGGGCCCGGACGCTGGCGCGAACCGGCTGATGTCAAACGAATATCAGCCGTTTGGCGCGAGCCTACGGGCCCTCATCTGAAGAAACGACGCTTAACTTAGCGGTATTGGGCTTTAGCCGCCCGGTGTCGCTGCTTCGCAGCGACCGGGAATCGCGTAAAGGCTAGACACCAACGGTTGCTGAATCCTTTT
>NZ_JANZKV010000308.1 GCF_025060895.1 Stieleria sedimenti | reverse complement strand
TTGGGCTTTAGCCGCCCGGTTTTGCTGCTTCGCAGCAAGTCGAAACGCCTAAAGGCTGGACACCAACGTGTGCTGAAACCCTTGTGACTTCAGCCTCGACCCGACGTTGCATTTTCCCCACTGAGAAGAATTGATGAGCGAAGCGATTAAGTCGAAACGTCCATGGTTGGTCGCCGTTTGGCCCGGTATGGGGCACGTGGCGATCAGCGCGGGGTACTATCTGATGGCCAAATTGGGCATGCAGTATTTGGGCGAGTTCACGTCCAACGGTTTGTTTGATGTCGACTATGCGATCATTAAATCGGGGATCGTGCAAAAAACGCAGCGACCGCGGAGTCGTTTTTTCGTCTGGAGAGCCCCGGAGGGCAAACGTGACATCATCGTCTTCATCGGCGAAGCCCAGCCGCCGCTCGGCAAATTTGAGTTCTGCGAAAAGCTCATCGACTTTGCCCGCGACCAAGGCGTCGAACGCGTGTTTACCTTTGCCGCGATGGCGACGGACATGCATCCCGAACACGAATCACGCCTGTTCGGGGCCGCCACCGACCCACAGACGCTGAAGGAACTCGATCGCCCCGAAGTGCGTTATTTGGAAGAAGGCCACATCGGGGGACTCAACGGCGTGCTGCTTGCCGCCGCCGCCGACAAGGGAATGGAAGGCGTTTGCCTGCTCGGCGAAATGCCTCACATGTTCGCCCAACTGCCGTTCCCCAAGGCGTCGCTTGCGGTGCTGGAAGTGTTTGCCGAGATGGCAGAAGTTCCACTCGACTTCACCGAGTTGAAAGAACAAGCCCACGCCATCGAACAACAACTCGGTGAATTGCTGGCCAAGTTCAAGGAGAAGATGGAAGGCGGCGAGTCCGGCGCGTCCGAATCGTTTGAGCCCCCGCAAGACAGTGACGAAGAACTCGCCGAAGCGGACCAGGAACGGATCGAAACGATGTTCGCCCAAGCTGCCGATGACCGTTCGAAGGCGTATGAACTGAAGAATGAACTCGATCGGCTGGGCGTGTTTGATCAGTTCGAAGATCGGTTTCTGGACCTGTTCAAGCGATCGGAATAATCGTGGTCCGGAGGCGGAGGGGCAATGCCATCAACTTTGACGCCAAGCGGGGTATTTTTTGTTAGCGGTAGGGCGCGAGCCCTCCGGTCTTTCACGGTGTTTTTGAAGCGCGACCGGACGGCTCGCGCCGTTCCGCTAACACCTTTGGAGCCAAAGTAGATGGCATTGGGCGGAGGGGTTCCGGTGACGGGCCGGTCGCTGACGCGTCCCGCTGGGGTGGTGCCTCGCTGCGTGGGAATCACTTCCCACGCAGGAACAGAATCTTTCGGCTTAAGATGGTGGCGTGAACTTGGGCGCCGCCGGCTCGGAAGGTTCCTCGTCGTCGTCGGGTTCCACTTTCGACGATTCGTAAGGATTGAGCGCCTTGGTCGCTTCGTACTCGGCGGCGCGGAACTCTCGCTGGACCTCATTGAGGCGACTGCGGAATTCACGATAGATGCCGCCCGCTTTGCGAGCCACGTCGGGTAGATTGCCGCCGAACAAGACGACTGCGATCACCCCGATCACCATCATTTCAAAGGGACTGAGCCCGAACATTTCTATTCGTCCGATTTTTTGTCGGACAATTCATCGTCGTCGGCCGACTCGCTCATGCCACGCTTGAACTCGTTGGCACTCTTGCCCAGGTTACGCATCAGGCCCGGCAGCTTGGCACCACCGAACAACAGCAGCGCCAAGAACAACACGATCAGCATTTCCGGCATACCGGGAAATCCGATCGCATACAGACCGCTTGCAACTCCACATACAGACATCGTTTCGCTCCAAAAGAGGCTTGAGAATCAAAAACCCTCACGCACAAGTGCGGCGAAAGCGGGTCGGTCGGTTGGGCTTGTCCGGATCGCAAAGCGAGCTTTGCCAGAATTCCGGGGCCATCAACCACCTCCAGGACCGTCGTGTCGGGGGCGGGCGTGGGATTCACGGGGCGAATTCCACTGCCGCATTTTATTAAATCTCGGCCGCGAGTCAAAGCCCGGAAGGCCGGTCGCGGCATTTCCTGCTCGGATAGTGACGTCAGGCCCCGTGCCGAACGGGAATGATCGTTGGGATCGCCCGCGCTGGGGTCGACGTGACGATGCCGGCACCCCGCAATTTGCCGTCTGAAACCCCGCAGCGGGGATGGGATGCCGTTTAATCGATACAATGCGTCCTGTCACTCCTTCTCCGCTTCTCCAAGGTCCCCCCCATGCGATTTCAACTCCCATTGCTGGCTCTGTTCTTCGTCGCCACTGTGATCTTTAGCCCTGACGCCGCAGCGGCGGACAAGGAATTGGAAAAGCTGCAGGGCGATTGGACCGCCGAAGTCGAAACCGAAAACGGCAAGAAAAAGGCGACGCTCAGCGTTGATGGAAAGAAGATCCGGTTCGACGGCCCCGAGGGCAAAGAATGGTACGAGGGAACCTTTGAAATCGATGCCAGCGCCAAGCCGAAACGGATCTCGGTTCGGATCGAGGACTGCCCGATCGAGCAATTCAAGAAGCAGATTGTCGAAGGCATCTACACGCTCGAAGACGCCACCTGGACGATCTGCGCGACCGCCCCCGGCGCCCCCGAAGGCCCGTCCGGGTTCGACGACGAAAAAGCGAGGACGATCGAGTTTAAGAAGGAGAAGTAGGAGACTCGATTCACGCCATCCGGCCCGAGTGTTCGTCATGAATGAAAGGGGGCGACGGGTCAGAAAACAATTTGGTCAAAAGATGGGTTGGTCAAAAAATAGGGTGGTCGAGGATGGGAGCACTCGGACTGCACGTTGCTGAAACTGTTGGCGAGTTCCGCTACGCCCGCTAAGGCGATCTTTTAGCTTCCTATTTTTTGACCAATAAATTTTTTGACCAATACCGTCATCAAGGACCACACCAGCGCCCCACAAGAGGCGCACAAGCGTCGTCAAGGCTGCTCGTTGATGTTATTACCAGTTGGATGTCTCGCGATTCACGCAGACGCGTTTTGGTGAACGCGCGCGGTTCTTCAGGGAGTTTCCGTCGGCTTGGTATCAACTTTTCTCTGTTCAATCGCATCAACGAACGGTTTCTCTAGATCGCCGACTTGTACACCAACTTCTGCAGCCATCGATCGTAACCTTTCTCGTACTTCATCTAATCTCTCCACCGAGGATTCGTGATCCGCGTAGAAACGGATCAGCTTTAGAGTTTCTGTGCTTGGTTGATGAAGTAACGATTCCAGACCGAATCGCGAATGAACTGCTTGGAGCAGCGCATCAGGTTCTCGTTGATAGATTGCTTCGAGAATCATTGGAATCTTATTGGACATGACGTCGTACTGTTTAACGACGACCGCGGTCGCCATCGAACGCCAAAGTTGTTGTGTTACGACACCGTCTTCTTTCTCGGCAATTTGAATGACCGCGATCATGTCCGAAAGGCTAAACGATGCCGGTGGAACATTTTCCGAATCGTGTCTTGATGCCCCTTCTAGACGATCTATTTCTTGCGAGATTCGTTTCTTGACATAGCTTTCAAGACGCGGGTGATCGGTGACGTCTTCGCCAAGTAAAAGAATGATCTCCAATGCAGTTTGCCGGGCGTTCGATTCCACGTCAAAGCCTTGAAGTAGTCCCTGTTGGCCGGTCTTCGCGGAATACTGATCAGCGACGTCAAGCAATTGATCGCAAAGTTGAAGCAACTCTTCTCGCCGCTCCGGATCTGCTTTGGCGGTGCTGATCCAATTTCGCAACGCAGTGAGGCTTTCCGTCGAGACGGTGTCGACATAGACCCCGCTAAAAAAGTTTCTGATGGCCCAAACGGACGCTAATTTACTTTGGTCATTTCCTTTGTTGAGTTCATTTAATGCGACGTTCAGTCCGGGATCTGGAAGGTAGCGAGAAAAGACTCCTGGGAATTTCGCCATAAAACCTGGCGACGGCGCAGCACTGTTTGTGACGTCAAAACCGATCGGCGACCCTGCCCATTTCCCTCCGAAGCGACGCGCGAGTGACATCGTCCGTTCCGCCGCCATCCTGCGTGTGGTTGCGTCAGATTCGCGCGAAAGAATTTCCACCGCGTCGATCGCCTCAATCAACGATCCGAGATCGCGTTCACGGTCAAGTGAGTCCAGCCAACTGGCCAAGTCGCGGCCCTGAAAGAGCGTCTCGGGTGAAGCGTCCGTCGCGACCGATTCATCCTCGACGTAATTCATCATGGACATCCCGTCGCCTTCGTATCCGCTGTCGGACATGCCGGTGTTGTTCGGATCGGCGTTGTTGGCAGGAATAAAGCCCTGTTCCCAGATATTGCGTTCCTTTTCGGGAATCGCGAGGATCACGCTGGTCAATTCCTTCGAAGCCTCTTGAGAGAGTCCCATTCCTAGGCTGCGTGGCAAGTCGATCAACACTTCACGCGTCATCGACGCTGCCAATTTGCGTTGATCACCGGCGAGTTCGGACCAGGCGTCGGCGGTCGCCAGGCTGAGACAACAGCGGATCAGTTTGCTGGTGGTAAACTTGGAAATCGTGCCGCCCATCGCCCCGCCGGGATCGTATCCACCGCCGAAACCTCCCATCCCCCCGCCTATCCCGCCGTACAAACCACCGCTGCGGGCCACTGTCACTTGTCGGTACAAACAGGTGATCACCGCGGCACGGCTGTTGACGTTGCCCTCGATCAATTCCCGGACGGCGGTTTCGTACCATACGTCGAACGACGGTTCGGCAAAGACTTCCGTCAAACACCACATGAAATGTTCCGACGGCGTGATCGATTGGTCCGTCGTGCCCGGTAGCGGCGGCAGTTTTCGGCTCAGTCCGCCGAACTCACGCGCCCGCCGCAACACGGCCTCGATCACCGTCTGGACATCCGAGTTGGACGCCATCCCCCGCCGCGATAATTCCTGTAGTCCGCCGATCGAGGCGTACACGGCTTCACCGAGCGACTCGATCTCGGTTTCGGTTTGGATCTGTTCCAGCCAATACGAAAGCGGTTTCCCCTCGTAGCTGACAAGCTCCATTGGCGACGCCATCCCTCCCATGCCGCTCATTCCCTGCGTTCCCGTCGAGGCATCTGCTGTAGCGGGTTTGGTCGACGTAACGCTCGGGACAGCTCCCTCATCGTCCGGCGCTGCAGGGTTCGCCATCGCAGTTTCCGCCAGCAGCGGGTTGGCCGGTTCGGTTCGCTTGACGACGTCGATCGACTGCCGTGTCCCACGACCCACCGTGACGACCTCGTCACTGAGCCTCAGCGCGTCGCCGCCGCCGATGATTTCAATGTCGTAGGTCCCCTTGTGTAAGGTGGTGCGGTTCTCCTTGTCCGATTCGATCGTCAACTGATCGACGACGTCGTCCCCTTGCTTGACCAAAACCGTCAATCCGTCATGCTCGGAATGGATGACCAAATCCCCGCGATCGGTCTGGATCTTGATCACGATCGTGGCGGCAATCAAACACAGCGCCGCGGCAGACCCCATCAGCCAATGTTTGATTCTGCCGCGATCTTTAGAACCGCCGGACTTGGCGATCGACGGTAGCAAGGTGCTGCGCGGCAGATCGTCGGTGGAGTGTTTCCGAATCGCGTCACGCAGCAGACGTTTCAAATGACTCGGTTTCGCCATCGATTCCAATTGCCGAGCCACCTCCATCGCCGATGCCGGTCGCTTGGCCGGGTCACGCGACAACATGCCGGCGACAAAGCTGACGACATCGCGATCGACGTCACTTCGGATCGTGTCGAGCGGCTTGGCATCGCTGCTGGTGATCGCCAACACCTGCGCCGCCAACCCACGCTCGGAGCGGTGTGGCGGGTGGCCGGCGATCAATCGGTACAAAGTCGCGCCGAGTGAATAGATGTCCGATTGGGGACGCACATCCCGGCTATCGGCCAGCTGTTCCGGCGCCATGTAAGGCATCGTTCCCATCACGTGACCGACGGTGGTCAGGCGATCGTCTTTGGACAGCGGGTCATCTCCGTCGAGCACCAAACCAAGATCCAATAGTTTGATGGTTCCGGATTGAGTCAGCATCAAATTAGACGGTTTGATGTCTCGGTGGACCAAACCGCTGTCGTGGATGTGAGCCAACCCGAGTGCCGCCTGGCGAACGATTTCGCAGGCATCGGCAACGTTCAGTTGGCCGATCCGTCCGGCCACGCGGCCGATGTCCATCCCGTCCAGATATTCCATCACCAAATAGTGCCAGCCCGCTTCGTGTCCGGCATCGGTGGCGCACACGATGTGGGGGTGTTCCAGCGACGCGATCGTCGTCATCTCGCGATCAAACCGGTCCAACCAGCCGGCTTGGGTGACGCGTTCGGGCGGCAACAACTTGATCGCACAGCGGCGTTTGAGCCGTTGATGTTCGGCCAAGTAAACGGCGCCCATTCCGCCGCTGCCGATCAATTCCAACAGCCGATAGGGCCCGAGCATTTCAAACGGAGGCGGTGGAGCGACGGTCGAGGGAATCAGCGCTGACGATTGCTGTAGCAGTTGCTGAAGCGCGACTTGGCAGGCGGTTTCGTTCTGCACTCCCGCCCGAGCCGCGTCTTCGCAGGACGTGGATTCGCCGATCGCTTGCAGCCCGCCGTCGAACTGTTCCACCGCCGTGCGACAGGTTTCACAAGTGTCCAGATGCGAAATCGCCGAATCAAACTGCTCCCGGGACAAGTCCCCTTCGAGCACTTGTCGCAATTCATCTGGTTCCAAACAGTTACGTCTCATGGCGATCATCGATGGGCTCTCGTCGGTGGTGCAATTTTCGGCGGGACTCACCCGCCGTTACACCCTGACAACGGAGCGATTGGACAGTGTTTTGCGAAATAAATGAAGGCAGATGATTGGCATGCACAGCATGCCCTACGCCGCTCCATTTTTTGACCAAAATCTTCCTCCCTGCAAAATCTTCCTACCCCGCTTCTACTCCAACCCCTTCATCTCCAGCTGCAACCGCTGCAACACCCTGGCCCGAGCCTTGTAAACCGCCCATTTCGAGACGCCCATCTCGTCGGCGACGTCCAGCGGCGGGCGTCCGATCACGGTGGTCTCCCAAAACATCTGCCACGTCCGCTGGTCGAAGCACTGGCGCAGCAACTCGATCATCCGGCGACGGGCATCGAGCGAATCGGCTTGGGCGGTCGTCGGTGGATCATCCGCATCGGTCGCCTGAGCGTCGGCGATCTGCATCAAGGCCAGATTGGCGGCCGTGCCCCCGGCAGCCCTTTCCTCGGCCGCGATCCGCGCCCGGTCGCGAATTTTGTTGCGTGAGATGGTCCACAGCCAGCCGCGAAAGGTCGCTCCGTCCCGCCCGCCGTCAAACCGAGAAAGCGCTTTGGCGACGGAGGCAAACGTGTCTTGCATCACATCGGCGGCATCGGCCGCCTGGCAACCACATCGCCTGGCCCAGCCATAGACGATCGGGCCATAGACCTGGGCCAATTGTTTCCAACTCTCCGCATCCCCTTCGCGTGCACGCGCGAGCATGGAAGCGGAGGTGGACGGTTCATCGCGGCAATGTGTGTGACTCATGCCGCCATTGTAACCGGTCGAACCGACGGCGACGGGCACATTGCTGGCCCTCGTGAACCCTCCCCTCGCTGCGCTCAACCCTCCCTTTTAAGGGAGGGTTTCTAGAGGTTCGACCCTCCTGCCAGGAGAGTGTCGACGATCAATGGCCTTCGCCTGATGAGCTACGGCAGTTCGATCGTTTGCAGTGCCAACGTTCCTTTCACGTCGACGATCGCGACGGCGTGGCTGGCATCGAACTTGTCCATCTGCTTGACGCCGGAGAGCGACTCGATCGTTTCAAATTCTTGACCCGCAGTCCCGCCGCCCCGAACCGGTTCGCTCAGACCTTGGTTTTCCCCGATGCCTTCGGTGCTGATCTTCATCATCCCGCGAGCGGAGTTGTTCATCAGGATCGAAGTCTTGCCGTTCTTTTCGTAGACGACCATGTCCAAGGGTTGGTTGCGGTTGCCGAGTTCGGCGACGGTGGTGCCGCGAACCTTCTCCGAACCGTCAAGTGCATTGACGGGAAAACGAACCAAGGGCGTGCAGGTGAAACCGGCCAACAGACTCGGTTCACCGTCGACCACCATCGGCAAGAAGGTTTGGATCGTCGCATCTTCGACACGACCATGGGCGGCATGGAAAATGTCGACGCTGGTCGTCACGGTGTTTTCCGCGAACGGGAAGGGGAATTCGATCACGCGTGAGGGTGAGTCGCCGGCCGACAGCCCCGTCACCATGACTTTTCCTTCAAAGAATGCGACGTCGGTGATCGACGAATCGCGGGCGTTCCGCGTGCGTCCGCGACGCGTGACGTCTTTGTCTTCCGGCGGGTTGGGCAATGCCTTGGATGCGTGATGGACCTTGTCCAAGTTGACTTTCGTGATCTCGCTCTGACCGTCAACCTTTACCAAGTGAACCTGACCACCGGCAACAATGCTCAAGAACACGTTTCCCGTATCCGGATTCACCGCCAACTCACCGATTTCCAGATCGCCATCCAGTCCCAGCGACGACTTGATCGCGCCTTGCAGGTCCGCGATCGACGGGCCGCTGGCGCGGGTGCCGGCGTCTTCGGTGGCGATAGCGTAGACCGTCGCGGCTTTGGGATCACCGACCAACAACACACCGGACGTGGCGAAGGTCATCGGACCAACCGACTGAAGCTCGACGGGCCCGAGGGTCATGCCGGTTGGAGCTGCGATAACAGCCGACGTGGCCAACAAAACCGCGAAACAGCAAGCGGACAACGCTCGTCCGAATGGTAAAACGGTGGGCATGTTAGAATCCTTGTTGAAAAAAGGGAGGGAGACTGCACCGGAAGCACCCTTACCATAACGGATCCACCGAGACGAATACACAAAGAGGAATGACCAGATGGCAAAGACAGATCAAAATCGTTGCGTCCCCTTGGGACAGAACCGAACGGTCAGCCGCCGAGATGCCATCGCTGCGGGGCTGGCGACCACCGGAATGGCCTTCGCCACGTCGACAAATGCACAGGATGCCACCAGTCCACCGGCCGCTTCGATCAAAGACGATCGAAAATCATCGCCCAAACGCTACCGAGCCAAGAAATCGATCAACCAGTGGGCGTTCCCCTATCCCGACCGGATGTCGCTTCGTGAATGCATGCAACTTGCCAAAGACGCCGGATTCGACGGGATCGAATTAAATTACGACCTCGACAATGACCTCTCCCCCAATGCATCGAACAAGGAACTGGTCGGCATTCGCGACCTGGCGGATGAAATCGGGATCGAAATCAGCGGCCTGTGTTCGTTCCTGTTCTGGCCCTATCCGCTGTCCAGCCTGGATGCGTCCAAGCGAAACCGCGGCATCGAACTGGCCGGTTTGATGGCCGACGCGGCGGCAACGATGAAGGTCGAGAACTTGCTGGTCGTCCCCGGCGCCGTTCACATCCCCTGGCGCGACGACCACACCCCCGTGCCCAACGACAAATGTGAAGCATTGGCGCGGGAGGCCGTCGGTTCACTGGTCAAGGGAGCTGAAAAGAAAGGTGTGTCGCTGAACATGGAAAACATTTTCTTCAACGGCTTTTTGATGACACCGATGGAAATGAATGACTTCGTCGACGGCTTCGGCAGCGAGAACGTTCAGGTCCACTACGACACCGGCAACATCTCCATGTTCCAACACGCCGAGCATTGGGTACCGATCCTGGGTCAGCGGACCAAGAACATTCACTTCAAAGAATTTACGAAGAAAGGAACCGACTACTCCTTGGAAACCTTCCGCCCGCTCTTGGACGGAACCACCAACTGGCCCGCGGTGATGGATGAGCTCGAGAAGATCGATTATGAAGGTTACGTGACGTTTGAGTACTTTCACCCCTACCCGCATTACCCCGAAGCGTTGATCTATCAAACGTCCGATTCGCTCGATCGGATCTTGGGAAGAATTTAGGGGCATTCGCATTCGATCTCGATTCGCTGCAGAGCAGCGAAGCAGAGCGGCTGAAGCCCAATACCGCTAAGTTAACATGAATGAGGGGGCCCGGACGCTGGCGCGAACCGGCTGATGTCAAACGAATATCAGCCGTTTGGCGCGAGCCTACGGGCCCTCATCTGAAGA
>NZ_JANZKV010000307.1 GCF_025060895.1 Stieleria sedimenti | reverse complement strand
AAGCCTGCACACCAGCGCTGATCCTCGTGCCAATCGTACCTGCCTTCTTTTCCGCGGCACCCTCTCCCACCTGATTGTTACCGTGAGATGTACTTGACCAGAGTCACTTTCCGTGACGCCGAATCGATGAAGACTTCATCCATCACACTGGTCAGCAGCAACATGCCGCGTCCACGTTCGTCCGAAAAACTTTGCGGGGTGCCCGGCATCGGGGCGTGATGGATCGACTGGCCGGAACCTTCATGAACGACCACCAATCTCGCTTCCCGATCCGTCACTGCCAACTGCACCGTGACAATCCGTTCGGCCATCGATCTCAACGACTCGTCCTCCAGCTTTTCTGCCACCAGTGCCCGCGTGTAGTCGATCGACATCGGCGTGGAACGGACGGGTTGTTCGAAATTGCCGTGGATGATGGAGTGCGTGATCAAATAGTCGAGCGCTTCGGCGATTCGAATTCGGTCGCTGGTGTGCAGCACGTTCATCGCGGCCAGCAACCGAACGATCAGGCTGACAAGCGGTGTGATTCGCTCGATCGAGCAATCGAGCACAAAATCGAACGTGGTCGGCGTCAGCGCTCCCTTCAAGTAAAGCGATTGGGCGTTCGCTTGGGCAAAGGCCGTGATTCGGTTGACGATATCAGGCAGCAGGATCCCGACGTGGTCTTTGGAGATGTAATTGGCGGCGCCCACACCCAGCGCCTCGGCGGCCAAGTCCTCGTTGCCGAATGCCGTCACCAGGACTGCCGGGACGAGCGAGCATTCGGTGCGCATGGCCCGAATCAACTCAACCCCGTTCATCTCCGGCATCTGCATGTCCGTGATGACTAAATCCGGCGTGTGCTCCCGCAGCGACGCCAGCGCCTCCAGGCCATTGCTTGCCGTCCGAACCCGCAATCCTTGCTGATGCAAAACCGACGTGATCAAAGCGATCTGGGTGGCGCTATCGTCGACGACCAGGATGTTCGGCATGGCAGGGTACTTGAGAAGGTGTCAGAAGAGCCATCACCGATGATAGCGAACCGCTCGCGAGCATTGTTGCCCGAGCGTGTCAAAAACAGACGCCACGCTAAACTCGGGGCCTGCAACCGATAGCATCGGAATTCATTATCGCGGCAGGTGGCGTAAGCTTCCAGCATGCGATGCGGCCGGCAAGCAGGATGCTTAGCCCACGTCGGCAAGCGGGATGCTTAGCCCACTCGGCAAGCAGGATGCTTAGCCCACTCGGCAAGCAGGATGCTTACCCCACTATTCGCCGTAAACCGGCGGTTTCCAATCTTTCGGCAAACGCCCTTGCGGACGCACCCCGACGGCACCTTCGGGGATGACGGCCTCGGACGGTTGGATCAGCGGTAGATCATCCGGCAGGTGCTTGATCTTGAAATCCTTGTACTGGATTGTCATCGCCGGACCGACGTGGACCTGAACGGCAAGCACGCCTTCGAGCGATCGACCGTTTTCATCCAAGTCGATCAGGTCCGCCGTCATGTGACCATCGATCCAATGCTGGTGGTGGTTGCCTTTGACCAGGACTCGGTAATCGTGCCACTGATCGGCGGGAAACTCTTTGACAGGCATGTTGCCGACGATCCAGGGCTGTCCCTGCGGGTCAATGATCACTTTTTCACCGGTGTGCGAAAGGATGCGTCGCCCTTTCTCTTCGTACAACATGCCGTTGTAGTTCGGGTTGTCGGCAACGACGTCACACTGGTAGCCGGTGACCACGTCCAGCCCCAGATCGGGGCGTGAGGTGCCCCGGTACTGCAGCCCACTGTTTCCACCGGGCGTCACTTTGACTTTGACACGCAAGTCAAAGTTGCGGATCGTCGAACCCGTCCACGTGATGAAGCGATTCATCTTCAGCGAACCGTCGGTCACGCCGGTCAACGCCCCGTCACGCATCGACCAGTAGTTTGAATCGCCCGCCCAACCGCTCAAGTTTCGGCCATTGAGCAAATTGACAAAACCATCTTTCCCTGGTCGGACCGTGACGGCCGCGGATGCTTCGGGATGCGGCACGGTTGACGCGGTGAAGGGGGCGTTCAACGGGTCGATCGGACCACCAAGCTGTTTCACTCGTTGGTCCGTCCGCTCACGCATTGCCACCAGCGTCTCGGCGTGGGCGGGATCATCGGCCAAATTCACCAATTCGTCAGGGTCCTGCTTTAAATCATGCAGGAACTCGCGGTTCCCGTGATCAAAGTAGCGGACGTATTTAAATCGTTCGTTGCGGATGCCTTCAAATGCCGGGATGCGTGTGCGGACGGCAAAATGTTCGTGAAACGATTCGGTCCGCCAATCGGACGGTTTGTCACCGGAAACAATCGGTTGCAAACTGTGTCCCTGGTATCGCTCGGGAACCTCTGCACCGGACCAATCGACAAACGTGGCGGGCAAGTCGAGGTTCAAAGCGATCGCGTCGGTCACCTTGCCTTTTTGAGTTTGATCGACGCGGGGGTCGGCGATGATCAGTGGCACACGCAACGACTCTTCGTAGTGGGACCATTTGCCGGCCAAGCCGCGGTTGCCCATGTGATAGCCGTTGTCCGCCGAATAAACGATGATCGTGTTTTCCGCCAAGCCGGCTTCTTCCAGTTCGGACAGGAACCGGCCGATCGCGTTGTCGATCCCGCTGACCATTCTGTAGTACGCGCGGATATTGGTTTGGTACTTTTGATCGGTGTTCCAACGCCAGAAAAAACGTTCGCGATTGATGGTCGTTTTGAGGAAGTCGGGCAGGGCTTCAAAGATTTCAGGAGCATTCAAACGCGGCGGGGCGATGTCGATGTCGTCGTACATTCCATCGACGGCGCGCGGCCAGGCAAAGTGACCGATCCCGGGGCGGCGATCACCGTCTTCGGCGTGGCAGGCGTTGAACCACATGTTGAGCGCGAACGGTTTGTCCTTCGGCTGCGATTTGATGAACTCGACGCCCCGGTCGACGATCACTTCGGTTTCGTGCCGCAAACTCCCGTCGGGCTGTTTCTTGTAGAACGGGTTGCGGCCGATCGCTTCAAACTCGTCGAAGTGGTCTTCCCGCTTGTAGCCCCGAGGCATTTTCGCATGCCATTTTCCGAAGTATCCGGTTCGATAACCACGCTCCCGCAAGATGTCCGAATACAGCGTGTTGACCGCTTCGGCCCGCGCCTGTTCGGGATTGCTCGGCGAGCCATAGCTGCGGCCGGTCAGCCCGCTCAGAATGGTGGTCCGGCTGACCCAGCAGATTGAATGGCTGACGAACATGTTTTCAAATCGCGTTCCGCGAGCCGCCAGGGCGTCGATGTTCGGCGTCTCAATGACATCGTTGCCATAGCACCCGAGCGTGCTGGTTGTCTGGTCATCGGTGAAAAAAAACACGATGTTGGGCCGGTCGTCGGCAAGGACGGCGCGTGCGGACAACAGTAGCAGGACGAGCGATACAAACGTTTTCATGGCAACCCACCGAGAGGAACGGAAAGAACACCTGAGATTCTAACCAGTCCACCGGCGAGAGTCGCCGGTGGTCCCGAAATTGCCGTCTGCCCCCCAAGACCCTGCAACAGCGTTCAGAATTCGTCGTTGATCGGGACGGTGTCCATGAACCCGATCATCATCTCGTCAAAACTTTGATCCCCCCAGCGGACCGGTCTGGTCGGATCGGGATTGGTCAGGTTGGACTCGCTGTTGTCGAACACGGCCGTGCATTCGATCCGCGTATTGCGTGGAATTCGCAGCGGCTCGGCGAGGACATACTTCAGCTGCCAATTGAAGTCGTAATTCGGCACATCGAGCAACACTTTCGTGGTGTTGTCTGGGAAATGGGCAACGTAACGAAACGATTTGCCGCGCAAGTGCATGTGGGGGGACATGCTGATCAGGTTTTCTTCGGTGCGGGCGTGGTAGGTCGCCGAAACGACGTGATTGGGTTCACCGGGCGGAATTTCGAACTTGGTGTTGATCGCTAGTCGGCCCCGCAACAGCTTTCGAACGTTTAGCTTGGTGGTGAATTTGACGCCCAGGTAACTGAGATCTTCCTGCTCGGTTCCGTTGGGCGTGTAGTGCATTTCGAACAACAACTTGCTACCGGCTTCGACACGAAGCGCGACGCCGTCTTTGAGCTCCATCGGCGGACTGCCCGGCGCGTAACCGGCGACGACTTGACGAAGATCCTGGCGTTGTTCGCCTTCGGGAATCACGTACACCAGAATGTGATGCACGACGCTTCGTTTGTCCGGGCGTGCTTCCGCTGCGACGATGTACTTGTCCTCCTCCCAGCCCGGATCGACGACAAATCGCTGGTAGTCGACGACGCCTTCGGCGGGCACCCGAAACGCTCGGTCCCGCATCGTGATGACTTCGTCTGGCCTGCCGATTTGCCATCCGGCGACAAATTCAGGTGGGGCGGGCAGGTCACGGACATCGCCTTCGGGCATTCCGTTGTCGACCCAGGTTTCAATCAAGTCGCGTTCCCGCTCGCTCAAGCGGGGGTCGTTGGCAAAGGTTCCGTGTGCCGGATTGGCCGACCAGGGGGGCATGCGATTGTCGGCGATGACCTCCAGGATCGTGTCTTCCCAGCCCAGCACGTCGTCGTAGCTGCTCAACGTAAAGGGAGCGATCTCGCCGTCGCGGTGGCAACTGACGCAATGTGCATTGAAGATCGGCGCGATGTGCTTGGTAAAGGTCACCTCGCCCGTCGCCTCGATCGGTTTGACACGCCCGATGTGGCAGCCGACCGGCTCGGTCGTCGGCTCGGTGACCGGCTGGCCGGCCAACAATTGATCGATCGCCCGAGTCAACTCCGGCTCGGCTTCACGTTCACGCGAGTATCCGACGCCATATTGATCGTCGATGCGACCGTGATAGCGAACCGTGCGTTCGCGATCAATCAAAAACACCTCCGGCGTCCTGGTGGCGCCCAACGCATCGGCGACGACGTTGCCCGGGTCTTTCAACATCGGAAAACCGATCGCGTGACGATGCACGTAAGCGGCCAGTTCGGTCAAGCTGTCTTGCGTGTTGGAATTAATCCCAACAACTTGGACTCCGCGATCGGCATAGCGTTGTTGGATGTCCGTCAGCCGAGGGCCATACAGTTTGGCGAGCGGACACTCCGTCCCGAGAAAGACGATCGCGATCGCTTGTCGGTCATCAAAATGGCTCAATGAAACAGACTTGCCGTAGCAGTTGTCCAGCGTGAAGTCCGCGACTTTCATGCCGATGGTTCCGCCCGCGTTCGACGCGGCATCGTCAGCCTGGACGGGATTCGTCCCGAAAGTCACTAGGGCGGCAAGACAGACAAACAGCACATCGGGACGTTGCAGGAACATTCGATCCGGTCTCAGGTTTCAGTCGGCGACAAACAAGTGAACGATGGGGCGGCCGGCCAAAAGGACCGGCAAATCTCGCCACGATGCGACACGATCACATCGATCACGCACATCATCGGCGATATTGTCCGCGAAAGCACGGCCAACGGATTGGGATTTGCGTATCGATTCGTATCGATCCGTCACTGCTTTCTCCTCGCCTGTTCAATCGTCCCAGCGTACGCCCGTACTGCGTTGCGGAAAGCTTCCATCAGGCGGCTTTGAAAGCGATAGGGATTCCACACGGCGACGATCGTGCGGGTCGGCCTGGCGCCGCTGAGGGAGCGGTAGACACGGCGTTCGGATTGATCCAACCGCCGGGCCATCATCGGGATCATCGAGATGCCATGATCGAGCGAGACGAGTTCTTGGACCGTCGCCATCTGGCTGGTGCGTTCCACGGAGACCGGGTGAAACGATTGTTTGCGGCAGAAGGAAACAATGTTGTCGGAGAGACAATGAGCTTCCCCGAGTAAGACGAAGGGGATCTGATCGATGTCTGATAGCTCGATCGATTCTTTGGAAACGAGTGGGTGATTCGGCGGCAACACCAACAACAACTCCTCCTCAAACAGTTCTTCGATCTCCAGGTACCTGGCTTGAATCGGCAACGCAAGGATCGCCACATCGATGACGCCGTCGGTGCATGCTTTCAACAATTCATCGGTGGTTGCTTCTTGGACGACCAGCGTTGCTTGGGGATAGTCTTCGGCAAATTGCCGCAGCAGCCCGGGCAGGAAAAACGGCGCGATCGTCGGAATGGCCCCCACGCGAATGCGGCCGACTTGCCCATCGTCGACGATCTCCGCGAGTGTGTCCTCCAGGATCGATAAAACTTCTTTGGCGCGACCCTGCAACAGCTTTCCGGCATCGGTCAGCGAGACACCTTTGGTTTGGCGTTCGAGCACCGGCTGGCCGATTTCCTCTTCCAGGCGTGCGATCGATCGACTCAGCGCAGGCTGGGAGATTCCCAAATGTTCCGCCGCGCGGGTGAAATTGCCGTCCGCGGCGACTTGCAAGAAGTATCGAAGTTGGTCCAATTCCATCGCGCCGAAATCCCTGGGGTATCGTTTCACGAACGTTTTCGTTACGGCAGTTGAAACAAGCGTCTGGCGTTTTCGGTCGTTGTCTCAGCCAACGATTCAGCCGATACGCCACGAAGCTTGGCCAAGCAGCGGAGTGTGTGTTCGACCCGCGCCGGTTCGTTCGGCCGTTTGCCTCGCAGGGGTTCGGGGCTTAGGTACGGTGAATCGGTTTCGACCAGCAATCGGTCTTCGGGAACCTGTCGGGCGACCTCCCTCAGCTCGTCGCTTTTTTTGAACGTCACCATCCCGGCAAAGCTGATGTGCAGCCCGAGATCCAAACACGTTTCGGCGCACTGCCAATCGCCGGTGAAGGAATGCATGATGCCCGGCGGCACCGAGCTTTGCCGTTTCAATTGATCGACGATCAAATCCCCACTGTCGCGCATGTGGATGACCATCGGCAGGGAAGTGTCGCGACAGAGTTGCATGTGTCGATCAAAATACACGTGTTGCAATTCGATCGGCGTATCGTCCCAGTAACAGTCCAGTCCGGTTTCGCCGATGGCGCGGACACCGGGGTATCCTGCCAGCTCTTCGATGATCGCGAAATCGCCGACGTCGGCTTCGGCGGCGGAGTTCGGTTGGATTCCGACGGCGGCGTACAGAAATCCCGGGTATTCGGCCGCCAGATCACAGGCGCGGCGACTGGTTGCGACATCGATCCCGATCACCATGATCGCTTCCACGCCGGCGTCGCGTGCGCGGCTGACGGTCTCGTCCAAACCTTCGGCAAAGGCATCGACGTTCAGGTGCGCGTGGGTGTCGAAGAGTCGCAGCGTCATTAGGCTGAAAAGAAGTAGCGAGTCAGGTGATAAAAGACCGGTGCGGCGAAGCAGATATTGTCGATTTGATCGAGCACGCCGGCGTGACCTTGGACCAGCGTTCCCGTATCGGTGACGCCGCGGTCGCGTTTGATGGCGCTCATCGTCATCGCGCCGCCACAGGCCATGGTGGTGACGACGGCCGCCAGCACACCGGCTTCCCAGGGGTAAAACGGAGTCGCCCAGGAGAGCGCCGCGGCGATCAGCCCGGTGGTCACCATCGAACCCAGCACGCCTTCCCAGGTTCGTGACCCATTGATCTTTTCCGCGATGACATGCCGCCCGGCCAGCTTGGTCCAGCCGCGTTCGAGCACGGCAGCCAACTGCGCGATCACGACCAAAAAAATCAGAACGCTGACGTTGCTGCCCGGCCAAGGCTCGCCGCCGGTTCGCACCAAATCCAGATCCAGCAGGGCCGGGGCGTAACTGAGCGCGTACACGCAAATCAGCAATCCGGCTTGGATTTTCGCACTCCGTTCGAGAAACCGTTTGTAGTCACCGGCGATCGCGGCACGCGCGGGAATGAACAGACTGGCGTACACCGGGATCATGATGCTGTACAAGCCGTAGTAGTCGTTCTGAGGAACGAAGCTGGGTGGATGGCTTCCCAGGGCGATCAAGATGTATTGCAGCGGAGTGAACACAAAGAACACCCAGAACAGCGTGCGGTGGTCTCCGCGCCGCGTCGGCGTCATCGTGATGAATTCTCGCAGCGCCCAAAAGGACACGAACCCGAACAGGATGACGACCCCGATTCGCTGGAGTAAGAAGCCGAAGACGAAGATCGCCGTCATCAGCCACCAGACACGGAGCTTTTGGTTGTACCGCCGGACGATGGCCGAATCGACGCCCATCGTTTCGCGACGTGACAACAGAAAACCGACCAGCGAGGCGATGCCCAGCGCGGACAGGATCACCGCAACGAGAATCATCGCCCGCGTGGACAACCAGACGGTGCTCGCAAGCATCCCGATTTCTGGTTGAGTAAGAGTGTCGTTCATCAGGGTTCCCGGTGCATGGCAATGGGTAGCCGGCGTTGCCAGAACGTCCGGCTACAGAGTCATTGCAAACCCATCACTGCTTGAGTTGGTTGACGACGGCGTCACCCATCGCTTCGGTTGAGACCGAGGGGCCGCCCCGGGCGATGTCGGCGGTTCGCAGGCCGGCGGCCAACACGTCGCCGACGGCCGTTTCGATCGCGACCGCTTCGGCGTCCGCGTTCAACGAATGACGCAGCAGCATCGCCGCAGCCAAAATGGTCGCCAGCGGATTGGCGATCCCTTTGCCTGCGATGTCGGGGGCCGAACCATGGATCGGTTCGTACAAACCGGGACCGTCACTGCCCAGCGAGGCACTCGGCAGCATGCCCAACGAACCGGGCAACATCGACGCCTCGTCGGTCAAGATGTCACCAAACATGTTGCCGGTGACGACGACGTCGAAATCCGAGGGGCGATTGATCAGGTGCATCGCCATCGCATCGACCAGCACGACGTCGTAGTTGACTTCGGGGAACTCTTCGGCCATCACGCGTGCGGCGGTTTGACGCCACAGCCGGCTCGGCTCCAACACGTTGGCCTTGTCAACGCTGGTCAATCGGTTGTCGCGTCCCTTGGCGGCTTGAGCGGCCAGGCGAACGATGCGCTCGACCTCACCGACGCTGTAGACCATCGCCTGGCTGGCGGATTCATCGGCTCCGGATCCGCTGCGACTGGATTCGCCGAAATAAATTCCGCCGGTCAGCTCACGAAAGAACAGAATGTCGGTGCCCTCGATGATCTCGCGACGCAGCGGCGAGGCGTCGATCAATTGATCGAACAGCTTGATCGGTCTCAGGTTGGCGAACAGTCCAAGCTCCTTGCGGATCTTCAACAGTCCGGCTTCGGGACGCGTCTTGGCCGACGGGTCATCCCACTTGGGACCGCCGACGGCGCCCAACAGGATCGCATTGGCATTTCGACAGGCCTGAACGGTCGCCTCCGGCAGCGGGTCACCGGTTTCGTCGATCGCGATCCCACCGATCAGGTGCGATTGGAAAGTGAATTCGTGACCGAAAATCTCACCAATCGTTTCGAGAACACGTTTGGCTTGCTGCGTGATTTCGGGACCGATGCCGTCGCCGGGCAAAAGAACGATGGAAGCTTTCAAGGTTTCTGGGCTGGTCTGGGGAGGAAGGGCTGTTCAGGGAAACGCGTACTGTAGCCGAATCGGGCCGTTTTCCCCAGAGGCGAAGGCGGACGAATCGGTGTCCCCACTAACCGGCGCAAACCGCAAATCCTATCCCGTGACCTGCCGCCAGAGTGTCTGTTCGCACGCGGCCGGCCAAATTGATCGCGGCAAGGTGGAATCGCGACGCAGCCTGTTGAAGACAGGTCATTGGAGCCCGTTCTTTTACCCCCAACGCCATCATGCAAGCTGGAAATCTCGGCCGATCGAGCTCGACCGGACCACTCCCCACGACTCCGATCGTCATCCATCCGCAGGCCTCGGGTCCGGTGGAGCAGAATTCGAGCCTGACGGGGGGCGGCGCTGCGACGTCATCGGTTCGCGTGTTGCACATCGTCAACGGAGAACATTTCGCCGGGGCCGAACGGGTTCAGTCCCACCTGGGCCGCTGCTTGCCAGAATTCGCCGTCGATGCCGATTTCGCGTGCGTGAAACCGGGAAAGTTTGCCAAAGCGCTGGTCGAACACGGCGGAGCCTGGGGCCTCTGTTTCCGTGCGGACATGAAAAATCGGCTGGACGTCCGCGCCGCCTGGCGGGTCCGCCGACTGGTCCGAGAGAACGGGTACGATTTGATGCACGCGCACACGCCGCGAACGGCGATAATCGCGTCCCTGGCGTCGCGCCTGACCGGGGTGCCGTGGATCTATCATGTCCACAGTCCCACGGCTCGTGATTCGTCCAAGCCGTTGACGAATCATGCCAACGCGGTCGTCGAAAAATTATCGCTGCGGGGATGCAGCCACCTGATCACTGTTTCGGAAAGTTTGCGATTGGATTGCATTCGCCGCGGTTGTCGCGAAGAGGATGTCACCGTGGTGCACAACGGCGTGCCCGCGATCTGCCCACCGCGATCGGCTACCCCGGTCGTCGGCGGACGCTGGGTGCTCGGCATGGTTGCGTTGATGCGACCGCGAAAGGGACTGGAGATTGCCCTCGAAGCGATCGCAACACTGCGTGACCAACACGACGTCCGCCTGCGGATCATCGGACCCTTCGAAACCGATGCCTACAAGGAATCGATCGAAGACCTGATCGCAAAGCTGCAAGTTTCGGGACTGGTCGAGCGAGTCGGTTTCACACGCAACGTGCCGGGCGAACTGGCCAAGTTGGATGCGATGGTGTTGCCGAGTCTGTACGGAGAAGGGTTGCCGATGGTGGTGCTCGAATCCATGGCCGCAGGTCTTCCCGTCATTGCCACGCGGGTCGAGGGAACCCCCGAAGCGTTGACCGACGGCGCACAGGGGCTGCTCGCCGAGCCGGGCGACGCGAAAAGTCTGGCCGACAAAATCGGTGAGCTGATCTCGGGCGTCCATGACTGGCAACAGATGTCCGACGCCGCGATCGAGCGTCATGCCGAAGATTTCTCGGACGTCGCGATGGCCAGTCGCACGGCGGATGTCTATCGAAGGGTGCTCGGCCTCTAGTCTTCCAACAGACTGTCACAGACCTGAACCGTGGCCCAATTCTCTTTTTGACGCTCGATGAATTCGAGGTGTCGGGGGGCCGTTTGGTACACGTCGTGGGTCGCGCGATCGCGAAAGATCACGTGCAGCGAAACGTCAAACTTGACGTTGACCGGCCGGTCCAATTCGGCGTCTCGGCGGCCGACCGAAAAACCGATCACTCCGTCGTGATCGTCCAGGTACTTTTGGCAGTCCGCGACCAGGCCGTCGACCGCTGCCGGGCTGTTATCTTTCAGCGTAAAAAAAACGTGGTGGGCGAGCCGAGCCATGGGACAATCCTTGCAACAAGCGGGAAAGACGGGGAATTCACGTGCGCCAAGTATCGTAATCAAACCGTGCCCCGTGGCGAGCCCCCGAAGCGACGCGTTAAATTACGGCGCCCCCTTGTCTGCCACCGACCTTTTTTCAACCGATTCCATGACGACTCCGGCAAAACGCGTCCAAGCACTTCGCGATGAAATTCGTCGTCACGACCACGCGTATTACGTGTCGGCCAAGCCGTCGATCAGTGACTTGGAATACGATCGGCTGCTGGAGGAATTGCGAGACCTGGAAACCGAACACCCCGATCTGCTCACACCCGACTCGCCGACCCAACGCATCGGCGATCAACCGGTCGAGCATCTGGTCCAGGTCCCGCATTCGGTCCCCATGCTGTCGATCGACAACACGTACAGCCGCGAGGAATTGAAAGCCTACTTTGACCGCACCGAAAAACTGCTCCAAGGACAGCCGATCGAGTGGGTGATGGAATACAAGATCGACGGGGTGGCCGCCTCGGTGCGTTACGAAAATGGCGAAATGAAGCTTGCGGTGACGCGAGGCAACGGAACCGTCGGCGACGATATCACACACAACATCCGGACCGTTCGTGATCTACCGCTCCGCATCAAGGGAAAGAAGACGCCCGAGGTCTTGGAGGTGCGCGGCGAAGTCTACATGACCAACACGGACTTGGCCGACTTGAACGAACGGCAAGTCGCCGCGGGAGCCGAGCCCTTCAAAAACACTCGCAATGTCACGGCCGGAACGATTCGGTTGCTCGATCCGGCCATCGCCGCCGAACGCAATCTGCGATTCTTTTGCCACGGCGTGGGACAAGTCGATGGGCTGTCCGCGAAAAAACACATGCAATTCCTGGAGCAGATCGCGGCGTATGGCATTCCGATGACACCCGATGTCCGCGTCTTTCCCAACGCCGCGGCGGTGATCGAGGCGGTCGATGAACTGGAACAGGGGATGCCCGACCTGCCGTTTGAGGTCGACGGGATTGTGTTCAAAGTCAACGATTTCGCGCAGCGTGAAAAACTGGGCATGCGGAGCAAGAGTCCGCGATGGTTGATCGCTTATAAGTTCGAACGCTACGAAGCGGTCACAAGCTTGAATGACATCAGTGTCCAAGTCGGCAAGACGGGCGCCGTCACCCCGGTGGCTCATCTGGAGCCGGTGGAGATTGCCGACACCACTGTCTCGCGCGCCTCACTGCACAATGCCGATGAAATCGAACGATTGGACGTGCGAATCGGCGACGTCGTGGTGGTCGAAAAAGCGGGGAAGATCATTCCCAAGGTGGTTCGCGTCGAAAAACACTTGCGCAAGGGAAAGCTTTCACCGTATCGCTTTCCCGAGGCGTGTCCGGAGTGCGACACGGAACTGGTTCGCGATGACGGGGGAGTCTATATCCGATGCCCCAATCCCCAATGCCCCGCGCAACTGAAACAGCGATTGATTTACTTCGGCAGCCGGCCCGGAATGGACATCGATGGACTGGGCGAGGAAGTCGTGGACCTGCTGCTCGGCCACGGCCTGTTGCACAGCTATGCCGACCTGTATCGCTTGTCGGTCGATCAGGTCGCGTCGCTCGATTGGCTGAAACAACGAAAAGGGAAAGACGGGAAATTAATTGTCGTCAAGGTCGGCGAGCGAAATGCTGAAAATCTGATCGCGGGAATCGACAAGAGCCGTGATCGCGGGTTGGCCCGGGTGCTGTCCTCGATTTCGATTCGGCACGTCGGTCCACGCGTCGCGTCGCTGATCACGGCAAAGTACCACACGCTCGAAAAGCTCCGCGAGGCATCGGTCGAAGATCTGGCGGACCTGCATGAGATCGGAGACCGCATCGCCAAGAGTCTGCACGAATTTCTGCACAGCGACTACGGCCGGAAAACGCTCGACGAACTCGCAGCCGAAGGCGTCAAGTTGGAAGACCCCGAACCTGTCGAGGTCGAAGGCGGTCGTTTGTTGGAAGGGAAAACCGTCGTCGTCACGGGGACCCTGAAACATTACAAGCGGGACGAGATCAAAAAACTGATCACGGAACTGGGCGGCCGAGCGTCGGGCAGCGTCAGCAAAAACACGGACTTTTTGGTCGCCGGAGAAAAAGCCGGCAGCAAGCTGACCAAGGCCAACGAATTGGGGGTCAAGGTGCTCTCCGAACAGGCGTTCCAGGCTTTGGTTGCCGGCCAGGATGGGGCTGACGGGAGTGACGGATGACGCCCGTGCGTTGCCGTCAGGCCGGCCGGTGCGGGTGGGGCAAGGACGAAGATTTTCCCTTCGGAGAACGTCCGCTGGCGAGTTCAAGACGAGGCTTGTCAGGCTTGGCCGGCTTTGGCATACTGTCCCGCACTTGGCGAGGTAGCTCAGTCGGTTAGAGCGGTGGCTTCATAAGCCATAGGTCGCTGGTTCAAGTCCAGTCCTCGCTACTTCTTTCTCCGCGGTCCGTTCTGTGACCGCACTGTGCTGTGGCAGCGCCGTTCTGTGGCAGCACTGTTCTGTGACAGCGCCGTTCGGCCCAGCTTGGCGGCCGATTGTGCCAGCCCAGATCGACGACCTTCGATTCATCGTTGGGCGATGATCGCCCGCGAAGACCCTCCCCTCGCTGCGCTCGACCCTCCCTGGCAGGGAGGGTGACGATGAAGGAGCCTGTTCGCTTGAGACGGATGAGGCCACCCATCATTCTGCCACCCATCATTCTGCCACCCATCGTTTTGCCACCCATCGTTTTGCCACCCATCGTTTTGCCCCCATCATTCTGCCCCGTATCATTCCGCCATCCAACCACGACTCCCCCATCGCTGGTCAACCCACTCAGCCTTCATCACCCTGTCCTTCATCACCGCCCTCACCTCTCGACTTTCGAGCGACGTTTCGATTCTCGTAGCAGACCGACCGCAAATACAGCCGCTCCACCTTGGCCCTGGCCCAGGGCGTTTTCCGCAGAAACTTCAGGCTTGATTTGAGACTGGGATCGTGCGTGAAGCAGCGAATTTGGATTCGGTTGCCCAATTCTTCCCACCCGTAGCGTTCGACCAGCCGCTCCAGCAAGTCTGCCAATGTGACTCCGTGCAGCGGATTGTTGGGTTGCTGTTTCATCGTTGTCGCGGGTCGGAAGCCTGCAAGGCACGCAAAGATTCGGTTCGGGTGGTGTCCGGATCAATGGTATGCTCGGGTTTGTGTCGTTGGATAGCCCACCAACCGCCTGCGGTGTTGCGGGAGGGAGAGAGCAGGGAACGTGACTATCGCACCTGAAACAGACCGTTGGTTGACGGCTCCCAACGTCATCACGACGTCCCGCATTGTAGGCTCCCCGGCGCTGGTCCCGTTGGCGATCGCCCAGCAGATGACTTGGCTGGCCGCCCTGGTGATCTTTTTGGTTTTCACCGAATGGTTGGACGGATTCCTGGCCCGGCGATCCCACGTCACCTCGGCCGTCGGCGCACGTCTGGACACGGTCGCGGACGCCGTTTTCTACCTGTCCGTGCTGGTCGCGTTGATGGCGTACCAGCCCGATCTGGTCGCTAGAGAGAAGTATTGGATGCTGGTGGCGATCACGAGCTACGCGTTGAATTGGCTGTCCTGTTTGATCAAGTTTTGGCGGCTGCCCAGCTATCACACCTGGGCCTCCAAAGGGGTTTGGTTGATCATCATCCCGGGCACGGTCCTGTGGTTGGCCGGCATCACCCCGTGGCTCGTGCGCCTTTCGATGGTTTGCGTCACGTTGGCCAATACCGAAGCGATCTTGATCACGTTGGTGCTACGCGAGTGTCGGGTGGACGTCCCGTCGCTCTGGCACGCCCTGAAAATAAAGCGGCGCGTTGCCGCCGATGAGAATGTGGCAAGGCGACAAGAAAATGGCTGACAAGAAAATGACAATCCAAAAGTGATCGGACCTGGAGGAGGACGCAACGCTTATAATCGGGGATGTTTTTTGTTGTCCGTTTGAGGTGGAGGACCGGTGCGATGCGAAGTTTAGTGATTGGCCTATTGGTGGTTGGGTTTGCTTTTCCGATTGCCGCGCACGTCGACGATGCGACAGACCGGACCGTCCAAAAGGATCGCAAGAAACTCCAGGGCACCTGGCAAGTCACCTCGCTGGTGATTGCCGGCAACAAAGCGAACGACGAAGACGTGAAAAAACTGACGGTCGTCAATGGCGACGACGGCACCTGGAGCGTGCGTTCAGAAGGCAAGGAAACAAGCAAGGGCACAAGCACGATCTCGCCGAACGCAAAACCCAAGACCATCGATTTCACCGCGACCGAGGGCGGAGGCAGCGGCGATCAATTTGTCGGGATCTACCAACTCGGCAAAAACAACCGAAAGCTGTGCTTTGTGCGAAGCGACAAAGAACGTCCCACCGACTTCACGTCGACTACGGAGAATCAGGCCATCCTTGTGACGTTCAAGCGAATCGAGTAGTCGTCCGTCTCGCGTTCTTTGTCGTGCATCACCCCGGGTAGGGGTGAAAACAAGTAGCCGGTGATCGCGATCTCGCACCACCGGAAACGTCTTTTTTCTGTGTTTCCTAAGGCGTTAGCGGTAGGGCGCGAGCCCTCCGGTCTTTCACGGTATTTTTGAAGCGCGACCGGACGGCTCGCGCCGTTCCGCTAACACCTCAACCACCGCCTCAAGGCTTCCACCGTTCGTCAAAAAATCCCGCCGCTTGAACCTTGCCGGGATCGCGCATCGTCGCGCCGTCTTCGATATCCAAGATCGCCCAGTCGGGCAACTTGGGTGTTTGACGTGCGTTGTTCAGATAATCGTATTCGCGAAAGGTGAAGCCGCTGTTGAGCACGACGTAGCGGTTGGGGGCTAGCGGATTCGGATAGATCATTGCGACCGCGTGCGCCTTGCGGGGCCAGGTCTTCGATCCCAGTTCGATGGTGTCGTCGTTCCATTTGACGGGCAGGGCATCGGCAAGTCGGGCGATCACGGAATTGGATTCCGGATCGCCGAACAGGACCAAGTGGTGTGTGGCGATTTGCTCCTTCGTCAGTTGGCGATCCAGCACACGTTGAATGTCGCCGCGAAAGTGCTTTCGCCAGTGCAACTGTGCGTGTTCGGCTTCGGCGACCACCCAAGCTTGCAGGGCGGGGTCATCGCATGGTTTGGAGGGAAGCACAAACAGAAAGGAGTCCATGAAGGCGTCGTCGATCGGTCCTTGCAACCCCGGTCGCTTACGAACGCCGGCCTCGTCGATCTCGCCGGCCTGCCAGCGTCCGTCGCGAAGGACGAATTCCGCGTTCCAAGACCGATCCGATCGCACCGCTGGCGTTTGGCATTCGGAGCCGTCGATGACGACGATGGGACGCTCGGGCAGAAGTCCCGGCCACTGTCCGGGGCCAAAGTTCAACCGCAGGTGCGTCACATTGGCGGTCTGCACCGCGATGCGTGTCTGACCGTCCGCATCGACCAGTTTCGCCTGAACGCGTGCGGTTTCCCAATGTTTTTTTAATCCGTCAACATTGACCCAATGCATGCGGTTGTACCGCAACGTCTGCGTCGTGAAATCGATCGAACGTGGCACCGTCGGCTGGACCGATGCGGCCAGAGCATTCATCCGAGCTTCGATTTCGAGCTTCGAGTCCTCGTGTATTTTGTGCGCGGTTTGCGGCCCGATGACGTGCACCATCTCGATACCGTGTTGGGCCAACGACGCCTGCATCACATCCGCCGCTTGTTTCTGGCGATCGATTTCTCCGCTGTAGGCGACGGTCGGACAGTGCACCAGGTTACGCGACCAGTGGGGGCAATCGTAGAGTCGCCAAAGCGTCCGCTGGTGATCCGGCGTCGACGAAAGGTCTTCGCCTTGAAACGACTTCAAGAACTCAGGCGTTTCGGAAAACCCCGCACCGGGATTAGCGGCAAAAAAGCGATCGGCGTAATGGGTCGCAAACTGCCAGCATGCGGCGCCGCCCATGGAAAAACCGCGTACGCTGGTGCGAGACGGGTCGAGGGGCAAGTGGTCGCGGACGTGTTCAAGCGCCTCCAACACGTCGACTTCGCCGGCAAACTTGAACGCATTGCTGTAGCGACCATACGGGTGCAAGACAAACGTGTCGGCGGGAGTGTATTGACCGGCTGAGGTGCGTCCTTTGGCCAAGAAACTGACTTCGCTCAGGGTTTCACCACGACCGTGAAACCAGATGTCCAATCGTCGCGGCCGCGAGTCACCGTGTGTGTACCCGGCGGGCACGACCACCGCGTAGGGCTGGTACGATCGATCGATCTTGGATCGGTATCCTCCGATGATCAGTTGCTGGTGTTCTCCGTCACCGATTCCCACGACCCGACTCCATTGCGGCGTCACGCCGGCGACATCGATCCGACGTTTTGCCTCCTCCAGCAGCGAGACGGCGTTGTTGAAATCGTTCGGTTGATAAAACTGATTGAATTCCAGCGCGAGTTCGACCGCGCGGGGAAAGACCAGGATTTCTGGCGTCAACTCCGACAGCCTCTGGAGCGTTTGCTGATGCTGTGCCCGTTGCCACTTGTTTCCCGAACGAGCTTTTTCTTCGGCGCGTCCTAGCAATTCACCCCAAGCCCGACGGATGGCCTGGCATTGGTCGATCAGTTGTTGGGACGGTGCTTCATCCAAGTCCTCGCCCACCGGCGGGATCGGCCGAACCGAGTCCGCGAGATT
This sequence comes from Stieleria sedimenti, assembly GCF_025060895.1. GTDB lineage: Bacteria > Planctomycetota > Planctomycetia > Pirellulales > Pirellulaceae > Stieleria > Stieleria sedimenti. The sequence continues at coordinate 16,803 of NZ_JANZKV010000307.1, read as the reverse complement.
ATCGGCGGGGCCGTCGGCGACAGCGATCGATGCGAAACAAAAGCAGAGGGCGACCAGCAGCGGAAACTTCACGGTGAGACCTTCGGGGAGGGAGTTTTAGGTTTCAAGTTTCAAGTTCCAAGTTCCAAGTTCCAAGTTCCAAGTTTCAGGTTCCAAGTTTCAGGTTCCAAGTTTCAGGTTCCAAGTTTCAGGTTCCAAGTTTCAGGTTCCAAGTTTCAGTATTTCCGTCTTCAGACGATGTCCGACATTTTCCTGTCACCCATTTTCTTGTCTGACTCGTCCCCTTTCATCGTCCATTTTTCTGCCCATCATTTTTCTGCCAACTGCCAACTAAATCAGCACCGCGTCGGCCCACAGGCTGGGGTCTTCGGTGACCGGGTATTCGGGGCCGGCGCCGAGCGTTTGCCAGCCGAGTTCGCGATCGATCACGGCGTAGTAGATCGCCAGGCGTGATTGATCGGATGGATCAAATCCGGTCAGTGCGGTGCTGGGGATCAGGCCGCACAACTCGTAGCCGTCGTGACGCGCGAACGCTTTGATCGATAACGCGTCGGCCGCGATCGACTTGGGGTTGCTGCGGGCACGGTGGATTTCGATCAGGGACGCAATCGGTCGTTCGCGTCTCGGTCCACCGCCGGCTGGCATGAAGAGAAAACGGTGGCAGTATTGTGTCGCGCGGTGGATGTTGGGGCTGCATCGCGTGTCCAACCACAAGTGAAAGCCATCGCTTTCATCCAGTCGCGTCTCGCGGCACCAGGGCACTTGCCGCTTTCCATTGACCAGGATCTGGACCCCGATCCCGTCTTCGGACCAGCCGAGACGAACATCGGCAAACACCTTGCGTCCGCCGAGCGCCCCGAACGATGGCATCCGGCAACTCTCGGGAAGTTTCAGGCCCTTGGAGGTCCATTCCAAATCCGCTTTACGAATCTCGACTTCAAACCGAAACAGAAACGTCGGATCGATAAAGTCTTTCGTCTTGGATTTGGAATCGGGCAAGGAAGGGGCCGTGATGGTTGGGGAATCGAGCGAGGTTGGCGTCAGGAACTCCGTTGGCCTTCGGCCAACGGATCGCAAGCTGGAAGCTTACGCCACTGGCTGGGATCGCAAGCTGGAAGCTTACGCCACGGGTTGGGGTCGCAAGCTGGAAGTTTACGCCACGGGTTGGGGTCGCAAGCTGGAAGCTTACGCCACTGGTTGGGAACGCAAGCTGGAAGCTTACGCCACGGGTGGATTGACGATCTTGGTGATGGCATCGAGTGCTAGGCGGAGTGACTTGGCGGCCATCACAAAGTTCGTGTGTCCGCTGACTTCGGGTTGAATCTCCTCGTACAACTCGGTGGCTTTACGGAGCTTGGAGAGTTTCTTTTTGGCCATTTTCAGATAGACCGCGTCCTCCTGGACGTCGTCGATCGGCCCGACCGCCAAAATGAAGTCGTAAATGTCTCTGACGACACTCCGCAGTTCTTCGTCGTCTTCCGCTTCGTCGGCGTGCTTGAGGAATGTTCGCACCATCCAAAGATGCGCGACTTGATGGTCAATGGCTTCGACTCGGTCGCGTGATTCGGTCGGTGAAGCGTTCATCTCACAACGTTTCCGCGGATTCCGGTTTCTCGGGGTCGACAGCATCGGCCGTTGCGATCGACTCGGTGGCCGGGACGACCGCCTTTTTGGGCGCGTGACCGTGCGGCGTGTTCATCGCCACCAGGACGACACCGACGACGGTTAAGCCCATCCCGACCCACAAAAACGGGTTAATTTCCAAGGGGCCATGGCCGCGCAGTTTGATGATCGAAACGATTGCCGTGACCGAAACGGCACCGCCGAAAACGATCGGCATCACTAACAACGCATTGCCGCGGCTGGTCATCATCGCGGTCGTCAGACAGAGCGCACCGAAGGCCCCGAGCGAGCCGGCCAAGAATCCCCATTTGGCCGTCAAAAAATGCGACGCCCCCTCGACTCCGGGGACAGGCGCGAAGTAGTCGAAACTGTCGCCCTTGAATTTCATCATCGCCAACCCGCCGGCAATCGCGATCACCAAATACGCGATCCCGATGAACACGTAAGGCTTGAACGGCGTCCAGCCGTCGGGCGGCAGCAACGGTTTCCCGTCGATCCGCGGTGCCTGTGCGTTTCCAATGGTTGGTCCGTAGCAGCCCCAGAAGACTGCTGTGCCGAGGGCAAAGAGGATGGGAATCAACATTTTATTCATGAATACCTGAGCGGAAGAGCTTCGTGGTTGAGGGTGGCCGAATCAGATTTTGTGAAGGAAATGACAAATGTCACCGTCTTGCATAACGTAGTCTTTCCCCTCCACGCGTAGTTTACCGGCTTGGCGAATTTCTTTCTCGCTGCCGTAGGTTTCCAAGTCGTCGAGGGTGTAGACCTCGCAGCGAATGAACCCCTTTTCGAAGTCGCTGTGAATCACGCCGGCGGCCTGGGGAGCGGTCGCACCGACGGGGATGGTCCAGGCCCGGACCTCTTTTTCGCCCGCGGTGAAGTAGCTTTGCAACCCCAAGGTCTTGTAGGCGGCCTGCGCGATCGTGCTCAGCGCCGGCGCTTCGAGCCCCACATCGGCCAACATTTCATCGCGATCGGCGTCGTCCAGCTCCGCCAATTCGGCTTCCAGTTTCGCGCTGACGCAGACCACGTTGGCACCCGACGTCTCGGCGTGCTGGCGAACCTTGTCCACCAGCGGATCGTTTCCTTCCAAGTCGTTTTCGTCCACGTTGGCGACGTACAAGATCGGTTTGGCCGTCATCAATCCAAAGCTGTGAATCGCTTTGGCTTCCGGTTCGGTCAAATTCAGCGTTCGCAAGGGCTGCTCCGATTCCAAATGCGCGTTGCATTTTTCGATCGCCACCACCCGAATCTTCGCCTCTTTGTCGCCACTGCGGGCCGTCCGCTGGGCTTTGGCGAGGGCGTTTTCCAGGGTTTGAAGGTCCGCCAGAACCAGTTCGGTTTCGATCGTGTCGATGTCGGCCAGCGGGTCAACTGCGCCCGAGACGTGAATCACGTCGGCGTCTTCAAAACAGCGTACGACTTGCACGATTGCGTCGACCTGACGAATGTGGCTGAGGAATTTATTGCCCAAACCTTCGCCGTCGCTGGCACCTTTGACGATCCCCGCGATATCGACCAACTTGAGCGCGGCCGGGATCGTTTTTTGGGGAACGATGTACTTCGTGATCCGCCCCAAACGTTCGTCGGGAACGTTGACGATCCCCTCGTTGGGTTCGATCGTGCAAAACGGGTAATTCTCGCTTTGGGCGGCCTGCGAGCTCGTTAACGCGTTAAAAAGCGTGCTCTTGCCAACGTTCGGCAATCCGACAATCCCAGCTTCCATGGCTCTGTTCAAACAGGGGGCGTGTGTGAAACGGGAAAGCGTATCATCGGCGAGCCGTTTTTCGTAGGGCACAGCCCTCGCCGATGCCGCACTGTTTTCCCAACCGTCAGGACCGGGGGGCGGCTTCGATCCTCCGGCGGAAATACCCGACCAGGCTGGACCGCAGGTGTCGGACGTGACGAAAGGATTCAATCGCACGAAGCGCCTTGACCATCATGGAAGAAACTGGCCCAACCTCACCCGCTCCGGCGGTGAGTCCTCTCCGTTTCCTCTCCAGCCCCAGGTTTTCGCGTGCGACGCACCTCTCTCGGAATTCTGATTCTGGGCGGCGGGATCCTCTTCTCACTGCCGTTTCGCAAGCCAACGCTGCCCGATGCCTCCGCCATCGACGATGTGGCCAAGCAAACCAAGTCCGATCCCTTCGACGACGCGTCGATCGAGATGCTGGTCCGAGAGGTGACCGAAGACGTCCAAGTCCCCGTCGTCTACGACCCGCGGACGGACTATTCGCCACCGGCACGGTCGACCCAACCGCGACAATTGCCGCTCACCTACCAGGATCTGGCCGTGCCGGTGGATCGAGACCCCTTCTACGAAAACCGTTTCAACGCCACCGCAGCGGTCGCCGATCAATCAACCAGCCCCGAGGAAACGCAGCGGCTGGCCGAACTGGAACGCGTATTCGCCGAGACCCGGTACGTGGATCAATCGATCGCGGGGCTGCACACCGATAGCGTCCCTCCCGCAGCCATCTCCCCCGATGGCAAACAATGGGTCTACCAGAATGCGATCGGCGAGCTCCCTTCGCTGGCTGACGCCGCCGCACCCAAATCGGTCGCCTCCGCCAACCCTCCCGGCGCCCAACTGGCAAGCTCGGCGGCGCACGGTCAACCCCCTCGAATCACCCAATCCGGTGACTTCTCGGTGCTGTCGCAACTGCCGCCCCCGGACGACCAGGCCGGCAGCGGTGCCGCCGAGCGTCCCCGCCACTGGATTCGGCAACCCGACTGATCGCGGGATTTCACGCGGTGTTTAAAGTCACCCTCCTGGCAGGCTGTTTCAAGACGGTCGCGACCCGCTAAGATCTGCGTCACCCCTAAACGCGTCGCCCAACCCGTTCCCGACTCCCGCTCCGCCAACACCCTCAGTCATCCGCGTTGGATTATCGATCGATCATGAGCGGCCGACGTCGCGGTCTGTTCGCCGGGCTGATACGAGCCGGGTTCTCGGCCGCGGCGGTTCCCTACGCCATCGTCGTGGCGCGGCGAAATCGCCGCTTCGACCAAGGCCACGGCGTCCAACGCTGCGACGCGACGGTGATCAGTATCGGCAACCTGACGACCGGTGGAACGGGAAAGACCCCCATCGTCGCTGACTTGGCAAGGCGGTTCCGCAAGCACGGCGTCCGCGTGGCGATCGTTTCGCGCGGCTATGGTCGAGGCGATGCGGATGAAAATGACGAAGCCGCCGAGTTGCACCAACGGTTGCCCGACGTCCCCCAGGTGCAAAACCCCGATCGCGTCGAGGCCGCCCGGATCGCGGTCGAAGAACTCGAATCGCAACTGATTCTGATGGACGACGGATTCCAACATCGCCGGCTGCATCGTGACCTGGACATCGTCCTGATCGACATGACGTGCCCGTTCGGTTACGGACACCTGTTGCCCCGCGGATTGTTGCGCGAGCCGATCGCCAGCTTGGGGCGCGCGCATGTCGCGATCTTGACGCGGTGTGATCAAGTCGCCGAAGAAGACATTGCGGCGGTGATGGAGACGATCCGTTTGTGCAATCGAGACCTGTTGGTCCTGCGTTCGAATCATCGACCAAGCGGTTTGCTGCAGCACCCCGATCAACGTACGCCCGTCGACGCGTTGGGCGGTCAGCGTGTGGCATTGATCAGCGGCATCGGCAATCCCGCCGCCTTCCGCCGAACCGTCGAAGACGTGGGCGCCGAAGTCGTCGCCGAAAAGGTGCTGCCGGATCATGCCCAATACGATCGCGACACGATCGAGCAACTCAATCGCTGGGCCGACCGTTTGGATGACGTGTTGTATCTGGTCTGCACGCAAAAAGATTTGGTCAAGTTGCAGACCGACCGGATCGCCAAGCGGCCACTGTTGGCGCTGACGATCGACGCCGAGATCGAACCATCGGAAGCCTTCGACGCGATGCTCAAAGACATCGCGGAGGCGGCTCAAGCGGTGTAGGTCACGCTGTGCGTGACTTCCGGATCGCAAGCTGGAAGCTTACGCCACTGGCTGGGATCGCAAGCTGGAAGCTTACTCCACTGGCTGGGATCGCAAGCTGGAAGCTTACGCCACTATTTGGATTCGCACAGCGGGATGATCTCGCTGGTCGATTCGACGAGCGCTTTGATCGTCACGCCGGCAAACGCGGCTTCGGTCGCCGCGTAGGCTTTGTCGAGTTCGGCGTGCAGCGGACAGAGCTTGTGGTGCGACTTCAGCCCCAGCGGACAGCGGCGAATCCGCTCGATCGGGGCGACCGTGTTGACCACGTCCAGAATCGTCAACTCGTCGGTCGAGCGGCTCAGTTCATACCCGCCTCCCGGCCCAGGTCGCGATCGCACCAGACCGGCCGCGGCCAAATCCTGGAGCACGCGGGTCAAATAGCGACGCGGCACCTTCGTCTGCTCGGCCAGGCGGTCCGCCGAGGCGGGTTCCCCAGGTTGTCCCCCCATGCAAGCGACGGCGCGAAGGGCGTATTCGGCGGTTTTGGAAAGCATGAATTTGCCCGAAAAACGGAAACGACGAAATAGTGCACATTGACGTGCAGAATGTTAAAATATACCCTGATCGGTGGCTCGGTGCTTTGCCAATTTTCGATTCGGACAAAGTAGCAGTGGGTTGATGAAAGCCACGTTTTCACGTTTGTAGGGAGTTTCCCGTGTGTCGCAGAAGATTGTCAATGCGTCCTCGGCGTGCCATCGCCGTTCTGGTCACCGTTCTCACGACCACGTTCTGCGTCTCCGATTCGTTCGCACAGCAGGGTAATTTCGAACGCGAGCCGATCAATTATCTCGATGCGGAGGTCAATGACCCGGTCGCCCGACTGTCTAAGAAACTTGAATCCGGCGAAACGACGCTCCGCTACGACGACCAGTTCGGGTACCTGCAATCGGTGCTGGAAGCACTGGACGTCCCGGCCAGCTCTCAAACGTTGGTGTTTTCCAAGACCAGTCTGCAACTGCATCGCATTTCTCCACGGCGGCCCCGCGCACTTTACTTTAACGAAGACGTCTATGTCGGCTATTGCCAAAACGGTGACGTGCTCGAGTTTGCCGCGACCGATGCCAACCAGGGTGCGATTTTTTACACCCTGAAACAGTCCGATCGGGACGACCAGCCGTCGTTCGTTCGTGACCGCGGCAACTGCTTGTCCTGCCACGCCTCCAGTCGCACGCAGGGGGTTCCCGGCTACTTGATCCGCAGTGTCTTCTCGGACCCCGCGGGCCGTCCCAAGTTGGGCAGTGGCACGTTCCTGACCGACCACACCAGCCCCTTCGAACAGCGCTGGGGCGGCTGGTACGTCACCGGCAAACATGGCGCGATGCGTCACATGGGCAACACGATTTGTGAAGGCGATGAATACACGTTCGATCGTGATCCCGGCGCGAATCAATCCGACCTGGACGAATACATCGACACCGACGATTACATCGCGCCGCACAGCGACATCGTGGCCTTGATGGTACTGGAACACCAAACGCAAATGCACAATGCGATCGCGGCAGCCAACTACGAAACTCGCCAGGCCCTGTACCAGTCCTATCAGATGAATGAATTGCTGGAGCGGCCGAAGGATCATATCAGCGAAAGTGCTCAGCGACGGATCGTAGCGTCGGCCGACCGTGTGTTGCGCTATCTGCTGATGGTCGACGAGTTCCAGTTGACCGACGCGGTGAAGGGAGCGTCGGATTTCGAAGCGGAATTCGCATCGCGAGGGATCAAAGATTCTCGCGGTCGATCACTCCGCGACTTTGATTTACAAACCCGACTGTTCAAGTACCCGTGCAGCTACCTGATCCATTCGCCCGCGTTCGATGCGTTGCCGAAGCAGGTCCGCGAACAAGTCGTCGCCCGCTTGTTTGCGATCCTCGAAGGCCGAGACGATTCACCGGACTTCGAACACCTGACCCCGAAAATGCGCCGAGACATTCTCGAAATCTTAGTCGACACCAAACCCGAGTTTTCAGGTCGCACCTCGTAGACGGTTGATCGGAAATCAGTGAGATGCGCTTTCAGCCAGCCAACACTGACTGGACAAAGTACTCCAGCAATTTAATCAGGCTTAACCATCGAAAAAAATAACCACAGATGGCAGCGCGAACCCACGGATGACAGGGTGCCAGAAATCCGTGGGTTCGCGCTGCCATCCGTGGGCATATTCGTCATTTCATCTCGCCGCACATGTCAGCCTGACCTCTTGCCGCCTCCGGGCCTGGATCTGATCAGCCACGCCGGGCGTGTGGAGATTTTGGCGAGCGACGACTGATCGATCAACGGCTATCAACCGCCGACCCCTGCGAAGTCAAACGGCTTGAGCTTGGCGGCGTCCTTTTGCAGTCGGTGCAACCAAACGGATTTCGGTACACCATAGTCGTCAAACAACTCGGGCCGAAACAGAGCCAGGGCGGCCGAGGCGACTTCGTGGTTGGCGTGGGCCAACGCCGAGTTTTCACTGGTGCGGCGGACCAACATCTCGCGCATCGCCGCATTCATCAACCACGTCGTGGTGTCTCGGTGAGTGCATGAGGCACCCTCGCGAACCTCGTCGTAGAACGTTTTGGATCGTTCCGCGTCGATGCTGTATTGAAACGATCGATCCCGATGCACGCTGACGCGGCCGATCAGCCAGTCCGTCCAGCGCTCGACCCCGTATCGCAATCGATTCAGACGCACGGTGTCTTCCACACGGGCACCGCAGGATTCCAAGATGATTTGGGCCACTCGATTGCTGGCTTCGATTTGTCCCAGATAGATCCCGTGCGTGACCGCGGCCAGACTTTCGTGGCTCTCATGGTTTTCGGCGCCGTCGGTCGCCGCCGTCTCCGCCCCGATCGCTGCCACGACGCGGGTCAACAGTTCGGAAACCAGGATCTCTTCGAGAACCACCCGATGCTCGGACCACCAGTCCGCCAGTCGCCCATAGTTCCCTGCGTTCTTGGCGTCTCGATAACGAGACATCACACGGTGCCACAGTTCATGGCGAGAGCGAGAGGCCGTCCAGTAACGCATGATCGTTGCGGACGGAACACGCGGGCGCAACTCCAGTAAAGAAGGTCCGTGCTGGGACAGCGTGGCGGCGAGGTCGGCAAGGGTAACGCAATGCATCGGCGGTTGACTGCAATCGAAGGACGAGACGCGAGAAGTGCAGTCTCGCCAATGCAGAATCCGTGCCGAACACGGCGTCCCCTCGTCCGATGCCGATAAGATCCGATAAAGCCTCGCATTGACGCCAATCAGGCGTTGATCACGCACGACCGACGCGTTGCCTTTTCGCAACACAGGTCCACACAACACCACGGCGAGGTTTCTATGTTTCAGGTTTCAAGTTTCAAGTTTTAAGACAGTTGGGAATTGGGAGTTGGCAGAAAAATGGATTTTGAAATGAAAAGTGTCAGACAAGAAAATGGGTGACAAGAAAATCTCGGACATCGTCTGAAGGCGGAAATTCCGAAACTTGAAACTTGAAACCTGAAACCTGAAACCTAACCTCACCCCGCCCGGTGGTAGTAACCCGGTTCGTCTTTGCCGTCGCCGTCCCAGTCACCGACGATCGGTTGGGCGTCGGCGTCGCCCGGCGGCAGTTCGATTCGCAGATCATCGGCGGTCATTTTGCCGTTGTTGTCGGAGTCGATGATCCAGGTGTTGCCGCGGATCACACCGACTTCATCGATCCCGTCCCCATCGAAATCGCCGACGACCGGACGATCACCGGGCTGGCCAAAGTCAAAGGTGGTTTCACCGGCTTTGCGACGTCCATCGCCTTCGGCATCCAACACCCAGGTGCCACCGCGGAAGGTTCCGATTTGGTCGATTCCGTCGCCGTTCCAATCACCGGCAACCGGTGTGTCCACGTCTTCGCCGAATTGGAAAACATGGTCGACCGCATCGGCCCGCAGTTCGCCATCGCTACCCCGCTGCAGCTTCCGTGGGCGATCTTCGCCACGCAGTTTTGCCGACACCAAACCGAGCGTCTTGCGGTTTTCCAGGTAGCGTCGCGAACGGTTGGACGGATCCGGCAAGCCGGCGTCCAATTTGACGCGATGAAGGTCGCGTTCCCACTTTCGTCCAAAGATGCCGATGTCGTCTTTGCCATCACCGTCCCAGTCGCCGACGACCGGCTGATCCATCGCCGTCCCCAGCAAGATCCACAGGTCACCCTCGTCCCAGACTCCGTTGCCGTTCAGATCGACGAACCATTGACCCGCGACGTACACCGCAGCTTCGTCATGTCCGTCGCCGTTGAAATCGCCGACCAACGCGACAGCGTCTTCGGCTCCCAGCGTCATCTGCTTGCTCTCTTGCCGAACTTCGCCCTCGATCGTCAACAACTTCCAAGCGCCTTCGGCGTGGTCACCTTCGGACCAATTCTGCCTCATTCGCTTCATCGCGACTTCCTTGAATTGGTTACCCGAAGCGACGGTGCCTCGGGGGTAACCGCCATTGATCACACTCAGGTGCCACGTCACCGCGTCGACTTCGCCGATGAAACGCGGCACCGTTCGCTCTGCGACCTCGCCTACGCTGAACGAAATCGTTTTGGTGTCAAACGATTCGATCGGTGGCGGTGGGGCGGAGGGGCGTACCGTTTCCGGGATCGGCAGGATATCGGACGGCGGAGGCAATTCGGGCGGATCGACAGGCGGCTCCAGCGGTGGCAATACAATTTCAATGACAACTTCGCTGAAATTGTTGTGCTGCGATTCGATTCCGGCGCCGACGCTGATCGACAACAACGCGTCGAAAGATTGAGCGGCTTCGATGGATGCGATCAGCTGAGCTTGTTCGTCGGTGTATGGATCCGCCGCATTGACCGCCAAGCCCCCGGTCGTGCCCGGCGTGTCGATCGAATCGGTCAGATTCGCGGGTTGTGATTGGAACAGGGTGTAGGTGCCCGGTCGCAGTCCCGTGAACACGTAGACTCCTTCGCTGTCGGTGATCACGACAGAATGCTCCGAGGCGTCCCCGGACAAGAATGCGTCATCGTTCAGTCGGCCGCCGTCGGCGTCACGAATCTCAATTCGGACCCCTGCAATCGGCGTATCGTCGCTGCTGAACACTCCGTTGCGATACTGACGCAAATCCTCCGCCGCGATCGGGTCTTCCGTTTCAATCACGTCACCATCGATGAAAACGAACCCCGAGATCGTCGCCGGTGGGATTTCGGGGAAACTGTAATCGGACGCATCGACCCCGCTGCCGATGTTGATGCCCGCAATCAAGTCCTCTTCGGCGACAACGCCACCCCGGTCACCGATCAGTTGGCCGCCGTGAAAGTAGTCCGCCGGTTGCGTCTGGCGGACGCTGTAGACACCCGGCGGCAGTTGGTCGAAAACGTAGCGACCTTGCACGTCGGTCATCGTCGTTCGCAACGTGACGCCGTTTTCGTCGATCAGCTTGATGGTCACATCGCCGATCGGGTCTTCGTCGTTATCGTGAATCTGATCCTGGTCGCTGTCACTCCAGACCGTTCCAGACAGCGTGCCCGGTTCGTATTCGCAAAACAGGTAGTCGACCGCGGCCTGGCCCGGTTGCAGCGAAACGGACATCAAGTCGACGCCCAAGATGACACCGCCGGCGCTGCCGAGCGTCTGGCCGCCTTGCAGATAGCCTGCCGGTTGAACTTCAAAGATGCTGTAGTCGCCGCCGCGCAGCCCGTCAAAGCGGTAGTCGCCGTTTTCGTCGGTGGTTGTCGTCGCGACGCGCGCCCCGCTTGCGTCACGCAGTTCGATCGTGACGCCGGCGATGCCACGTTCGTCTTCGTCGCGGACGCAATCGCCGTCGCTGTCGACGTGCACCGAGCCGGCCAGACTCGTCGGCGGTTCTTCACAGAAATCGTAGTCCGTTGCCACCGTGCCGGATTCCAACTCGATCTCGCTGATCAGGTTCTCGTCCGCCACGCCGCCTTCGGATCCGGGTTTCGATCCGCCGTCAAAGTAGCCTTCTGGTTGGTCTTGCACGACCGTGTAGCGACCGGGCATCAAATCAGAGAATCGATAGATGCCTTCCGCGTTGGTGACCGCCGACGCGACTTCGGTTCCGTTTTCATCGAACAACCGAATCATCACGCCGGCCAAGCCGACTTCGTTTTCATCGCGAACGCAGTCGCCATCCAGGTCCGCGTGCACCAGTCCCGAGAGTGATGCGGGCAAGAGTTCGCCGAAATTGTACTCCGTGCCCGACAAGCCTTGCGGAAGATCGATCAGTCGAATCCAGTCGTCGGACGCATGGCCGACCGCGACGCCGTCGACGCGTCCTGCCGAGTCGATTCCATCCAAGAATCCATTCGGCTGTGTTTCGCGGACTTCGTAAACACCCGGTGGCAGGTCGTTGAATTCGTACCGCCCCTCGTTGTCGGTCGCCGTCGTCGCAACGATCTGGCCGTCCTCGCCGATCAACGTCACGATCGCGCCGCCGATACCGGCTTCGCCAGCATCTCGCCGCCCATCGTTGGATTGGTCGTGATAGACGTAGCCGGAAAGCGAGACGGGGGCGATTTCACAGAAATTGTATTCCACACCGACGCCGCCGGGCGTCAGCATGATGTTCTGGATCATCGTTCCGTCGTTCGCCGTTCCACTGTGGATGCCGTCGATGGTGCCGATATGGGAGGCACCGTCCAGCAGATGTGACGGCGTGTACTGCACAATGCGGTAGGTGCCCGGAGCGACCGAGTCGAAGCTGTAATGCCCCATCGGCGTCGTTGTCACGCGTGAGATCACGTTTCCATCGGGAGTCTGCAATTCGACGATCACACCACCGAGCGGCTGATCGGTCCCCGGTGTGTGGGCACCGTCGCAGTCTTCGCCCGGCGCAGCCAAAAACACATAACCCGAAAGCTCACCCAGCGCCAGTTCGCCAAAGTTGTAATCGATGCCGACGTCGCCGCCGTCCAAACGAATGTCGCGGATCTGGTCGCCCGGGTTCACCGCCGCCCCGACGATCTGCCCGTCGATGGTGCCTGCCGCATCGGTCCCGTCGACAAAATCGACCGGCTGGGTCACCTCGATGATTTCATAAACCCCCGGCGCAAGCCCGTCGAACGAATAGGCTCCGGAGGCATCGGTGATCGCCGTGCTGACGGTTTGGGCCGCAATGGTATCGATCGGAACCAGCCGTACCGTGACGCCGGAGATCCCCTCTTCGCCCGGGTCGCGGACGCCGTTGTCGTTGTCGTCGCGGTACACCGATCCGCCGATCGCCGCCGGTGCTGCTTCGGCAAAGTTCATCTCGATCGCATCGGTATCCCCGAGCGGAATTTGAATCGCCGACAAGACATCGAGGCTGGTCACCACGCCCGTCGCCTGACCGCCAACCGACCCGGGAACTGCGGCGACGCTGAACAACCCGTCGGGTTGCCGCTGCGCCACACGATATTGCCCCGGCATCAGGTTCAGTGATCGCCCGAATTCGTAGGCCCCGGAGCTGTCGGTTTGGACTCGGTGTCCGGTGTCCACATATTGGCCATTCAGACCGGCCGCGTACAGTGCCAACTCGACGTCTGCGAGCCCGATCTCATCGTCTTGCCAGATCGCGTCCAAGTTGTTGTCCAGCCAAACGCCACCGCTGATCGAAACCGGCTTGGGCGTTTGAGCGGTTGTGGCGACCGCCGCGGCGCTACGGTTGGGGCGACTGTCCGGACCGGTGCCTTCGTCCGGCGGCAAATTGAGTCCCTGCTGCAGATGGGGCGCGCCGTAATCATTTAAAAAGATCGCGTCGGCGGTGGCGGATTCATAGTGCGGCGCTTCAAACACGGCTTCCAGAATCGAATCCTGAAACTCCTGCCCCGACGTGATCACGTCCAAGCGATCGTTGAAGACGGCCAGATCCAGCGAATTGCGGAGGACTTCGTCGACGTCGATCGTGAATTCCAATCGATCGCCGGCGCGGAAGTTCTGCAGGTTCAAGACCAACTCTTGCCCGCCATCGGCGACCGTGGCTTCCGCCGTTGCGATACGGCCGTCGAGCGTTTCGATCTTGATGATCTGGAAATCATGCGCGTTGCTTTTTCCGCGGCCGCCGACTTGGGTGTCAAAGATCGGATCGCCGACGGAGATGCCATCGCCGTCTTTGTCGGTGCTAATCCGCAGTTGCTGCAACTCGGTGTCCGCAGCGCCTCCGGTGAACGACAGAATGAAACGATCGCCCTGGGAATCGCTGCCCACGTCGTTGTCGGATTCCAGATAGTCCGTTTCCAGATACACGACTCCGACGTGAATCGGATCAGCGGCCAGCAATTCACGTCGCTCCAAGTGTTGTGGCCGAGGCGCACGACGCTTGACTTCCGACGGTTGCTTCCGTGATGAACGGCGAATTCGTTTGGGTTTCCAAATCACGAGCGCGGCACCTCCATGTGCCTGTACGAGTGGAAAAGGGGGCTTTTCCGAGTTTCTGCTCTGGTCACAAGCGGTTGTTGTCGATGCTTTCGCCGCTCCCCCGGCGTGAAAGAACCGCTCAAGGTGATGTCTGCGTTATCGATCGATCGGGTTGTTGCGTTCGGCGATGCGTTCCCGGCCAGCTTTTAATCCGCCCAGGTCCCATCGTTTCAGTGTTGCGTCATAGCCGCCGGAAAACAGAGCGTCGCCGCTGGACGCTAATGCGGCAATCGATCCGGTGTGCCCGCGCAGCTCTTCAACGACACGACCGAGCGTCACGTTGACAATGCGGATCATGTTGTCACTGCCGGCGACGGCCAGGTGTTCGCGATCCAAGATGCACACCGAAAACAGTTTGCCCGTCGTGACGGCGATGCGACCAATCGGTCGTTTGATGTCGGTATCAAACATCACGACGTAGCCGTCTTCGCCTGTGGTGACCACGACCGGCGACGACGCGTTGAATTTCAAATCGTGAATGCGACCGGTGTGGATCTGATAGTCGTCGATCAGTTTGTTGGTCGCGCGGTCAAACAAGTGAAGATCGCCGCTGCGTCCGGCGACCGCCAACAGCTTTCCATCGCCGGAATAGTCAACCGCACGCAGGTCGGTGCAGTCGCATTCCGCCTGGGGTTGGTCCGCGCGTTTCCCGCGAGTGAACAGATAAACTTTGTTTTCGAAACCGACCGCGGCGATCTGTCGACCATCCGGCGAGAAACGAACACAAGCCAGCGCCGGCGTGCCCTGCATTCGCTGGATCACACCGAAATCTGCGTCGCGATTCCAAATGATCAATTGTCCATCGTTGCCCGCCGAAACCAACCGATTGCCGGCGGGATCAAAATGCAACGTTTGAATCATGTCCGTGTGCCCCTGCAGCGTCGCGCGGACTTCCAACCGCGCCGTGTCCATGATTCGAATCGCATGATCATCGCCGGCGACCGCGATCAACTCGCCTCGCGGGTCCGATGCGATCGCTCGGACAATCGTTCTGCCGAAATCCGAACTGACTGGCTCGAGCCGAATCATTTGACTTTCAACCACCTGCGTCACTCGTTCAACCGCTGGTTTTGCCGACAACCCGGCCGCGACCGGGGTCTGCGGCTCGGTCGCCCAGCCCGGTGCCGCCCAGCGAAGTCCTGCCATCGCACCGCCGGCTGCAGCGGTCAGTATCCAACGACGTGACAGACCCAATGGGCAACGCTGTGACGCATTTTCCCCATGTGTTTCTTGAGGTTTTAGCAGCAGGGCGCGAGCCCTCCGGTCCTTCATCTTTGCCAAAACGCCGGAGGGCTCGCGCCCTGCCGCTAAAAAATGCTTCGCAGCGTTGCCCGATGGGGCGTCCAAAGAGACGGTTCGTTTTGACATGTGACTCCCTCCCGCAATCCGGGGCGGTCCTGCGTACCTTGCTTTCAATTTCCACCCGCCGGCAAACGCAAACTCTGCGCAGCCCGCTTCTCTTCTGTCATCGGCCATCTATCCCGTCACTCATGACCGGATCAATCGGAATCTCTAAAACCAATTGCTAGCAACGCCTTTGCGAGTGGCAAAACTGACGGCGCCGGGCAAATCCGACTTTCTGCGGAGCGTCCGGACTTGCTACAACGCCAGCGGCCGCGGACTTTGACGCGGTTCTTGTCGAATGAATTGACCAATCAATGACTCCAAGGATGGTGCCGCTGGCCATGGGAAAGACGTACCAACAAAACAGGAACGGCGAACACGGGATCGGTTGTACGAACCGTTGCCGCGCATTTCGATGGTTCAGTGCAGCAATCATCGGCTGTCTGTTCACCACGCCGATGTTCTTTACCCGGCAGGCCGAGGCACAGCAGCCGGGAGCCCAACAAGCGGTCGCCGGTGGTGGCCAACCCGCCGCCGCACAACAGCCGTTTCCTGCTTTGACGCCCCAGCAGCAAGCGCAGTTGGACCAGGTGTTGTTGGCTTGGCAAACGCAAAGCCAAGGCACCAAGACGCTCGAATGCAAATTCGAACGCTGGCACTTTGATTTGATGGCCGCCCCGGCGGGAATCCACGCGCACAAGGCCGAAGGCGAAATCAAATACGCCAACCCGGACAAGGGCTTGTTCCGGGTCGACAGCATGATGTTTTATAAAGGCATGAAGGACGGCAAGCCGCAGTATGGACCGAACCCCAATAAGTTTGGTGAGTACTGGGTTTGCAACGGGGTGGAGTTGATTGAATACGATCGCGGCGAGAAGAAGTGCAACGTGCAAACGCTGCCGCCGGAGATGCAAGGCCAACAGATCTTCAACAGCCCATTGCCCTTTGTGTTCAACTTGGACGCCCAGGAGATCAAGCAACGCTATTGGTTGACGTTGAAACCGTCGCCGAAAGCCAACACCTTTTTGATTCAAGCCTGGCCGAAACGGCAGGAAGACCGAGCGCAATACAAGATGGTGCAAGTCGTCTTGAGCGCGACGTTCGAGCCCGAAGTCTTGATCATGTACGCGCCGAATTTTCATGAAAAGCTAGCCCCGCAATGGGATCACTACGAGTTCAGCGACGTCAAGCGAAACGCCATCGGTGCCGGGCTGCAGCAATTCATGGGCAACTTCATCCCCAAGAAGCCGCCGTCCAACTGGGAGATCACCCGCCAGAACTTCTTGCCGCCGCAAATCGCCGAAGGTCAACCGAACGCACCGACGATCCCCAAGCGATAGCGACGCACTGTTCTCCTTGCCCTCTTGGCCGGCGCGCAGACAGAGTCTGTGCCGGTGGCGTGAGCTACCGGTGTCCCTATGTCCGGAGAGGTTGAAACAGTGTCTATCGGTGGCGTCAGCCACCGGTGTCTCTAGGCCCGGAGCGACGGTCT